>JBPCMS010000092.1:0-11819 GCA_051002015.1 Acidimicrobiia bacterium
GGGGTCACCCTGACCGAGAAGGACGGCGAGGACGCCGCATCCACCGTGGAGCTGCGCCCCCGGATCGTGGTCATCGCCGACGGGTCGCTGGCCCGGTTCGGACGAGCGCTGGGCACCGCCCGCCGCAAGGACTACCCGTACGGCCTGGCGGTGCGGGGCTACTGGGCCAGCCCCAACTCCAAGGACCGGTTCCTGGAGAGCCAGCTCGACATCCGCGATGCCGAGGGCAGGTCGATGCCCGGCTACGGGTGGATATTCCCGCTGGGCGACGGCGCCATCAATGTCGGAGTGGGGGTGATCTCGTCGTTCAAGGGATGGCGCGACGTCAACACCTCGCGGGTGCTCGACGCCTATGTCGCCGACCTCCCCGATCATTGGGGCGACATCGAGCGGCTCACCGACCCGGTGGGGGGCAAACTGCCCATGGCGTTCTCGGTGGGCCCCAAGGTGGGCCGCAACTGGGTGGCGATCGGCGACGCCTCGGGGGCGGTCAACCCCTTCAACGGGGAGGGGATCGACTACGCCTACGAGACGGGGCGGATGGCGGCGCGACACATCGCCGATGCCATCGCCGCCGACGACCTGACCATCCTGCACCGTTACCCCCGCCAGATCGATGACGAGTACGGCGCCTACCACCGGGTGGCGCGAGCGTTCGTCATCGCCATCGGCAACCCGACCCTGATGCGGTCGCTGACCAGGGTGGGGATTCGATCCCGGCCGCTGATGGAGTGGGTGCTCAAGGTGATGGCCAACCTCTTGGAGCCCGAGGAGAAGGGGATCGAGGAGAGGGTGTACCGGGCCATCGAGAAGGTGGTCTCCGTCGGGCCCGATCCCCTGATCAAGACCTGACGGGCAGGGGTTCGCTTGCAATCTGATGCCATCAGCAGGATAATGCTGGCATGCCCTCGATCACCATCCGTGATGTGCCGGACGAGACCCACGACGAACTCGCCGCCCGGGCCGCCGGGAGCGGCCGCTCGTTGCAGGAGTACCTCCGCGCCCAGCTCGTCGAGCTCGCCAGACGCCCAGATCCCGAGGCCCTGCTCGCCGGGGCGCGCCACCGTAAGCAGCGGACCGGTAGCAGGCTCTCCGCCGAGCAGATCCTCGCCTACCGAGACGCCGACCGCCGGTGACATTGGTGGTCGACGCTTCCCTGGTGGTGGCGGCGCTGGTGGATGGCGGCCCTACAGGGGGGTGGGCGGACGCCCTGTTGACCACCGACCAGCTGGCGGCTCCGCACCTGATGCCGGCGGAGGCGGCGAACATTCTGCGAGGCGCCGCGCTCGGCGGTGCGATATCGGCAGACACTGCGTCCCTGGCCCATGCCGACCTGGTGGCGCTGCGGGTCGACCTGTTTCCCTACGAGCCGTTGGCCGCACGGGTATGGGAGCTTCGGGAGAATGTGACCGCCTACGACGCCTGGTACGTCGCACTGGCCGAGCGGCTCTCCGCCAGGCTGGCCACTCTGGACACGAGGCTCAGCTTCGCCCCGGGGCCCCGGTGCATCTTCGAGACACCGCCGTCGGCGGCGTCGGCCGAACCATGACGCCCCCGGAGCGACGATCACTCGTGGTCTCCGTCGGACCCGATCCCCTGATCACGGGCCGCCGGGCGATGGCGGTGGGTGCAACTGTGCGGCGACGGAGGTAAGTTGGACGGGTGAGCACGCTGGGGACGGTGGAGCCACACGATGTGGCCGTAGAGGGGCTCTGCGAACGTATCGCCAAGATCGGAGCGGGGCGTGACAACGGCGATCCCCGTGTGTTCGCCGAGTTCTCGAGGCGGTACCTGAACCGGGTCCCGCTCGAGTATCTGACCGGTACCCCGCCCGACGAGATCGCCGCCCAGGTGCTGTCGGTCTACGACTACACCAGCTCGCACAACGCCAACGACATGGACGTGCGGGTGTTCAACCCGACCAAGTCCGAGCACGGCTACGACCCGGGCGGCGCCGTTGTCGAGGTGGTGTGCCCGGACATGGCCTTCCTCATCGACTCGGTGACCAACGAGATCCAGGGCCTCGGCTACACCATCGAGCGGGTCTTCCATCCCGTGCTCGGGATCCAGCGCGGCCCGGACGGGACGATCTCGGCCATCCTCCCCACCCGCACCGCCCCCAACCGCGAGTCGCTGCAGCACTACGAGCTGGGGCGCAGGCTCACGGATGAGGAGATCGACAAGCTGACCAAGCAACTCGGCACCGTCCTGCTCGACGTGCGCCGCGCCGTCATCGACTTCGAGCCGATGCAGGGAGCCATCTTCCGGATGATCAAGGCCGTGAAGGAGAGCACCGCCCGCTACGACCAAACCGAGGTCAGCGAGGCCGTCGCCTACCTCGAATGGCTGCTCGACGACAACTTCGTGTTCCTCGGGTACCGCGAGTACCAGATCATCGACACCCCGGAGGGCAGGGCGATCGTGACCATGCCCGAATCCGGGTTGGGGATCCTCACCGACAGCGGACAGTCGGGCTTCGCCAAGCCGGTGCTGCTCGACGACCTCCACCCCGAGCTGCGGACCCGGTACGAGAGCGGGCATCTGGTGGTGATCACCAAGACCAACGGGCTGTCCCGGGTGCACCGCCGCTCCAAGCTCGACTACGTCGGGGTGCGTCGGGTAGGCCCGGACGGTCAGGTCAACGGCGAGCTCCGCATGCTCGGGCTCTTCACCTCCAAGGCATACATGGCCCCGGTGTCGCAGATCCCGATCCTGCGCTCCAAGCTCACCCAGATCCTCGAGGCCGAGGACACCATGGAGGGCTCGCACTACTACAAGGAGCTGGTCCAGCTCTTCGAGAGCTTCCCCAAGGACGAGCTGTTCTCCACCCCCACCGAGGACATCCGCCGCTCGATGGTGGGGCTGGTCGAGTTGCAGGAGCGCGAGCAGGTGCGGCTGTTCCTGCGCCGCGACCTGCTGCAACGATCGGTGTCGCTGCTGGTGGTGATGCCCCGCGACCGGTTCAACGCCGCCATCCGGCGCAAGCTGCAGGACCTGTTCATGGAGCGCTTCGGCGGATCCTCGGTGGACTACCGGCTGGCGTTGGGTGAGACCGACACCGCCCGGCTCCACTTCACCGTGTGGATCGCCGACAACCAGATCCCCAACGTCGACCCTCGAGAGCTCGAGGACGACGTGCTCACCATCACCAAGACATGGGACGAGAAGATCACCGAACTCGCCAGTGCCCGGCTGGGCACGGAGCGAGCGGAGGCGCTGGCCGACCGGTGGGCGGCCGAGTTCCCCGAGTACTACCGCAACTCGGTGGAGCCGGAGCTGGTGGTCGGTGACATGGTCAAGCTCCAGGAGCTTGCCGACAACAGCGGCGGCCCCGTCGTCGGGCTGCAGAACGAGCCTGGCGGGTCGCAGCCGGTCACCCGGCTGGCCGTCTACAAGTCGGACGGGAAGATGATGCTGTCCGAGGTCATGCCCACCCTGGAGGCGCTCGGGCTCCAGGTGGTCGAGGAGGTGCCCACCAGGCTGCTCTCGAACGAGGACTACGTGATCCACGACTTCGGGGTGGTGGACGCCGAGGGAAGGCAGATCAATCTCGGTGCCTGCGGCGACCGACTGGTCGAGACCGTGGGCGCCGTCCTCCACGGCGACACCGAGTCCGACTCGATCAACCGGTTGATCCTCACCACCGAGCTCACCTACCACCAGCTCGGGATATTGCGCGCCTACCGCACCTACTGGCGCCGGGTGCGGCTCGTCTTCGCCGCCGAGTACGTCAACGACGCCCTGGTGGCGCACCCCGCAATCGCCCGCGACCTCGTCGAGTTGTTCGAGCAGCGCTTCGATCCGGAACGCCGCGGCCAAGGGGCGGCGGCGGCCGAGGCCGAGATCGTCGCCAGGATCGTGTCGGGGCTCGACGCGGTCGGATCGCTCGACGAGGACCGGATCCTGCGGGGCCTGCTCGGTCTCATCCAGGCCACGGTGCGCACCAACGCCTACCGCCCCGATCGCGAGTCGCTCTCCTTCAAGTTCCGCTCGGCCGAGGTTCCCGGGATGCCGAAGCCGGCTCCCCTGTTCGAGATCTTCATGTTCCACCCCGACGTCGAGGGTCTGCACCTGCGTGGGGGGAGGGTGGCCAGGGGCGGCATCCGCTGGTCGACCAGACGTGAGGACTACCGCACCGAGGTCCTCGGGCTGATGAAGGCCCAGATGACCAAGAACGTCGTCATCGTGCCCACCGGCTCGAAGGGCGGGTTCGTGCTCCGCCGCACCCCGAGCGACCCGGCGAAGACGGGGGAAGCGGTGCTGTCCGCATACACCAGCTTCATCGGCGGGCTCCTCGACGTCACCGACAACCTGGTCGAGGGCCGGGTCGTCCACCCGCCCAACGTCGTCATCCACGACGAGAACGACCCATACCTGGTGGTTGCCGCCGACAAGGGCACCGCCACCTTCTCCGACACCGCCAACGCCATCGCCGCCCGGTCCGGGTACTGGCTCGGCGACGCCTTCGCCTCGGGGGGTTCGGCCGGGTACGACCACAAGGCGCTCGGGATCACCGCTCGGGGCGCCTGGGAATCCGTGAAATGGCATTTCCGCGAGATCGGGATCGACACCCAGACCGAGCCGATATCCGTGGTCGGCATCGGTGACATGTCCGGGGACGTGTTCGGCAACGGGATGTTGCTGTCACCGACGATCAGGCTGGTGGCCGCCTTCGACCACAGGGACATCTTCATCGACCCGGATCCCGACCCGGCGGTGTCGTTCGCCGAGCGGCGCCGGCTGTTCGAGCTGCCCCGCTCGTCGTGGCGGGACTACGACGCCTCGCTGATCTCGGCCGGCGGCGGGGTGTACTCGAGGAGCGCCAAGCGGGTCGAGCTGTCGCCGCTGGCGATGAGCGCCCTCGGGCTGCACGACCCCGCCCAGCTGACCCCCGACGAGGTGATCGGGGCCATCTTGGCGGCCCCGGTCGATCTGCTGTGGAACGGGGGGATCGGGACGTACGTCAAGGCCATGGACGAGTCGCACGAGCAGGTGGGCGACCGGGTGAACGACGCCCTCAGGATCGATGCCGCCAAGCTGCGCTGCCGGGTGGTCGGCGAGGGCGGCAACCTCGGTTTCACCCAGCTTGGCCGGATCGAGTACGCCATGGGCGGAGGGCGGATCAACACCGACTTCATCGACAACTCGGCAGGGGTCCACTGCTCGGACCGCGAGGTCAACCTGAAGATCATGCTCGGGCTGGCCGAGGAGCGGGGCGACCTCGACCGTGATGGACGCGACCGGCTGGTCTCGGAGGTGGTCGACGAGGTCGTCGCCAAGATCCTGTACGACAACTTCCTCCAGGCCCAGATCCTCGGCCAGGAGCAGGCCATCTCCGGGACCCGGACCGAGGCGTACGAGGACCTGATGGCGATGCTGGAGGGTGACGGGTCCCTGGACCGCAGGATCGAGCGGCTCCCATCCAGCGAGGACATGATCGAACGTGCCCGCGACGGCATCGGGCTGACCAGCCCGGAGCTGGCGGTGCTGCTCGCCTACGCCAAGCGCAACCTGCGTCACTACGTGCTCGAGTCCGATCTGCCGGACGAGCCGGTGTTCGATCACAAGCTGCGCCACTACTTCCCGGCTGCGGTGGTGGAGCGGTTCGGGGACCTCATCGACCGGCACCCGCTGCGCCGCGAGCTGCTGGCCATGATCCTGGCCAACGAGGTGGTGAACTCCCAGGGCATCACCTTCGTCAGCAGGCTGATGGCGGACGCCGGGATCCGACCGGAGCGGGTGGTGCGCGCCTACGAGATCGCCCGCGAGGTCACGGACGCCCCGGAGCGGTGGGCCGAGGTCGAAGCCTTGATCGGGTCGATCTCGGCCGAGGCCGAGCGGCAGCTCCTCTCCGGCATCGACGGCCTGGTGGAGGCGGTGACCCGCTGGTACCTGCGCAACCCGTCGAGCGAGCCGCTGGAGCGGATCATCGAACCGACCAGGGCCGCCTTCCGCGAGCTGGCCACCACCATGCACACCCTGGCCCCGGCCGAGGTCCGCCAGCAGAGTGACGCCGAAGTGGAGGCGTGGTGCCATCTCGGGGTTCCCGAGGACGTGGCCAGGCGCCAGGTGCACGTCGACGAGCTGTTCCACGCCCCCGACATCATCGACGTGGCGCACCGCACCGGGCATTCGCTCGCCAGCGTTGCCCGGATCTTCCTGGCGGTGGGGCCGATCTTCGAGATCGACTGGCTCGAGGCCCAGCTGGAGCGGATGCCGGCGACTACCAGGTGGCAGCGGGCCGCCGGGCAGGCCGTGGCCGGCGACCTGGTCGAGCTACGCCGCGAGCTGGCCGAGCGGGTGATCGGGGAGGCGGGGGAGGCGCCACCCGAGACCGCCCTCGAGGGCTACCTGGCCTCGCGTGGGCCCGCCCTGAGTAGCCTCAACCGGATCATGCGGGCCCTTTCGGTCGACGGGGTCGACGACATCTCGGGTCTGGTCGTCGCCATCCGTCAGATCAAGAGCCTCGCCGAGTAGCCGGTCCCGTACCGCCGCGGGCGGATGGGTTTGGTCGGGTGGGGGGCCGTTCCTATTCTCAGCGGTCGAGAGGAGGCCTCCCCGGTGACGCTGGCTGATTACCTTCCCATCGCCCTCATGATCATCCTGGCGGTCGGGTTCTGCGTTGTGATGATGCTGGCATCGTGGAGACTGGGACCGAACCGGCCCACCCCCGAGAAGCTCGCCCCGTACGAGTGCGGGATCGTCCCCATCCAGGAGCCGGTGGAGCGCTTCCCGGTCAAGTTCTACATGGTGGCGATGCTGTTCGTCATCTTCGACGTCGAGTTGATATTCCTGTTCGCCTGGGCGGTGAACTTCGAGAGCTTCGGATGGGCGGGGATCGGAGCCATGGCGGTCTTCGTCGCCCTGCTCGCCGAGACCCTGTTCTACGTATGGAAGCGGGGGGCGCTCGACTGGAACGTCTCCCGCCGGCTCCGCTACCGCAAGGTGGTCGCCCCCGAGTCCGTCGAGAAGGCGGCGTAGATGGCCGGACCCAGCGAAGCCCCCGGCTTCCTCCTCACCACGCTGCGCAAGGGCGTCAACTGGGCGCGGACCAACTCGATGTTCCCCGCCTCGTTCGGACTTGCCTGCTGTGCCATCGAGATGATGGGCACCGGAGCCGCCCACAACGACCTCGCCCGGTTCGGGATGGAGGTGTTCCGCGCCTCCCCCCGCCAGTCCGACCTCATGATCGTGTCCGGCAGGGTCAGCCAGAAGATGGCCCCCGTGCTGCGCAACGTCTACGACCAGATGGCCGATCCGAAATGGGTGATCTCCATGGGGGCGTGCGCATCGACCGGGGGCATGTTCAACAACTACGCCATCGTGCAAGGGGTCGACCAGATCGTGCCGGTCGACATGTACGTGCCCGGATGCCCGCCCGGCCCCCAGTCGCTGATGCACGGGATCCTCACCCTGCACGACAAGATCATGAAGGGTGAGGTCCACAGCCCCATCGGTCACCGCGAGCCTGGATGAGCGACGACCTCACTCCGGCGATCGACTGGGACCAGGCGCCCAATCCGGTGCGTTCCCTGCTCGCCGTCCATCCCGAAGCAACCCACGCCACCTTCACCCCGCTCGGGGGACCCACCCAGGACATCACCACCGTCCCCCCCCAGGGGTACCACGACTTCGTCGCCGGGCTGAAGCGGTCGGGGTTCGACGTGTTCGTCGACCTGTGCGGCGTCGACTACCTGCGCCGCCGCCCCCGCTTCGAGGTGGTGCTCAACCTGCTGTCGTACTCGTTGCGCCGCCGGGTCCGGGTGAGGGTCGGGCTCCCGTCGGATGACCCTCTGGTGGCATCCGTCACCGACCTGTTCCCGGGCGCCAACTTCTACGAGCGGGAGACGTACGACCTGTTCGGGATCGTGTTCCAGGGCCACCCCGACCTGACCCGGCTCCTGATGCCGGACGACTGGGTTGGATATCCGCTGCGCAAGGACTATGGCGTGGGCTCGGTCCCCGTCCAGTTCAAGGGAGCACACCAGGCGACATGAGTGACGTACCCAACGTCGTCACCGGCGACCTCGAAGCCCCCACCATCGAACCGCCCGGTGATTCGGGCTCGGTCGACACCGCCGCCACCCGCCGCCGCCGGTCGGTCGACGCCTGGCTGTCCGGCACCGAGGAGCCCGAGTGGTTGGCCACCGCCACCACCGAGGGGGCGCAGGAGCTCCTTCCCGCCACCGAGGATCCCGCCCTCGAGATCCAGCGGGGCACCGTGGTCACCGACGACTTCGTCCTCGACGACAGGTCCGAGGCCGAGGAGCGGCAGATCATGAACATGGGGCCGCAGCACCCGTCGACGCACGGCGTGCTCCGACTCCAGATCGAGGTGGAGGGCGAGACCATCCGCCGGGTGAAGCCGATCATCGGCTACCTGCACACCGGCATGGAGAAGACGGGGGAGACGCTCACCTGGCTCCAGGGCCCCACCAACGTCACCCGGATGGACTACCTGTCACCGTTCCACAACGAGCTGGCGTTCTCGCTCGCCGTCGAGCAACTCCTCGGCGTAGCCATCCCCGAACGGGCCGACGCCATCAGGGTGTTGATGACCGAGCTCAACCGGGTGTCCAGCCACCTGCTGTTCCTGGCCACCTTCGGGATGGATATCGGCGCCCTGTCGATGATGATCTACGGCTGGCGCGACCGGGAGACCTGCCTCGACTTCTTCGAGAAGGTCACCGGGCTGCGGATGAACCACAACTACATTCGCCCCGGCGGGGTCGCCGCCGACCTCCCCGACGGGTGGGAGGACGACCTCGAGAACCTGCTCCGGTCGGTCCCGGTCGGTCTGTCCGAGTACGAGGAGCTGCTCACCGAGAACCCGATCTTCGTCGACCGCACCCAGGGGGTCGGGGTCATCACCCCCGAGGAGTGCAAGGCTTACGGGGTGACCGGGCCCAACGCCAGGGCCTCGGGGGTCGACTGGGACCTACGCAAGGTGTTCCCCTACTCGGGTATCGACAAGTACGAGTTCGACGTCCCGCTGGGCAGGCACGGTGACACCTTCGACCGCTACCTGGTGCGGGTGGCCGAGGTCAAGGAGTCGCTGAAGATCGTGCGCCAGGTGCTGGAGACGATGCCGGCCGGCGACTACCGCACCGAGGATCGCAAGGTGACGCCCCCGCCCCGCAAGCGGATCGACGAGTCCATGGAGGCGCTGATCCACCACTTCAAGATCTTCACCGAGGGCTTCAAGGTCCCTGCAGGCGAGGTCTACCAGGCGGTGGAGAGCGCCCGGGGCGAGCTCGGGGTCTACATCGTATCCGATGGTGGAGCCAAGCCGTGGCGGCTCCACGTCAGGGGCCCGTCGTTCGCCCACGTCCAGGCGCTGCCAGCGATGATCACCGACTCGCTGGTGGCCGACGTCGTCGCCACCCTGGCCTCCACCGACCCGGTGCTCGGAGACGTGGACCGATGACGGTGGCGGTCGACAGGATCGTGCCCGGATGGAGCGCCCCCAACCGGGAGCGGGCCCGGCTGCTGCTGGAGCGCTACCCGCAGCGGCGGTCGACGGTGATGCCGCTGCTGTTCCTCGCTCAGCTCGAGAACGGCCACCTCACCGACGAGGCGCACCGTCAGGTCGCCGAGCTGACCGGGCTCAGCGCGGCCCAGGTGCAGGCGGTCTCGTCGTTCTACACGATGTACAAGCGGGAGCCCGTCGGCCGGTACCTGATCTCGGTGTGCACCTCGATCTCGTGCTACCTGCTCGGCGCCGACGACGTGCTGGAGGCGGTGGAGGTGCAGACCGGCGTCCACGACGGCGAGACCTCGCGTGACCGGCTGTTCTCGGTGGAGCACGTCGAGTGTCTCGGCGCCTGCGGCGGCGCCCCCGCCGTCCAGGTCAACTACGAGATGATCGAGGGGGTGCGACCCGACAAGGGGCGCGGGCTGGTCGACTGGCTGCGCAACGCCCGACCCGACGTGGTGCTCGGCGACGAGATGCAGGCCCTGTTCGGGGGTCAGCGGTCGTTCGACTGGGCGTCGTCCGAGGACGAGGGCGCCGTCGCCCCGGTGCCTGCGTTCGAACCGCACGGGTCCGTGGCCGGTGGCCACAGGCAGGATCGGTCGTGACCGACTTCCCCCGGATCCTCACCGGTCGGATGGCCGACCATCCCACCGACTCGCACACCATGGCCCGCTACGAGGCGACCGGCGGGTACCAGGCGCTGCGCCGGGGGCTGGGGATGGACCCCGCCGACATCGTCGCCATCGTCAAGGCCTCGGGCATCCGGGGGAGGGGCGGTGCCGGGTTCCCCACCGGGGTCAAGTGGGGCTTCCTCCCCCAGACCACCCCCCGCTACCTGGTGATCAACGGCGACGAGTCCGAGCCGGGCACCTTCAAGGACCGCCAGCTGCTCGAGCGGGACCCGCACCAGCTGGTCGAGGGTGTGATCCTGTCGGCATACGCCCTCCTCTGCAGCCACGCCTTCATCTACATCAGGGGCGAGTACCCCAAGCCGGCCCGCCGGGTCCAGCACGCCGTCGACGACGCCTACGCCAAGGGATACCTGGGGCGGGACATCCTCGGTTCGGGGTTCGACCTCGAGGTGACCGTCCATCTCGGCGCAGGTGCCTACATCTGCGGCGAGGAGACCGCCATGCTCAACTCCTTGGAGGGTCGGCGGGGCGAGCCCCGGATCAAGCCGCCCTTCCCTGCGGTCGAGGGGCTCTACGCCAAGCCGACCATCGTCAACAACGTCGAGACCATCTCCAACATCCCCTGGATGGTGCTCAACGGGGGAGACGCCTACGCCGCCATCGGTCCTCAGGGATCGATGGGGACCAGGCTGTTCTCGCTGTCGGGTCACATCAACCGACCGGGCAACTACGAGATCGTGATGGGGATGACCTGGCGCCAGTTCATCGACGACCTGGGCGGAGGGATGCGCCGCGGCCGGGCCCTCAAGACCTGGATCCCCGGCGGCGCATCGGCACCGTGGTTCGTTCCCCACGAGCACCTCGATCTGCCGGTGACCATCGACGACACCGGCAAGGCGGGCTCGATGCTGGGGTCCGGAGCCGTCGTGGTGATGGACGAGACCACCAACGTGGTCGCCGCCGCCCACCGGGTGGTCAAGTTCTTCGCCCACGAGTCGTGCGGCCAGTGCACCCCGTGCCGCGAGGGCTGCGACTGGCTGGAGCGGATCCTGTGGCGCATCCTCAACGGGCACGGACGGCCGGTCGACCTCGACATGCTGCTCGACGTGTGCGACAACATCAGCCCCGGGCTGCGCTGGCCCCCGGCCCAGACCACCATCTGCCCGCTCGGCCCCTCCGCCGTCTCCCCGATCCGGTCGATCCTCACCTGGTTCCGCCCCGAGGTCGAGGCCATGATCCCCGGCGACCGTCCCGCCGACGGCCGCACCTACGTCGAGGGGGCCCTCGTTGGCTGATCGCCCCACCGAGGTGCGGCTCACCATCGACGGGGCGCAGCACACCGTGGCCGCCGGCAAGTACCTCATCGAGGCCGCCGAGGAGACCGGCACCTACATCCCCCGGTTCTGCTGGCACCCCCGCATGAAGCCGGTGGGCATGTGCCGGATGTGCCTGGTCGAGATCGAAGGCCCGCGGGGCAAGCTGCTCACCACCTCGTGCACCACGCTCGTCACCGAGGGGATGGTGGTCGACACCGCCTCGGACGTGGTCACCAAGGCCCAGGAGGGCGTCCTCGAGTTCCTGCTGATCAACCACCCGCTCGACTGCCCGGTGTGCGACCGGGGCGGTGAATGCCCCCTCCAGGACCAGACCATGTCGCACGGGCCGGGGGAGAGCCGGTTCGTCGAGGCCAAGCGCCACTTCGAGAAGCCGAT
>JBPCMS010000093.1:0-3348 GCA_051002015.1 Acidimicrobiia bacterium
GCCGCGCCCCAGATCCAGGGAGCCGTCGATGGTCTCACCGGTCGCGTGGTGCGCCTCACGGCAGAGGGTGCCCGCCTCCTCAGCGACAACGAGTCGATGCGCACCACAGTGCTCACGGGCGTCGTTCGGAACGCCGAGACCGGCAGGATCGCCGGACATCTGACGTTCATCGACCCGCGGAGCATCGCCGGGCTCGCCGGAAGCCTGCCGTCGATCGCCGGCGGTGCCGCGATGCTGTTGCAGCTGGCGAGGATCGAGAAGGCGCTCGACGGGCTGAAGCGGGACCTCGCCTACCTGATCCGTCACGAACACCTCAAGGTTGAGGCGGGGATTGAGGTGAACCTAAGGATCCTCGGCGACGTGTACTCCACCTGCCGTCGCCGTCAGACCGTCGAGGACGATCAGTGGGACCGCGTCGCCAACATCGAACGCTCGGTCCGCAGCCTCCACCTGGAGACTGCAAAGCACCTGCGCGCCCTCGACGAGGCACTCGACGGCGAGGCGTTGCGGTTGCCGGCGCGGGTCGCCCGGCTGAACCGTGCGCTGAATGACGAGCGGACACTGGTGTGGCTGCGAGCGCATGTCCACGCCGAAGTCGCATTGACCCGCTGGGAGGCTCTCTATCTCCTCCGACAGGTCGAGCTGCATCCCGAGGACCTCGATGAGCTCGTGGTCGCCATCCAGCAGGGGATCGACGAGCGGCACCGAGCACTCGCCGGGCTCTCGCAGGCGATCGCCCGCTACCTGTCCATCGGCGGGAAGGTGTCGGCGTTGATCGATCGGATCCGGCTCGTGCGAAGGCTTAAGCTCAAGGCCCTGCTGAAGGAGCTCGACGAGCTGCTCGGCGTCTTCCCGCGGGAGTTCGCCGGCTTGGGCGAGGCTCCCGACCGTGAACCGATTCCCCTTGGAGATGGAACACCCGATCGGAAGGCCGGCACCGGCCTTCAGGGCGGTCGGGGATCGGCTGTCTCGTGTTCCGGT
The DNA here is from genome assembly GCA_051002015.1 of Acidimicrobiia bacterium. GTDB lineage: Bacteria > Actinomycetota > Acidimicrobiia > Spongiisociales > UBA5794 > JACDBE01. Next base: position 982 of record JBPCMS010000093.1, read on the forward strand.
CCGGCGCAGCGCTGATCCCGGTGATGATGCCGATGGCTCTGCCTGAGACCGACGTCGCCCGGGCTCGACGGTGGGTCGACGCTCGCAACGACTGGATTCCGGAGTCGGTCCAGGTGGCCATCTGGTACTGACCGATGACTTCCTGGCGCAACTACCGTCCAACCCATGACGGCGGCCGCCAACCGGTGCCACGCAAGTGATCCAGACCCGAGCCTCAGGCCTCAGGAGGTAGCAGGATGACCGTTCGACTCAATCCGTATCTCAGCTTCCGCGACACCGCCCGGCAGTCGATGGAGTTCTACCACTCGGTCTTCGGCGGAGATCTGACACTCAATACCTTTGCCGAGCTGGAAGCCAGCGAGGACCCCACCGAACAAGACAAGATCATGCACGGAATGCTCGAGTCGGAGAGCGGCCTGGTCCTGATGGGAGCCGATACGCCGAACGGCATGGACTACACCCCCGGCGCAGGCTTCTCCGTCTCTCTGAGCGGCGACAACGAAACGGAGCTCCGCAACTACTGGGACCTGCTCTCCGACGGCGGCACCATCGCCGTGCCTCTCGAGACCGCGCCCTGGGGCGACAGCTTCGGCATGTGCGTCGACAGGTTCGGTGTCAGCTGGATGATCAACATCAGCGGTACACAACAGGAGGCAGCCGTCAGGTAAGCCTCGAGGTTCTACGGTGTTCGTCGCTTGCGGCGACCTCAGGTCAGGGGGAACGGGGTCTGCACCCACCAGGGGAGTCGCGACCGGCTGATCTCGGTCACCCACTTCACCCACCAGAAGCCGCGCCGACCGGGGGCGACGATCCGGGCCGGGAACCCGTGACCGGGGCCGAGCGGGGCGCCACCCAGCGCGGTCACCAGCCACAGGTGCTCGAGGTCGGCGACCGGGAAGCGGCGCCCGTAGCCGGTGGCTGAGCCGACCACGACGCTGCGGGCGCCGGCGCCGTCGATCAGGTGGTCGAGCCGGATCCCGGTCCACGTCTGCTCCGAGTACCACCCACCGGTGCAGTCGACGACGGCGTCGAACGTGTCGTCGGCATACCGGGCCAGGTCGTCGAGCGAGTGGGCCACGCCGTCGATCGCCACCCGCCATTCGCCCGGGTCGATGTGCTGGACCCGGTCGTCGAGCCAGGACGTCGTCGGAAGCGCCGCGGGGTCGAACGAGCGCGTTCGTGCGACCCGGTGAACCGCCGCTCCTGGCCGGGGAACCCGGCGACCCGGCTCAGACCCTCGAGACCGAGCCACGCCGCCCCCGCCCCCGCCAGCGTCACCGATGTCCGGAGGAAGGCCCGTCGGTCGAGGTCGACCCGGCCCGGCTTCACGGGATGCCGTCGGTAATGGTCGACCGCCAACCCCAACGCCAGCACCGCCGACCCGACATGGATCTGCATCACCGTCAGCGGCCCCATCCTCCGCACCAGCCCGGTGGCGTGCACCAGCCCGCTGGCGAGGGCGATGAGCACCAGTCCCAACAGGGCCAGCGAGAACCACTGCGATCCTCGGCGACGCCGCATACCGCGGCGGATGATGGCCTGCTTCCACGGCGCCAGCAGCAGAATCGCCAGGGCGACGACCCCGTGGACGACGGCGGGGTCGAGGGTCCAATCGGTCCCGACTGCCTGGCTGACCAGACCCGACACCACCGCGGCGACCAGCAGCGCAGCCAGCGCGAGGTTGGTGCGGCGGGTCATGCCAAGCTCGGTGCCGGACCGATCGTCGCCACGCCCCGTTCCTCCCCGGCACCACCGGTGAGGCGGCCCATGGCGGCAGCGAGCCAGCGGCTCACCCATGCACCCCACCAGACCCGGCATGCCTACCTACTCACAGGGCCAACGGTACACAACGGTGACGGCGGAGAGACCGGGGATCGGGGGATCGCCCGCAGGTCAGGCTTGGTCGAGAACTTTCGATGGCCGGTCCAACGTCATCCTCGTGATGCGTCGAAGAGGCGGGTGAGCAGGGTGTCGAGGGTGGCTTGCCCGATCCGGAGCGCCGCGTCGGGCTCGGCGGCGGTGGCGATGACCATGGCGGTCTCGCTGGCCGCGGCCAGGACCATGCGGGCCAGCATGTCGACCTGCTCTGGATCGGCCTCCCGGCATCGGCGAGTCGCGAGACGCCGGCGCGCAGCCCGCCGAGGATGTGCTGCTCGTCGAGCTCTCGCCATCGCTCCCAGCCGACGACGGCTGGTGAGTCGAGCAGCGTGATGCGCTGCACCGCACGGTCGAGGGCGAGGCGCAGGAACGCGCCGCAGCCGGCGCGCAGGCTGTCGAGCGGGTCGTCGACCGCACGAGCCGCCTCGGCGACCGCTGCTGCCTCGCGATCGAGCACGGCGTCGAACAGCTCCGCCTTGTTGGCGAAGT
>JBPCMS010000094.1:0-15330 GCA_051002015.1 Acidimicrobiia bacterium
ACCTGGCCAAGATGCCGTTGACCGAAGCGGCGGCGGCGGCGAGGGAGATCACCCCGCCCAGATCGAGGTGCTGGCCGGGGCGCATCGCCGTCATCCCGAGGCCTTCGTCATCAGCGAGGATATCCTGGTGGAGGCGGCCCGCCGCTGCACCACCCCCGAAGTCCGCCGCCTGGTCGGGTACTGGTCGCCGAACCTCGATCCTGACCGGACGGTGCGCGACGCCGAGACGGTGAGGGAGCAGCGGAGGCTGCATCTGTCGATGAGCACCGACGGCGGATTCCTGGACGGCTTCTTCGATCCCGAAGGCGCCGTCACGGTCGATGCCGCGCTGGCGGCCCACACCCAGGCCGGAGACCGGGACGCAGAAGACACCCGTACCCCGGCACAACGCCGAGCCGATGCGCTGGTCGACATCTGCCGGCGGGTCCTCGACACCGGGACGTTGCCCACGGTCAACGGGGAGAAGCCGCACCTGTCCGTCATCGTCGACCTCGAAACCCTTCAGGGCCGACCCGCATCATGGTCGCAACTCGCCGCCACCGGACACCTGCTGTCCCCAGATGTGGTGGGCAGGATCTCCTGTGACGCCCAGGTCACCCGCATCGTCCTCGACCCGGCGGGCCAACCCATCGATGTGGGACGGGCTACCCGAACCGTCACCACCGCGCAGCGCAAGCGCTCATGGTCCGGGACCAGACGTGCCGGTTCCCCGGCTGTGACCGACCGCAAGCCTGGTGCGACGCCCACCATGTCCGCCACTGGGCCAAGGGCGGCACCGGCGACATGGACAACCTGCTCCTCCTTTGCCGGCACCACCACACCCTGATCCACCAGCACGGCTACGCCATCAGCGGCGATGCCATCCGGCCCCGCTTCCACCGACCCGACCGCACCCCACTCGACCTCGACCCGCCGTAGGCATCGGCCGAGCGCCTGGGTCAACGGGCCATGGCCGGGGCATGGAGAGCCGCCGGGTTGGGAGGCCCACCGATCGGGTGCGAACGAGGTCCCGAGATCGACAGCAACTCACATCCGTGTAGTTCCGCTGCGGTGACGCCCGGTAGGATTGGCGCCTCACATGCCCGACTCGCCCCTGTTCGCCGATCTGAACCCGTCCCAGCGGGAGGCGGTCGCCGCCACCGAGGGGCCGGTCCTGGTCGTGGCCGGGGCCGGTTCGGGTAAGACCCGGGTGCTCACCCGCCGGATCGCCCACCTGATCCAGGACCTCGAGGTGCCGCCCCACGCCATCCTGGCGATCACGTTCACCAACAAGGCGGCGGGAGAGATGCAGGACCGGGTCGCCCGGCTGGTCGGTCCTGTCGCCCGCAGCATGTGGGTGCAGACGTTCCACTCGGCGTGCGCCAGGATCCTGCGGCGTGAGGCGCACCGCCTCGGCTACCGGTCGGCGTTCTCCATCTACGACGCCGCCGACTCGCTGCGGCTGATCACCCAGTGTGTCTCGGACCTCGACCTCGACTCCAAGCGGTTCCCTCCCCGTTCCATCCGCGCCGCCATATCGAACGCCAAGAACGAGTTGGTGGACTACGAGACGTTCTCCCGCAACGGCCAGGGATACTTCCAGGAGCGGATCGCAGAGGTCTACCGGCTGTACCAGCAGCGGCTGGTCGAGGCGTCCGCCATGGACTTCGACGACCTGCTCATGGTGACCGTCGAGCTGCTCCAGGCGTTCCCGGACGTGCTCGCCGGGTACCAGGAGCGCTTCCGCTACGTGCTGGTCGACGAGTACCAGGACACCAACCGAGCCCAGTACGTGCTGGTGCGGCTCCTCACCGAGAAGAGCCGCAACCTGTGCGTGGTCGGCGACGAGATGCAGTGCCTGCCCCCCGGCACCCTGATCGAGACGCCGGACGGAGCGGCCCCCATCGAGGAGCTGACCCCAGGGTCGCAGGTGGTAGGCACCGGCGGGAGAACCGACACGGTCGACGCGGTGGTCGTCACCGCCAACGAAGGGATGTACGCCGGCCCGATCTACCGCGTCACCGTGGGGGACACCGTCCTCGAGGGGACGCCGCACCACATCCTCCCCGCCAGGTTGGGCGCGCTCCCGGGCACGCCACAGAACGGGCGGAACCGGCAGACCATCAACATCACGATGTTCTCCGATACCCGCCGGCCGGACCAGACCGTCGGATACCATCGGGTCCAGTGGTCGTCGAACCGCGCCGACATCGCCCAGAGGCTGGTCGCCGCCGGTCATCCGGTCCGGCCGGGGAGGCTGCCGGGCAGCTACCGGCTGGAGACGAGCCGTCGGAGCTACCTCGGGGCGCTCGACCTGGCGCGGCACGCCGCCGCCGACGGCGGGCTCGACCTCCAACGCCGGGTTTCCGTCGCCGGGGTCATCTATCGGGAGACCCCGCTCTCCCACCTCCGCCGGGGGATGATCGTCCTGGTCCATCGTGACGGCAGCCTGGTCGAGGCGACCGTCGACGACGTCGACCGCGACGAGTACGCCGGCCCGGTCTTCGACCTCGAGGTGAGCCCGACCCACCATTACATCGCCAACGGGATCCTGGTGCACAACTCGATCTACCGGTTCCGTGGTGCCGACATCCGCAACATCACCGAGTTCTCGGAGGACTTCCCAGACGCCAGGGTCATCCTGCTCGAGCAGAACTACCGGTCGACCGAGATCATCGTCGAGGCGGCCAACGGGGTGATACGCCACAACCCGACCCGCAACCCGAAGCGGCTGTGGACCGAGCTCGGTCGGGGCGAGGTGATCCTCACCTACGAGGGGGAGGACGAGCACGACGAGGCGGCGTTCGTCGCCGAGAAGGTGGGTGAGCTGGCCCACGACGGGATCAAGCCGAGCGAGGTGGCCGTCTTCTACCGCACCAACGCCCAGTCCCGGGTCATCGAGGAGGTGCTGGTCAGGTTCGGCGTGCCCTACCAGGTGATCGGAGGGCTGAAGTACTACGACCGGCGCGAGGTCAAGGACGCCCTCGCCTATCTCAGGGCCCTGGTCAACACCGACGATGTCGTCGCCATGAAGCGGATCCTCAACACCCCGAAGCGGGCGATCGGCCACACCACCGTCGCCCACATCGACCGCCATGCCGAGAGCGAGCGGATCGGCTTGTGGGATGCGCTGCGCCGGGTCGACCAGAACCCTCGGCTGTCGGCCCGGCCCCAGAAGGCGGTGGCCGAGTTCGTGGCGTTGATGGAGCACCTCGGCGAGGCGATGCGACAGGGGCCGAAGACGGCGCTGGGGGCGATCCTCACCGAGACCGGCTACCTCGACTGGGTCCGCTCCGAAGGGACCATCGAGGCGATGGGCCGCGAGGAGAACCTGCGCGAGCTGGTGTCGGCCGCCGAGGACTTCGAGCGCGAGGGTCCGATATCGATGGGAACGGACGAGTGGGTGGGCACCGACGGCGCCCGCCGCTGCGAGCTGTTCCTCGAGTCGATCAGCCTGGTCACCGACGTCGACAACCTCGAGGACACCGACGTGGTGACGTTGATGACGCTGCACAACGCCAAGGGCCTCGAGTTCCCCGTCGTTTTCATGACCGGCATGGAGGACGGCGTCTTCCCGCACATGCGCTCGCTGGGCGACCCAGCCGAGCTCGAGGAGGAGCGGCGGCTCTGCTACGTGGGGATCACCAGGGCGATGCGCCAGCTCTACCTGACCAGGGCGTGGAGCCGCAACCTGTGGGGCGGCAACAACTACAACCCGCCCAGCCGGTTCCTCAACGAGATCCCGGCCGAGCTCAAGGTCGAGGCGAAAAGGGCCAGACGCCTTCCCGACAAGGAGATGCCGAGGGCCCGGCCCACGCCGCATCTCGCCCGGGTCGCCTCCGGTGACCGGGTGCGCCACAGCCACTGGGGGGAGGGCACGGTGCACCAGGTCAACGGTGAGGGCGACAAGGCCGAGGCCGTGGTCAACTTCGACCAGCAGGGGGTGAAGCGGCTCCTGCTCGCCTGGGCGCCGCTCGAAAGGGTCTGACCGGATCACGTCAACCGGGACGCGTCCTGCCCCTGCCTGGTCAGGGCGACGGCCACCGGTGAGCCGGGGGTTGCGCCCCGCCACTAACCTCCCGTGACGAGATGCCGCCACGGATCCTCATCGCCAAGCCAGGGCTCGACGGCCACGATCGGGGCGCCAAGGTCGTCGCCCGGGCGTTGCGTGACGCCGGATGCGAGGTCATCTACTCGGGCCTCCACCAGACCCCGGCCCAGATCGTCGAGACCGCCATCCAGGAGGACGTGGACGCCGTCGGGCTGTCGGTTCTCTCCGGAGCCCACATGACGCTGTTCCCCAAGGTGGTCGAGCTGCTCGCCGAGCGGGGAGCCGAGGACATCGCCGTGTTCGGTGGGGGGATCATCCCCAACGAGGACATCCCCAAGCTCGAGGCGAAGGGGCTGGTGCGCATCTTCACCCCCGGCGCCCCGCTGACCGAGATCGCCGACTGGGTCAACGGGTACTTCGGCGAGCGCACCGATGACTGACACCGGCGCCTCGCCCCGGTAGCCCAAGGCGACCACCACCCGTTGGCGCCGCCAGATCCAGAGGAGGAGCCGGTGAAGATCCACGAGTACCAGGCCAAGCAGCTGATGCGGGGGCGGGGGATACCGGTGCCGCTTGGCCGGGTGGCGACCACCGTCGACGAGGCGGTGGCCGCGGTGCGGCCCCTGATCGAGGAGAGCGGCACCCCGGTGGTCGTGGTGAAGTCGCAGATCCACGCCGGGGGCAGGGGCATGGGCCGCTTCGTCGAGCATCCCGACCTGGGCGGGGTGACCGTGGTGACCGACGGGATCGAGGGCGGGATCGAGGCCGCCGAGGAACGGGTGCGGAACCTTACCGACAAGATGCTGGGCTCGACGCTGGTGACGATCCAGACCGGTCCTGAGGGCAAGCAGGTCAACCGGCTCTACCTGGAGCAGGGTATCGACATCGACCGCGAGCTCTACCTGTCGATCGTCCTCGACCGGGGGCAGGGCCGCAACACCGTGATGGCATCGACCGAAGGCGGCACAGAGGTCGAGGAGGTCGCCGCCAACAGCCCCGAGAAGATCGTCAGACAGGCCATCGACCCCGCCTTCGGGCTGCTCGGCTTCGAGGCGTCCCGGGTGGCGGATGCGCTCGGGCTCACCGGCGCCGCCCACCGCAACGGCATGGTTTTCCTCCAGACGCTGGCCGCCGCCGCCGTCGAGCTCGACGCCGATCTGGTGGAGATCAACCCGCTGGTGGTGGCCGGGGACGGGTCGGTGATGGCGCTCGACGGCAAGATGAGCTTCGAGAGCAACGCCCTCTACCGCCATCCCGATGTCGAGGCGATGCGGGATGAGAGCGAGGAGGACCCGGCAGAGCTGCTCGCCTCCGAGCACGGTCTCAGCTTCATCAAGCTGGACGGGTCGATCGGCTGCATGGTCAACGGTGCCGGGCTGGCCATGGCCACCATGGACATTATCAAGTACGTGGGGGGAGAGCCCGCCAACTTCCTCGACGTCGGGGGCGGCGCCGACAAGGACCAGGTGGCGGCCGCCTTCAAGATCATCACCCGCGACCCCAACGTGAAGGGGATCTTCGTCAACATCTTCGGGGGGATCATGCGGTGCGACACCATCGCCACCGGTGTGGTCGAGGCGGTGAAGGAGGTCGGGCTCGAGGTGCCGCTGGTGGTGCGGCTCGAGGGGACCAACGTCGATCTGGGCAAGCGGATCATCGACCAATCGGGCCTCAACGTGGTGTCGGCCGACGATATGAAGGACGGGGCGCAGAAGATCGTGGCGCTGACCTCATGAGCGTCCTGGTGGGATCGGACACCAAGGTCATCATCCAGGGCATGGGCAAGACCGGGCGGTTCCACACCGACAAGGCGATCGCCTACGGCACCCGTATGGTGGGAGCGGTCCACCCCAGCCGGGCGGGGGAGACCGAGCGCTTCGCAGGGGATACCGACCACTCCGGGGTCAAGGGCCGGGAGGACCGCTACCAGCAGGATCTGCCCATCTTCCGCACCGTGGCCGAGGCGGTCGCCGAGACCGGGGCCAACGCCTCGGTGATCTACGTCCCACCCCACTTCGCCGCCGACGCCATCATGGAGGCGGCGGACGCCGGGGTCCCGCTCATCATCGCCATCACCGAGGGGATCCCGGTCTCCGACATGGTGAGGACGAAGCGGTTTCTCCAGGACCGTCCGGTCCGGCTGGTGGGCCCCAACTGCCCCGGGGTGATCACCCCGCAGCGGTGCAAGATCGGGATCATGCCCGGCTACATCCACACCCCGGGCCGGATCGGGGTGGTGAGCCGCTCGGGCACCCTCACCTACGAGGCGGTGTTCCAGCTCACCAACAACGGTCTGGGCCAGACCACGGCGATCGGGATCGGCGGCGACCCGGTCAACGGGACCAACTTCGTCGACTGTCTCGCCCTGTTCGAGGACGACCCCGCCACCGAGGGCGTGATCATGATCGGCGAGATCGGAGGGTCGGCCGAGGAGGAGGCGGCCGATTTTGTCAAGTCGTCGATGACCAAGCCGGTGGCAGGGTTCATCGCCGGCACCACGGCCCCTCCCGGCAAGCGGATGGGCCACGCCGGGGCGATCATCTCCGGGGGCCGGGGGACGGCGGCCGACAAGATCGCCGCCCTCGAGGGGGCGGGGGTGGTGGTGGCGCCGACCCCTTCCGACATGGGCGCCGCCATGCTCCAGGCGCTGGGCGGCTAGCCGCTCCCGGGTTGCGCCGGGGGAGCGGTAGCGTCCCTCAGGTTGCGGTCTCCCGATGTCCCGAGGTGCCGGGTGTCCGGTCGTCCCAGCAGCCTGCGATGGGGTCTGGCCGCCGTTGTGGCGGTGGCGTCGGCGTGCGCCCCGGAGCCGGCGGCCCAACCCTCGGCGGCGCCGGCCACCACCGTCGTGGTCACGACCACGGCGCCGCTCACTCCCTCGTCCACGGCGGCGCCCTCCACCGCCTACCCGGCGGTCGCCGGCGACGCGGTCGGCTCGTGGATCCCGGTGGTGTTGGCCCGGATCCCCCACGACCCAGAGGCGTTCACCGAGGGGCTGCTGGTCGACGGCGACGGGGTGTGGGAGAGCACCGGGCTCTACGGCTCGTCCATGGTGCGCCGCACCGACCGCCACACCGGCGAGGTGCTGGCGTCGGAACCGCTCGACCGCGGGCTGTTCGGTGAGGGTCTGGAGCTGGTCGGCGGCAACCTCATCCAGCTCACCTGGCAGGAGGAGACGGCGCTGGTGTGGGACGCCGCATCGCTGTTGCAGACCGGCGCCTTTGCCTACGAGGGCGAGGGTTGGGGTCTGTGCCTGCTCGACGACGAGCGTCTGGTCATGTCGGACGGGTCATCGACGCTGTGGGTGCGCCACCCGGCCACCTTCGAGGTCACCGGCCAGATCGAGGTGGCCCGGGAGGGCCATCCGGTTGGCGACCTCAACGAGCTGGAGTGCGTCGACGGGCTGGTGTTCGCCAACGTGTGGCGAACCAACGAGATCGTGGTGATCGGAGATGACGGTGCGGTGGTCGCCGTCATCGACGCCTCCGCCCTCGATGAGGAGCTGTTCGCCTCTCCAGACCGGGACGTGCTCAACGGGATCGCTTACGACCCGGCCACCGACACCTTCCTGCTCACCGGGAAATGGTGGCCGACCACCTTCGAGGTCCGCTTTGTGGAGCGGTGACCGGCGTTGGATCGGTCTCGCCGCCGCCGCTCTCCTGCTCGGCGGCTGCGCCGACGTCTTGGTGGCCGCCCCGCCGTCGTCGACGATGACCTCGGCGGCGCCGCCGCCGACCACCACCACCACGGCACCGGCGGCCACCCTCACCGTGCCCGCCCCGCTCCCGCCAAACGTCGACGAGGTGGCGCTCGACGTGGCAGGCGTTACCAGGAGCTACCTCCTCTTCGTCCCCGAGTCGCTCCACCCGGACGACCCGGTGCCGTTGGTCATCGATCTGCATGGCTTCACCGTGGATGCCGTGCGGCACGGCTCGGTGAGCCGCTGGAACGCCCTCGCCGGCATCGAGGGCTTCGTCGTCGCCACCCCATCGGCTCTGGGCGACCCGTTGTCGTGGGCGATCGCCTCCGGGACCGCCTCCACCGCCGACATCGCCTTCCTGCTGGCGGTGATCGACGACGTGGCGGCGCAGGTGACGATCGACCCGGGCCGGGTGTACCTCTCCGGGTTCTCCAACGGGGGAGGGATGGCCCACCGCCTCGCCTGCGAGCACGCCGAGCGGGTCGCCGCCATCGGAACCGTCGCCGGCGCCTACGTCGACGCCGACGACTGCGCCCCGTCCCGGCCGGTGTCGGTGATCGCGTTCCACGGCACCTCGGACCTGGTGGTGCCGTACGACGGTCTCTCCGACGTGTTCCCCCCGATCCTGGATTGGGCCCATGCCTGGGCGGGACGAGACCGGTGCGCCCCGGTGGCCGCCAGGACCGAGGTGAGCGCAGACACCGTTGCCGACACCTGGACCGGGTGCGCCGGCGGGACCGGGGTCGTCGTCTACACCGTCGAATCGGGGAGCCATGCCTGGCCCGGCGCCGACCACACCGGGCTGTTCGTCCCCACCGACACCATCGACGCCACCGCCCTGATGTGGGCCTTCTTCCGGGATCACGGCCACTGAGTCGCCGCCTGCTCAGTCGCCTGCCACCCGGAGGACGATCTTGCCCGGCCCGTGGGCGCCGAGGCTGCGTTCGAACGCCTCCCTCGCCCTCTCCAGCGGGAACACCTCGTCGATCGCAGGGGCCAGGACACCCGAGTCAACCAGCCTGGCCAGCTCGAGCAGCTGGTGGCGATCGGGTTCGACCACGAAGTACAGGGCGGTGACCGCACGCCTGGCCGCCCGCTCCGTTGGCGGCTCTTCGGCGACGGACACCACCCGGCCGCCGGGGCGCACCACGTCGACCGAGCGCTCGAGCCGGTCTCCACCGACGGTATCGAACACCAGGTCCACCGGGGCGACGACATCCTCGAAACGCACCCTGGTGTGATCGACGACCACGTCGGCCCCCAGCTCCCTGACCGCCTCGACGCGGCCGGTCGACGCCGTCCCGATGACATGGGCGCCACGGGCGTCTGCCAGTTGGACGGCAAAGCTGCCCACCCCGCCGGCTGCGCCGTGGATCAGCACCCGTTGACCACCGGTCAGGTTGCCGTGGTCGAAGAGCCCCTGCCAGGCGCTGAGACCGGCGAGCGGTATGGCGGCAGCCTTCACGTGACCGATCGTGCGCGGCTTGGGAGCGAGGAAATCGGCGCGGACGATCGCATAGTCGGCGGCGGCGCCGTCCCGATCGAACCCGGTGAGGGCGTAGACCGGCTCGCCGACGGTGAGCCCGGTCACATCGTCCGCCACCGCGGCGACGACGCCGGACAGCTCGTACGAGGGTGTCGCCGGAAGCCGATCGACCGGCCATTCGAGCTCTCCGCGGGTGATGGCGGCGGCGTGCACCCATACCAGGGCCTCCCCGGATCCCGGCCGCGGGGTGTCGAGCCGTTCATGGCAGATACCGGCCAGGCCCCCCGGCGCATGAAGTCGCACCGCTCGCATGGAGGTGGTGATCCGGGGAGCGGCTGCGCCGTCGATGGTCATGGCGTCACGTTAGATGGGCGGCGTCTCCGGACCGCGCTGGGTGGCGAACCCGTCCGACGGCCTATTGCCCGGGTCACGTCCGGTCCCTACGGTACGGACCGGTTTCCGGGAGGTCGTCGGTGCAGGTGGTCGGAGCGTTGGGATGGGTAGCCCTCGCCGTCGGTGTCGTCGGGCTGGTGCGGGGGATGCCCTGGCTGGGCCCCAGGCCCCGACTCACCGCCGGGATCCTGGTGCTGGTGGGTCTCCTCGGCATCGGGATCGCCCAGGGGGGTGACGACAGCCCGACCGACGCCGCCGGGACCGCCATTCAGGCGGATGCCGGCACCCGGGCTATCGGCCGATAACCTGCCGCCGGTCATGACCGAGCGCCTCCCCATCGCCGTGCTGGTCTCCGGGAGCGGCACCAACCTGCAGGCGCTGCTCGACGCCACCGCCGATCCGGGGCACCACGCCGAGATCGTGGTGGTGGTCTCCGACCGGCCCGGGGTGCGGGCGTTGCAGCGGGCCGCCGCCGCCGGGGTGACCACCGAGGTGGTGGACTGGGATGACCACGCCGACCGTCACGCCTTCACCACCGCGGTGTGCAACGCCGCCGCCGTCCACGGGGCGGCCGCCCTGGTGCTGGCCGGGTTCATGCGGATCCTCGCCCCCGAGGCGATCCGGCGGTTCCCCAACCGCATCCTCAACACCCACCCGGCGCTGCTCCCCGCCTTCCCCGGTGCCCACGCCGTCGCCCAGGCGCTCGCTCATGGGGTGACCTTGACCGGGGTGACCATCCACCTGGTGGACGAGGAGGTCGACCACGGCCCGATCATCTTCCAGGAGGCGGTGCCGGTCCTGCCCGGCGACAGCGAGGGTGACCTGCGTGCTCGGATCCAGCAGGTCGAGCACCTCCGCTACCCGCAGGTCGTCGACGCCTTCGCCGCCGGGCGGCTCATGGTCGAGGGCCGTCGGGTCACCTGGGACCCGGTATGACCCAGGTCAGGCGGGCGCTGGTGTCGGTTGCCGACAGGACGGGGCTGATCCCGTTCGTGTCCCGGTTGGTCACCGCCGGGGTCGAGGTGGTCTCGTCCGGTGGCACCGCCGCCGCCCTCACCGCCGCCGGCATTCCGGTCACCGCCGTGTCCGACGTCACCGGGTCGCCCGAGATGCTGAGCGGCAGGGTCAAGACCCTCCATCCGGCCATCCACGGCGGGATCCTGGCCGACGTCGCCGACCCGACCCATGTCGAGGACCTGGCCGCCCACGGCATCGAACCGTTCCAGCTGGTGGTGGTGGACCTGTACCCCTTCGAGGTGACCGTTGCCGATCCCGATGTCACCGATACCGAGGCGATCGAGCAGATCGACATCGGCGGCGTGGCGTTGATCCGGGCGGCGGCCAAGAACCACAGCCACGTCGCCGTGGTGACCTCGCCCGACGATTACGACCCGGTGGCGGAAGCGGTGGAGGGTGGCGGCATCGACGCCGACACCAGACGCCGCCTCGCCGTCGCCGCCTTCGCCAGGACCTCCGCATACGACGCCGCCATCCTGCGGTGGCTGCAGCGTCACGATCGGCTCCCGCCGTCTCTGGTGCTCGCCCTCGACCGGGTCGACGCCCTCCGCTACGGAGAGAACCCGCACCAGGACGCCGCCGTCTACCGGGAGCGGGGCCGCACCGGCTGGTGGGACGCCGCCCACCTGGTGCAGGGCGGGCGGCTGTCGTTCAACAACCTGGTCGACGCCGAAGCGGCGTGGCGGCTGGTGAACCGGCTCGAAGGGACCGCCGCCGTCGTGGTCAAGCACACCAACCCGTGCGGAGTCGCCCTCCGCCCGGACTTGGCCGATGCCTTCGCCGCCGCCTGGGACTGCGACCCGCTATCCGCATTCGGCGGGGTGGTGGCGCTGAACACACCCCTCGACGTGCCGACCGCGACCCTGCTCGCCGACCGCTTCATCGTGGTGGTGGTCGCCCCGGCCGTCGAGGATGCGGCGGTCGCCGTCCTCGCCGCCAAGCCGAACGTCAGGGTCTTGGCCGCCCCCCCGCCGCACGATCTCGACCTCGACCTGCGCCGTCTCGAGGACGGGTTTGCGGCTCAGCGCCGCCACCCCGCCGCCGGTGGGGACGACTGGGAGGTGCGCTCGGCGGCCCGCCCCGACGACGGCCAGATGGCCGACCTGGGACTCGCCTGGAAGGTCGCCGCCGCCGCCGCCTCGAACGCGGTGGTGATCGCCGCCGACGGCTGCGCCGTCGGGATCGGCGCCGGTGACCAGAGCCGGGTGGGCGCCGCCACCAGGGCGGTGGCCAAGGCGGGGGAGCGGGCCCGGGGAGCGGTCGCAGCCGGCGACGGATTCTTCCCGTTCGGTGACGGGATCGAGGCCCTGGCAGACGCAGGCGTGGCCGCGGTGGTGGCGCCCGGCGGCTCACGCCGCGACGACGAGGTCATCGCCGCCGCCGATCGCCGCGGGATCGTGCTGATCCTCGCCGGGACCAGGCACTTCCGGCATTGACCGCCCGCATCCTCTCCGGGGTCGAGGTGGCGGCGACGCTGCGCGCCCAGATCGCCGTCGAGGTCGCCGCCCACCCCGCCACCATCGGGCTGGCAACGGTGCTGGTCGGCGACGACCCGGCCTCGCACATCTACGTCACCGCCAAGCACGCCGCCGCCGTCGAGGCGGGGATGGTGTCGATGGATCGGCGGCTCCCGGCGTCGGCGTCCCCGGCCGAGGTCGAGGCGGTGGTGCGGGAGCTGAACGTCGACCCCCTGGTGGACGGCATCATCGTCCAGCTCCCGCTCCCCGCAGGGCTCGACCCCGACCGACTGGTCGAGCTGGTGGCCCCGGACAAGGACGCCGACGGCCTCCACCCGCTCAACCTGGGTCGGCTGGTGCTGGGCCGCCCAACGGTGACCCCGGCCACCCCTGCCGGGATCTTCCGCATCCTCGAGCACTACGACATCCCGACGGTGGGCGCCCGCGCCGTCGTGGTGGGCCGATCGTTCCTGGTGGGGAGACCGCTGGCGCTGATGCTGGGGGCGAGGGGGGTGGACGCCACCGTCGTCCAGGCGCACTCCCGGACCGCAGGGTTGGGCGAGCTCACCAGGGGGGCCGACCTGCTGGTGGTCGCCGCCGGGACCCCCCGGCTGATTGGTGGGGCGGACGTGAAGCCGGGCGCTACGGTGATCGACGTGGGAACCACCCGCACCGCATCCGGGCTGGTGGGCGATGTCGCCTTCGACGAGGTGGTCGAGGTCGCCGGGGCCATCACCCCGGTCCCCGGTGGAGTGGGGCCGATGACGATCGCTTCGCTGCTGGCCAACACCTTGCTGCTCGCTCGGCGCCGGCGGAGAACGGGGTGACCGACGAGCGCCGCAGCCCCCCGGCCGATGTGCGCTGGGTGATCCACGACGGCGCGGTGGGCGCCCTCGCCGGGTTCACGGTGGGATACGCCGTGGGGATCTTCGCCCTGCGGCTGATCGACCACCCCGTGGTCCCGTTCGTGGTGGCCGCCAGCGGCGCCGTCATCGGGGTGCGCTGGCTGGTCTCCGCCATTGGTGACACCACGGGGATCACCATGCGCCGGGTGATCGCCTGGGTGCTGTTGGTCCTGGCCACGACGTTCCTCGTCCTGCTGTTCGTGGCCATCGCCAACTTCGAGTAGCCGGACGGCCGGGCGGGGGCGGCACTACCCTCTGCGGCGTACCGACGCCGGCGGAGGATGCGACATGGCCGACAGGATCACGATGGGACGAGACGGTCTGGTCGTGCCCGATCACCCGATCCTCCCGTTCATCGAGGGTGACGGGATCGGCCCCGACATCTGGGCCGCCGCCGTGCGGGTGTTCGACGCCGCCGTCGACAGGGCGTACGCCGGGGGGCGCAGGGTCGACTGGCACGAGGTCCTGGCGGGGCAGAAGGCGTTCGACCAGACCGGGCAATGGCTGCCGGAGGAGACCATCGAGGCGTTTCGTTCGCACCTCGTCGGGATCAAGGGCCCGCTCACCACCCCGGTCGGGGGCGGGATCCGCAGCCTCAACGTAGCCCTGCGCCAGATCCTCGACCTGTATGTCTGCCTGCGCCCGGTGCGGTGGTACCAGGGGGTGCCTTCGCCGGTGAAGCAGCCCGAGCTGGTCGACATGGTGATCTTCAGGGAGAACACCGAGGACGTATACGCCGGCAAGGAGCTCGAGGCAGGCACCGAGGGTGCCCGGGAGCTGCTCCGGTTCCTTGACGAGACCTACGGGTGGGACCTGCGCCCGGACAGCGGGCTGGGCATCAAGCCCGTCTCCGAGACGGGGTCGAAGCGGCTGGTGCGGGCGGCGATCCAGTACGCCCTCGCCAACGGCCGCTCGTCGGTGACGCTGGTCCACAAGGGCAACATCATGAAGTACACCGAGGGCGCCTTCCGCACCTGGGGGTACCAGGTAGTGGATGAGGAGTTCTCGGACGTCGCCGTGTCCTGGGAGGCGTGCGGTGGCGACCCCGGCGACAGGCTGCTGGTGAAGGACGTCATCGCGGACGCCTTCCTCCAGCAGATCCTCACCAGGCCGGCAGAGTACGACGTCATCGCCACTCTCAACCTCAACGGCGACTACATCTCGGATGCCCTCGCCGCCCAGGTCGGGGGGATCGGCATCGCCCCGGGGGGCAACATCAACTACACCACCGGCCATGCGGTGTTCGAGGCCACCCACGGCACCGCACCGAAGTATGCGGGGCAGGACAAGGTCAACCCCGGATCGATCATCCTCTCCGGGGCCAACATGTTCCGGTACATGGGATGGGTGGAGGCCGCCGACCTCATCGAGGTCGGGCTGGAGAAGGCCATCGCCGACCGCATCGTGACCTATGACTTCGCTCGGCTGATGGACGACGCCCACGAGGTGAAGACCAGCGAGTTCGGGTCGGCGATCATCGACAGGATGTGAGCCTGCCCGATCTCAGGATCCGGGGACCCCACCATCGAGCCTGGATCCCGGACATCGCCATCGACGTGGTGGTCGAGCTCGCCTGATCTGACGGAATCTGGGCGGACCTTTGCCGAACAAAGATGGACCGTCCGACCCATGACACGACGGGTCCGGTCGGCTAACGTACCGTCCAGACGGCAGCTGAGGCCATTCCGGGGGGAGGGTGGCCGGGACAACGGTCCGAGGAGCGCGCCGGCCGCTTGGCGGCAGGCGTGCAGGTAGGAAAGGATGACGGAGCCTGATGCAGAACCGCACCAAAGCCATATTGGCGGCCACGGCCATGGGATTGGCCGGGTTGTTGTTCGTGGTTCCTGCCCTGGCAGCCACGACCCAGTACTTCATGTCCTACGACGCCTCCACGGGTGCCCGGGTGACGCCGGGCACGATCACGACGATGGACACGATCACGCTCGACGAGCCCGCCGGAGCCGTGTGCACCGTGGTGATCGAGCATCAGAACCAGTTGTCGGTCCACCCCGGCAACAATCTGGTCCTGCTCCACAACGGGGACACCGTGGCCGAGATCGAAGGGATCGAGGAAGTGCCGTTCGAAACGACCAGCGCCACCGGTACCTTCATCGCCACCGGGAGCGACACGTTGGTGCTCGGTGTCGAGTCGACACTGGTGTACATCACCTCTGGGGTGGGGAGTGCGGTGATCACCTGCGAGTCGGAGCCGCCCGGTACCACGACGACCAGCGAGCCGCCTGGTACCACGACGACCACGGAGCCGCCTGGTACCACGACGACCACGGAGCCGCCTGGTACCACGACGACCACGGAGCCGCCTGGTACCACGACGACCACGGAGC
>JBPCMS010000095.1:0-5311 GCA_051002015.1 Acidimicrobiia bacterium
GTGGCCCGCCTCATGGAGAAGGACGGCGAGGAAGGCGATCACCACCCACACCGCCATGTCGACGGGCTGGTTCGAAGGCGACACGACGGCGATGATCAGGACCGAGACGTGCACACCAACGGGGACCCCCGCCAAGGTGAAGCGCAGCACGACCGGAAGGCTAGCCGGGCGGGTCGCCGTCACCGGGCGCCTGGCAACCCGGGGGGCGCCCTGCGTATGGTGGGAAGTGTCCGGTTCCCCCCTCCGGAGGTCGTCATGCGCCGCCTGCCCACCCTGGCCCTCTCCCTGCTGCTTGCGGTAACCGTTGCCGCCGCCTCCCCCGCCGAGGCGGAGGGCGAGGTGACCATCGTCAGGGACAACTACGGCGTACCCCATGTGTTCGCCGACACCGCCGACGAGCTTTCCACGGGTACGGGTACGCATCGGCCCAGGACCGGCTGTGGCAGGGCGAGCTTCTCCGCCGCCTGGGCACGGGGACGCTGGCCGAGCTGATCGGGCCGGACGGCATCGGATCCGACATCCAGATGCGCAGCCTGTTCGGCCCGGTCGAGCGCCGCGCCGCCCTCATCGACACCGCCCCCAGCCGTGTCGTCAACGCCCTCGAGGCCTACGTGGCGGGGATCAACACCTGGATCGACGAGGCCACCGCCACCGGGCAGCTCCCCGTGGAGTTCGCCTCCTTCGGGTTCACCCCGCGTCATTGGACGGTCGACGACAGCGTCGCCGTGTTCATGGCGGTTGGCAGCCAGTTCGGCTGGTCGGGGTCGGACGAGCTGACCACCGCAGCGATCTACGCAGGTCTTGTCGCCGCCCTCGGGCCCGATGCCGCCGCCGAGGTGTTCGCAGACACCCACTGGCTCGATGACCCATCGGCGCCGACCACCTCCCCCGACCCGGCGCCGAGCCCGGTCGGTGCCGTCGAGGCGGCCCCGGCGATCCCGACCCCCGACGCCATCGCCGCCGCCGCCGAGGTGCACGCCGACCGGCTCACCGCGGATACGGGCAAGGAACGCGCCGGTCTGGGCGGCGACGGTCACGCCTCGAACGCCATCGTCCTTGCCCCCGAGCTCACCGTCGAGGGGATACCGCTGCTGCTGGGCGGGCCGCAGATGGGCTACTCGGCCCCGCAGATCAACCACGAGATCGGGCTCCACGGTGGCGGGTTCGAGATCAGCGGAATGACGATCATCGGCTTCCCCCTGATCCCGATCGGCGTCGGCGACGGGTTCGCCTGGACGCTGACATCTGGCGGCACCGACAACACCGACATCTTCGCCGAGGCGGTCGACCCTGCCGATCCCACCCGCTACCTGTTCAACGGCGAGTCGCTGCCGTTCGTCTGCCGGGTCGAGGAGATCCCCGTGGCCGGAGCCGACCCGGTGTCGCACACCGTGTGCACCACGGTGCACGGCCCGGTGCTCGCCGTCGCCGGGTCGACCGCCTATACCCTGCAGTCGGTCACCACCGGGGAGGAGCTGATCAGCCTCGACGCCTGGATGCAGCTCGGGAGCGTGTCCGACCTGGCCGGATTCGAGGAGCAGCTCGACGACATCGCCTACAACTTCAACGTCCTGTATGCCGACGACGACGGCAACATCGCCCACTGGCACATCGGGCACATCCCGATCCGCGCCCCCGGCGTCGACCCACGCTTCCCCACCCCGGGGACCGGTGAGGCGGAGTGGCAGGGGACGATCCCGTTCGCCTCCATGCCGCACTCGCTCAACCCGGATCAGGGCTATCTGACCAGCTGGAACAACAAGCCGGCGCCCGGGTGGGCGAACTCCTCCGCCGACTTCTGGCGTTGGGGCCCCACCCACCGGGTCAACACCCTGGGCAACGCCCTCGAGGCGGTGCAGCCGGGCACGGCCACGATGGCCACGCTCAACCACCTCAACCGCACCGGGTCGTTCACCACGGACACCCCGACGGGGACGGCGGGCATGGTGGCGGTGAGCACCGACCTCGACACCATGCTCGCCGCCGTCGACACCACGGCCGATGCCCGGCTCACCCGCATCACCCGGATCCTCGGGTCGTGGGCGGGGCTGCAGGTGGACGGCAACGCCGATGGGTTCTACGACGGCCCCGCCGGCGCCATCTGGAACGCATGGTGGCAGGCCATGTCCGATCGGGTGTTCGCCGACGACACCGCCGGGCTCATCGACCGCTTCGTCATCGCCAACCTCAACCACCGGCTGCTGGCGGGGACCGGTGCCGCCCTGCCCCTGATCCACGAATATCTCGATGGTGAGACCGTGGAGGAGGCGGTCACCGGCGCCCTGGTGACCGCCGTCGACCAACTCACCGCCACCTACGGCAGCCCCCATCCCGCCGACTGGCGGCAGCCCGTCTCGGTGATCGAGTGGGAGCCGCTCGGCGCCGGGACGGTGCCCGACACCATCTGGATGAACCGGGGCACCTACAACCAGCTCGTCGAGCTGGGGGTGGGCGATGACCTGCAGGGGCGCAACGTCATCGCCCCTGGGCAGAGCGGCGACGTGTTCAGCCCCCACTTCTCCGACCAGCTCGACCCGTACGCCACCCTGAGCTACAAACCGATGCTGCTCACCGAGCGTCAGGTGATGAACCGGGCGGAGTCGATCGTCACGCTGATCGTGCCCTGAGCGGAGATTCCGGCATCGTTTGGGAGATCCCCCGGAACGTCGCCGGGTGGGGTACCCTTGGCGTATGGCGCCCGTGATCCGACCGGCGAAGATCGCAGACGCCGCTCAACTGGGTGAGGTGCATGTCGCCGCCTGGCAGTGGGCGTACCGCGGTCTGATGCCGGATGAGGTGCTCGACAGCCTCCGCCCCGAAGCCAGGGCCAAGGCATGGGAGAGCTGGCTCGACGAGCACGAGGGCGGCTTCCAGGCATGGGTTGCCGAGGTCGACGGCCGGGTGGTGGGCTTCGCCTCGTCCGGTGTGGCGCCCGATGACGACCTCCCGGATGACAGCGTCGAGCTGTTCTCCATCTACCTGCTCGAGCCCTATCTTCACACCGGGATCGGTGCCCGGCTCCTCGATGCCGCCGAGGCCGCCTGGATCGAGGACGGCAAGCAGCTCGGCGCCCTCTGGGTCCTTGAGAGGAACATCGGCACCATCGAGTTCTACGAGCGGCACGGCTGGAACCACAACGGAGGCAGGCGGGACCACCCGGTCGCCCCCGAGGTCACCATGCCGGTCGTCCGCTACACCAAGAAGCTGCTCGGCTGAGCCTCAGCGCCCATCTAAAATTTTCTTAGGACCGAAACGCATCACATGTGACGCGTTTGGGTCCTAAGAAACGGTCGGGTCACGCTTCCTCGGGCTCGGGCTCCGAGCTCGTGCCCAGGCTGGCCAGCCACTCCGCCGGGTTGGCGGGGAGCGACTGATCGCTGGACTCGGGCGCCTCCTCGCCGAACAGGCTGAGGGCGGACACCACCGTCGCATCCGGCAACGCCGGCTGGATCGACTGGTAGGGCTCGCTTCCGGTACCCGCCGGGATCAGCTTGCCGATGATCACGTTCTCCTTGAGCCCACGCATGAAGTCCGACTTGGACTGCAGCGAGGCCTCGGTGAGCACCCTGGTGGTCTCCTGGAACGACGCCGCCGACAGCCACGAGTCGGTGGCAAGCGACGCCTTGGTGATCCCCATCAGCTCGGGACGGCCCTCGGCCGGGACCTTCCCCTCGGTGACCAGCGTCTTGTTGGCGTCGCGGAACTCCTGGGCGTCGACCAGCTCGGCGGGCAGGAACGGCCCGTCGCCCGAGTTGACCACCCGCACCTTGCGGAGCATCTGGCGGACGATCAGCTCGATGTGCTTGTCGTGGATGTCCACGCCCTGGGAGCGGTAGACCTCCTGGACCTGGTCGACCAGGTACCGCTGACAGGCGCGCACCCCCTGGATCTCCAGGACCTCCTTCGGGTCGAGCGGGCCCTCGGTGATCTGGGTACCCGGCTCGATGACGTCGCCGTCGTGCACCCGCAGCCGCGCCCGGCGGGGAAGCGGGTACTCCACGTCGTCTTCCTTGTCCTTCACCACGACCCGGCGGCCGTCCTCGTCGTCGACCACGTTGACCAGGCCACCGGCCTCGGAGATGATCGCCTTGCCCTTGGGGGTCCGGGCTTCGAACAGCTCGACCACGCGGGGCAGACCGTGGGTGATGTCCTCACCGGCGACACCCCCGGTGTGGAAGGTGCGCATGGTCAGCTGGGTCCCGGGCTCGCCGATCGACTGGGCGGCCATGATGCCGACCGCCTCGCCCGGCTCGACCATCCGCCCCGTCGCCAGGCTCAGCCCGTACGAGTCGACGCTGATCCCGTGGCGCGAGGTGTCGGTCAGCGGCGACCGCACCCTGAGCTCGGTGACCTCGGCGTTGTCGGCGATCGTCTGCATCGCTTCCTTGTCGATCAACTCGCCGGCGCGCAGCTTGCGCCCGGAAGCCGTCTCGACCAGCGAACGACCCACCTTGACGTCCTCGGCCAGGATCCGGCCGAACACCCGGTTACGCAGGTTGCGCAGCGGGCGGCCGCTGGGCTCGCGCACGGTGACCAGGAGCCCCGGATCGGCCGAGGGCTCGGTGTGGATGATGATCTCCTGCGACACGTCGACCAGACGCCGGGTGAGATACCCGGAGTCGGCGGTGCGCAGGGCGGTGTCGGCCAGACCCTTGCGGGCACCGTGCGTCGAGATGAAGTACTCGAGCACGCTCAGACCCTCACGGAAGTTGGCCTTGATCGGCTGCGGGATGATGTCGCCTCGGGGGTTGGCCACCAGGCCCCGCATCCCGGCGATCTGGCGGAGCTGCTGCACGTTGCCGCGCGCCCCCGACCGCACCATCATGTCCATCGGGTTGAACCGCTCCGCCTCGAGGGTCGCCTGCATGGCGTCCTTCACCTGCTCGGTGGCCTCGGTCCAGATCTCGATCAGCTCCTGGCGGCGCTCGTCATCGGTGATGACCCCCTTGAGGTACTGGGACTCGACCTTGGCGGCCCTGCCCTCGAACTCGCGGATGATCGCCTCCTTCTCGGGAGGCGTCTTCACATCCTCGAGCCCGATGGTGAGCCCCGCCTTGGTGGCGAACTGGAATCCGAGGCGCTTGATCGCATCGAGGGTCCGGGCCACGTCCGGCTTGTCGTAGCGGTCGATCAGCTCCTCGATCAGCTGCCCAACGTCCGACTTGAACACCGGGGCGTTGATGAACGGGAAGCTGTCGGGGAAGGCGCCGCTGAGCAGCGCCCGACCAAGCGTGGTCTCGAACAGGACGGCGCCGTCCACCGGCTCCTCGGTGATCAGCCGGCCCAGCGAGGCCTTGAGGGCGGCGTGCAT
>JBPCMS010000096.1:0-7770 GCA_051002015.1 Acidimicrobiia bacterium
CGCGAAAACCAGGTAGCGATCTGGCTTGCGCCCACCCGGTCGGTGACGGTAGCTTGCCTTTGTCGCCGCAAAGGGAAACCGGAGCGGGGATCGGGTGAGTGCCTTCGGGCGCTGACCCACCGGGACCGCCTTCGGGCGGGCCCATGGGACCACCTTCGGGTGGAACCATCGTCCGCCTCGGACGCCACCCTCAGGGGTAGGCCTTCCCTTCGGGGAGGGTGCCGTAGCCTTCGGGTTCGTGCCGGACGGGACGGGCAGTCGACCGGGCTTCGGCCCGGGAGGCATTCGGTCGGCCTTCGGGCAGACCGAGCCGGGTAAACCCCGAGAGGGTTGCGGCTTCGGCCAAGACTCCCTCGGGGTTTCCCGCGCCCGGGGGTATCGAGGCCGTATGATTACCGTCATGACATTCCCCGACAGACACCTGACCGAGGGCGAGCTCATCATCGCCAAGTTCCGGTCCCACTGGCGGCTGCTGTTCGTGCCGATCGGGTGGGTCGTCCTCGCCATCGTGGCCATCGTGCTCGTCTACCGGGTGATCGTGCCCGACGAACCGACCATCGCCCTTGTCATCACCGGCGTCTTGGTCCTGGCCCTCATCCCCCTGGCGGTGAAGCCCGTCATCGATTGGTGGTTCACCCTGTACGTCCTCACCGACGAGCGGCTGATCACCCGCAGCGGGGTGATTGCACGTTCCGGAGTCGAGATCCCGCTGGAGAACATCAACAACGTCAACTTCGAGCAGAGCATCATCGAGCGGATCCTCAAATCGGGCGACCTGCTCATCGAGTCGGCGGGGGAGAGCGGGCAGAGCCGGTTCGACGACATCCCCCAACCCGAGGAGTTCCAGGCGCTGCTCTACAAGACCAGGGAGGCACGATCCAAGCTGCTGGGCCAGGCGCAGGTCACGCAGGTGGCCGCCCCCGACGCCACCGTCCAGCTCGAGCGGCTCACCAAGCTCCACCGCGAGGGCGTGATCACCGACGAGGAGTACGCCGCCAAGCGGCAGAGCCTGCTCGACCAGATCTGAGCCAGCAATGCAGTAGTGCTCGCAATTGCAAGCACTACTGCTACCATGGGGGCCAGGAGGTCTATGACCCAGTACGTCAGTCCGGTGGCCAGGCCATCGGCGTACCCCACCGAGCTGGAACGCCTGCTCACCCTGAGCGACGGACGCACCGTGTCCGTCCGTCCGGTCGTGCCCGCCGACTCCGCCCAGCTCCTCCTCGAGATGGAAGGGGCCGACCCCGACACCGTCTACCAGCGGTTCTTCCGCCACCCGGTCCACCTCGATCCCGCCACCCTCGACCGCATGACCAGGCTCGACTACCGGGACCGGCTGGCCCTGGCGGTCTTCGCCGACGACGGCGCCGGCGTCGCCATCGCCCGCTACGAGACATCCGAGCCCGGGGTGGCCGAGGTGGCCGTCGTGGTTCAGCCGGAGTGGCGCCGCGCCGGTATCGCCACCACGCTGCTCAGGATGCTGGAGGAAGCCGCCATCGAACGTGGCATCACCCGGTTCACCGCCGTCTACCTGCCCGCCAACCAGCCGATCGTCTCGCGGCTGAACCATCTCGGGTTCACCATCGGCGACATCGAAGGCGGGCTGGGAACCGCCTCCAAGGAGCTGGTGGCGGCGGGCTGACCGGGGAGATCATCGCCGCCCGCCCCGGCATCGCGCCCGGCGAGACCGCCTTGTAGAGTCGCCGCGATGGCCTCAGCCTCCCCGCCGTCATCTCCGCAGCTACGCGCCCCACGCGGGTCGCTGGGTCGCGTTCTCTCCGTCGTCGGCGTGCTCCTGGTGCTGGTGGCGGTGTGGGAGGGCTACAAGATCCTGGGCAAGTCGGCGGGCGGGATGATCCCCTTCACCGAGATCCGGCTCCGCCCCCCGCCCGACGATCGGTCGATGCCCCACGTGTGGGACATCGTCGCCGCCATGTTCCAGCCGTCCCGACGCGGCGGCGACCCGCTGTGGATGACGCTTGGATCGGCTGCGCTCTTCACCCTGCGCGAGGCGTTCGCCGGGTTCGTCGTCGGCGGGCTGATTGGGTTCGGGCTCGGGGTGCTGTTCGTCCGCTCCGGCCTGGCCGAGCGGGCGTTCCTCCCGTACGTGGTCGCCTCGCAGACGATCCCCATCCTGGCCATCGCCCCCATGGTGGTGATCTGGGGTGGTCGGATCGGTCTGCCGCAATGGGCGGCGGTGGCGGCCATCGCCGCCTACCTGACGTTCTACCCGGTGACGATCAACACGCTGCGCGGGCTGCGCTCGCCGGCGGCGACGGCCACCGAGCTGATGCGGTCGTACGCCGCCAGCGACCGTCAGGAGCTGTGGAAGCTGCAGGTGCCGTCCGCCCTTCCCTACATCTTCACCGCCCTCAAGATCTCGGCGGCGGCCAGCGTGGTGGGCGCCATCGTCGGCGAGCTACCGGTCGGGGCCTCCGCCGGGCTGGGTCGGGCGCTGCTGTCGTACTCCCAGCAGTTCACCGCCGCCCCCGAGAAGCTATACGCCGCCGTGCTCTTCTGCGCCCTGACCGGGGTGGCGTTCGTCGCCGCCGTGTCCCTGGCGGAGCGCCGGGTGGTCGGTCCGGGCGACCGCCGGCGCGCCGAGGCCGAGCTCGGTGCCGGCCTGATGGCGGGAGCGCAACCGGCATGACCATTGGCACCACCACCGGCAGGACGACGGGTACCGCCGCCGCGGTCGAGGCCGGCGGCCTCGGCAAGGTCTTCGAGGGCTCCGGCTCGGAACGGGTGGTGGCGCTCCAGGACATCGACCTCACCGTCACCCCCGGCGAGTTCGTGTCGCTCATCGGACCATCGGGATGCGGCAAGAGCACCCTGTTGCGCCTCATTGGCGGCCTGCTCGCTCCCACCTCGGGCAGCCTCCTGGTCAACGGCAAGACCCCGCACCGGGCTCGGCTCGACCGCGACTACGGCATGGTGTTCCAGCAGGCCACCCTGCTCGAGTGGCGATCGGTGCGGCGCAACGTCGAGCTGCCCCTGGAGCTGATCGACGCGCCCCGGCCCGAGCGTGTCACCCGGGCGGCGGCGATGCTCGACCTGGTGGAGCTCACCGAGTTCGCCGACCACCAGCCGTGGCAGCTCTCCGGCGGGATGCAGCAGCGGGTCGCCATCGCCCGGGCGCTGGCGCTCGATCCGTCGCTGCTGCTGATGGACGAGCCGTTCGGCGCCCTCGACGAGATGACCAGGGAACGCATGCAGCAGGAGGTGCTGCAGATCTGGACACGCACCGGCAAGACGGTGGTGTTCGTCACCCACTCCATCCCCGAGGCGGTGTTCCTGTCCTCCCGGGTGGTGGTGATGTCGCCCAGACCGGGCCGGATCGAGCAGATCATCGAGGTCGGCCTCGGACCGCAGCGCGACGACGACACCCGCGAGGATCAGCGGTTCTTCGAGGTGATCACCGAGGTACGCGAGGCCCTGCGCCGACCCGACTGGCCGACGGGCGGCGAGCGGCTGCGGGAGGCGTCATCGTGACCAGGCTGCGGCGATACTTTCCGGCCGGGATCGCCTTCGTGGCCATCCTCGCCCTGTGGGAGGGGCTGGTCAGGGTGTTCGACGTGCAGAGCTTCGTGCTTGCCCGACCCAGCGAGATCATGGCCAGCTTCGTCGAGACCTCCGAGGTGATCTGGAGCGCAGGGCTCAACACCCTGATCGAGGCGGTCGGCGGGCTGGTGATCGGGGTCGTGCTCGGTGTCGCCGTCGCCCTGGCCGCCACCCGCTGGGTCGGCGTCCGCAGCGGGCTGCTCCCCATCGCCACCGCCGCCAGCGCAATGCCCATCGTCGCCGTGGCCCCGATCATGAACCAGTGGTTCACGATCACCAGCCCGCTCTCCAAGATGATGGTGGTGGCGGTGATCGTGTTCTTCCCGGTGATGATCAACACCGTGCGGGGGCTCACCGAGGTCGACCCCAGCCAGATCGAGCTGATGGAGTCGCTAGCCGCCGAGCCGCGCCATATCCTCACCGGGGTGCGCATCCCGGCGGCGATGCCCTACTTCTTCAGCGCCCTCAAGGTGGCGTCGGCGCTGGCCCTGATCGGCGCCATCGTCGCCGAGTACTTCGGGGGACCGCAGGACGTGCTGGGGCAATACATCATCAACCGGGCCAACCTCTTCCAGTTCCCCGACGCCTGGGCGGCGATCCTGGTGGCGTCGATCATCGGGATCGCCTTCTACCTGCTGGTGTCCCTGATCGAGCGGTTGGTGATGCCGTGGCATGTCTCGATGCGGGCGGGCGCCGAGCGCTGAGCGGAGGTTTGGATGTCTGGAGGCCTGTGGCCGGGAACCCGGCGACGGGGACGAAGGCCGGCCGAGTCCGGCCCAACGAGAGAGAAGAGAGGAAACCATGACCTTGAGAAGAGCCGGGCGATGGTTCGCCCTGGTGGTGGCGATGCTGATGGTGGTCGCCGCCTGCGGCGGTGACGATGACACCGACGCTGGCGGGGACACCACCGCCACCGAGTGCGAGACCCCCGACCAGGTGAGGCTGCAGCTGCAGTGGGTGGCGCAGTCCCAGTTCGCCGGGTACTTCGCCGCCCTCGAGGAGGGGATGTACGAGGACGAGTGTCTCGACGTCGAGATCCTCGAGGGTGCGGTCGACATCGTCCCTCAGCAGGTGCTGGCGACCGGTGGCGCCGAGTTCGCCCTGGCCTGGGTGCCCAAGGCGCTGGTGAGCCGTGAGGCGGGTGCGGACATCGTCAACATAGCCCAGGTGTTCGAGCGCTCCGGCACCTTGATGGTGTCGTTCACCGACAGCGGGATCACCTCGGTCGAGGACTTTGCCGGCAAGAACGTGGGGAACTGGGGTTTCGGCAACGAGTTCGAGCTGACCGCGGCGATCGCCGAGGCCGGGATCGCCGACTCGGTGTCGCTGGTCGCCCAGGACTTCACCATGAACGCCCTGTTGAACGGCGAGATCGACGTGGCCGAGGCCATGACCTACAACGAGTACGCCCAGGTGCTGGAGGCGGTGAACCCCGACACCGGTGAGCTGTACCAGCCGGAGGACCTCAACGTGGTCGACTTCAACGACGTCGGCACCGCCATGCTCCAGGACGCGGTGTGGGCCGAGGCGAGCTGGCTGGCGGAGAACGAGGACATCGCCGAGCGGTTCCTCCGCGCCTCGTTCCGGGGGTGGGTCTTCTGCCGGGACAACTTCGATCCGTGCGTCGAGCACGTCCTCAACAACGGGACCACGCTGGGTGAGAGCCATCAGCGCTGGCAGCTCAACGAGATCAACGCCCTGATCTGGCCGGCGACTAACGGCATCGGTGTCATGAACACCGATCTGTGGGACCAGACCGTCGAGGTGGCCACAAGCCAGATCCCCGATCTGCAGGATGTCGAGATCTCGGCCGACGCCTTCCGCAGCGACCTGGCCGAGGGTGCGGTGGCTGTGCTGGAGGAGGAGGGCCTCGACGTGTCCGGTGACGGCTGGGAGCGGATCGAGGTGGAGCTGGTCGAGGGAGGCGCCTGACCCGGTGAGTCTCGGGGCGGTCCCGGAGCGTGGGGCGCCGGGACCGCCCGGCGGCTGTGCCGCTAGCGTGCGCTGACCAGCGAGAGACAAGGGGAGGAGCGGTCATGGCCAACATGCTGCGCGCCGCCATCGTGCAGACCGCCTGGACCGGCGATGTCGAATCGATGATCGACAAGCACATCGACTACGCCCGGCAGGCGGCCAACCAGGGAAGCCAGGCGATGTGCTTCCAGGAGCTGTTCTACGGGCCCTATTTCTGCCAGGTGCAGGACGACGAGCACTTCGCCCTGGCCGAACCGATCCCCGACGGTCCCACCACCCAGCGGATGATGAGGCTGGCCAAGGAGACCGGGATGGTGCTCTTCATCCCCATCTTCGAGAAGGAGGACGACGGCTTCTTCTACAACACCGCGGCGGTCATCGACGCCGACGGCACCTACCTGGGCAAGTACCGCAAGACCCACATCCCGCAGGTGGCCGGGTTCTGGGAGAAGTACTACTTCCGCCCGGGCAACACCGGCTATCCCGTGTTCGACACCGCCTTCGGTCGGCTGGGGATCTACATCTGCTACGACCGCCACTTTCCCGAGGGATGGCGGGCGCTGGGTCTGCAGGGCGCCAAGGTGGTGTTCAACCCCTCGGCCACCAGCCGCGGGCTGTCGATGTACCTGTGGAAGCTGGAGCAGCCCGCCTCGGCGGTGGCCAACGAGTACTTCATCGGCGCCATCAACCGGGTCGGCAAGGAGGAGTACGGGGACAACGACTTCTACGGATCCTCGTACTTCGTCGACCCCCGCGGCCAGTTCGTGGGCGAGCCTGCCTCGGACACCGAGGAGGAGCTGGTGGTGCGCGACCTGGAGCTGGACATGATCGACACCGTCCGCAAGACCTGGGCGTTCTACCGCGATCGCCGTCCCGACGCCTACGGATCGCTGGTCGCCCCGTGACCCACGCCGAGTTGCTGGGCCGCCACCGCTCGGTGATGCCGTCGTGGTTGGCGCTGTACTACGACCGGCCCATCGCCCTGGTCGATGGCAGCGGGCGCCGCGTGATCGACGCCGAGGGCAACGAGTACCTCGACTTCTTCGGCGGGATCCTCACCACCATGACCGGGTACAACGTGCCCGAGATCGTCGCCGCCGTGCAGGAGCAGGCGGGGAGGATGGTGCATACCTCCACCCTGTACCTGATCGAGCAGCAGATCGAGTTGGCGGAGAAGCTGGCGGCGCTGGCGCCGATCCCCGACGCCAAGGTGTTCTTCACCAGCTCGGGGACCGAGGCCAACGACACCGCCCTGATGCTGGCCACCCAGTACCGCCGCTCCAACCAGGTGCTGGCGTTGCGCAACAGCTACCACGGCAAGTCGCACTCGGCCATCGCCGTCACCGGCAACCGGTCATGGTCGGCGACCTCGTTGAGCCCGTTCCAGGTGACCTACGTCCACGGCGGATACAAGTACCGGTCGCCGTTCGGGCACCTACCCGACGACGAGTTCATCGCCGCCTGCGTCGCCGATCTGAGCGACTTGCTGGCCATCGCCACCTCCGGCGACGTGGCCTGCATGATCGCCGAGCCGATCCAGGGGGTGGGCGGGTTCGTGGTGCCGCCCGACGGGTTCTTCGCCGCCATCAAGGAGGTGCTCGACCAGCACGGGATCCTGCTCATCGACGACGAGGTGCAGACCGGGTGGGGCCGCACCGGCGAGCATTTCTGGGGTATAGACGCCCACGGGGTCGAGCCGGACATGATCACCTTCGCCAAGGGTCTGGGCAACGGGCTGTCGATGGGCGGGGTGATCGCCCGGGCCGAGATCATGGACTCGGTCAAGGCCAACCACATCTCGACGTTCGGGGGCAACCCGCTGTCGACGGCGGGGGCGCTGGCCAACCTCGACTACATCATCAGCCACGACCTGCAGGAGAACGCCTCCAAGGTGGGCCAGCAGCTCCGCAACGACCTCGATCGGCTCGCCACCGAGGTGCCCGAGATCGGTGAGGTGCGGGGCAAGGGACTGATGCTGGGAGTGGAGCTGGTCGAGGCCGGGTCGAAGACACCCAACACCGCCATGGCCGGTCGGGTCCTCGAGGCCGCCAAGGACGAGGGGCTGCTCATCGGTAAGGGCGGGCTGTACGGCAATGTCCTCCGCATCGCCCCGCCGCTCACCCTCACCGCCGAGGAAGCAACCGAGGGCTTCACCAAGCTGGAGACCGCGGTCAGGGCATCCCAGGAGTAGGAGGACGCTCTCGATAGGCTGTTGGCCATGTCACACCGCCGGAT
>JBPCMS010000097.1:0-12376 GCA_051002015.1 Acidimicrobiia bacterium
TGCCTCGGGCGACCCGATCCGGGTCGGCATCATCAGCTCGACCTCCGGGCCCCTCCAGGGCTACGGCGATCAGTACCTGTCCGGTCTCGAGGCCGGGCTCGCCTACGCCACCGGTGGCACCGGCGCCGTCAACGGCTCGCCGATCGAGTTCGTCATCTCCGATGACGGGGGCGATCCCGAGGCCGCCATCAGCCAGGCGACCGACCTGGTCGGCCAGGGCGTGACCATCATCGCCGGGACCGTTGTCTCGGGTGTTGCCACCCAGATGGCCGAGTTCGCCGCCGAGAACAACATCCTCTACATCTCGGGCCCCGCCGCCACCGACGCCATCACCGGCGCCAACGCCAACACCTTCCGCTCCGGTCGGCAGAGCTTCCAGGACGTCGCAACGGCGGCCTCGCTGGTGGAAGGCGATGCTGGGACCGTGCTGGTGTTCGCCCAGGACACCGAGTTCGGCGCCGCCAACATCGCTGCGGTGACCGCGGTGCTCGGGCCCCGCGGGTTCACCGTGGATTCCCTCCTCGTCCCCGCCGCCGAGACCGAGTTCACCGGCTTCGCCGACCAGATCAACCAGGCCGCCCCCGACCTGGTGTTCGTCGCCTGGGCCGGCGAGACCTCAGGCGCCATGTGGCAGGCCCTCAACCAGCAGTCCGTGTTCGACACCGCCCCGGTGGCGACCGGTCTGGGCGACACCGTCACCTGGCCGTTCTACGGCGAGGCGGCCACCGGGCTCAGCTTCCTCAACCACTACTTCGCCGGTGGCCCCGACAACGAGGTCAACGACTACATGGTCGAGAACGCCGAGGTGGTCGACCTGTTCACCCCCGACGGCTTCGTCGCCGCCCAGATGATCGTCCAGGCCCTGTCGGAGGCGGCGCCGGACGATATCGAGGGCATGATCGCCGCCCTCGAGGGCTGGACGTTCGATGCCCCCAAGGGCGCCTAGACCGTCAGGGCCTCGGACCATGCGATGATCCAGCCCATGTTCACCGTCAGCCTGGTCGACAGCAACGGCGTCCTCGAGGCCGAGCTGTTGGGCACGCTGGAGGGCGACGCCACCGCTCCCCCCGAGGCCTGAGCCCAAAGGTTTCGGCGTCATGACCGACACCTCGCCCCGCCCCGCCGTGACCGGCCCACCCGTACTCCGGGTGTCCGATCTCGGCTGGGGCGTGGGCGGGTTGGTCATCGTCGACGGTATCGACCTCGACATCGCCTCCGGCGAGTTCGTCTCGGTGATCGGACCCAACGGTGCGGGCAAGACCAGTCTGATCAACCTCATCTCAGGGGTGTACCAGCCCAGGGCGGGCTCGGTCGAGCTGCTCGGAGAGGACGTCACCGGCCTCCGCGCCGCCGATCGCACCAGACGCGGCCTGGGCCGCACCTTCCAGACCTCAAGCCTATTCCTGGGGCTGAGCGTCGCCGAGAACGTCCGGCTCGCCTCCCAGGCAGCCATCGGCGGCAGCCTCGATCTGTTCAGCGCCCCACGCGACGACGACGAGGCCACCAACCGGGCGGGGGACGCCCTGGGACAGGTGGGGCTCACCGAACGGAGCGGCGAGCTGGTGGGTGAGCTCTCCCACGGCGACAAGCGCAAGCTGGAGCTGGCCGTGGTGCTCGCCGCCGACCCCAAGGTGCTCCTCCTCGACGAGCCGACCGCAGGGGTATCGGTCGAGGAGACCGTGCCCCTGGTCGAGCTCATCCAGTCGGTCCACCGCGCCGGTACCGCGATCCTCATGGTCGAGCACCGTATGGAGTTCGTCGTCGACGTCTCCGACCGTATCGCCGTCATGCACCAGGGGATGCTGCTCACGGCCGGCACCCCCGCCGAGGTGATGGCCGACGAGACCGTCCGCACCGCCTATCTGGGGGGCCGCACATGAGCGCGGTAAACATCACAGGGCTCAACGTGTGGCGGGGCGAGGCCCACGTGCTGCACGGGGTCGAGTTCAACGTCCCCGAGAACGGGGTCACCGCCATGCTGGGCCGCAACGGGGTCGGCAAGACCACAACGCTGCTGGCGATGATGGGTCTCCTCCCCGCCACCGGGTCCATCGAGGTCGGCGGCGAGGAGCTGCTCGGCACCCCGACCCATCTCGTCGCCAGGCGGGGCATCGGCTACGTCCCCGAGGACCGCGAGGTCTTCGCAGGCCTCACCGTTGCCGAGAACCTGAGGCTGGCGGAGCGCCCGGGCGAGGAGCACCGATACGACCTGGTCTACCAGCTGTTCCCCGATCTCCAAGCTCGCACCGAACAGGCGGCGGGCACCCTGTCGGGCGGCCAGCAGCAGATGGTCGCCCTGGCCAGGGCCCTGCTCAACCCCAACCGGCTGCTCCTCATCGACGAGCCCACCAAGGGGCTCGCCCCCATCGTCATCGAGCACGTGGTGGAGGCGCTGGTCCACGCCACCTCGAACGCGACGGTGCTGCTGGTGGAGCAGAACCTGTGGGTAGCCGCTCACCTCGCCCGCTCTGCCATCGTGCTCGATCACGGCGAGGTGGTGTACGCCGGCGACATGGAGCCGCTCGCCACCGACCCCGCCCTCGCCGGGAAGTACCTGGGGGTCGAGGTCCGGTGAGCAGCTTCGTCCTCTACACCGCCACCGGGCTCGGTCTGGCCGGGCTGTACTTCCTGCTCGCCTCCGGACTCTCCCTCATCTTCGGTCTGATGAACGTCCTCAACCTGGCCCACGGCGCCTTCTTCGCCGCGGGCGGGTACGCCGCCTGGTGGGTCATGGACTCGATCGACGCCGTCCCCATCGGGCCCCGGTTCCTGATCGCCGTGGTGGCGGCGGCGGCGGTTGGCATCGTCTCCGGCGTCCTGGTCGAACGGGGGCTGATCCGCCGTCTGTACGGCCACCACGTCGACCAGATCCTGCTCACCATCGGGCTGGGGATCGCCGCGGTTGCCCTGATGGGAGCCTGGTTCAGCTACGACCCGCGGCTCCTCACCCAGCCCGACTGGTTCATCCGCACCACCAACATCGCCGGGGCGAACGTCCCCAACAGCCGGCTCCTCATCTTCGGTGTTGCGGTGCTGTTCCTGGTCGGTCTCCTGCTGTTCCTCGCCAGGACCCGTCACGGGCTGATCATCAGGGCCGGGGTGGAGAACCCGTCCATGGTCAGGGCACTCGGCATCGACGTCTCCCGCAGCTTCACCCTGGTGTTCGCCGTCGGCGGGATGCTGGCCGGGGTGGGTGGCGCCCTCGGTGCCGTGTACTTCAACGGCGTCAGCCCCAGCCTGGGGACCAGCCAGCTGATCTTTGCCTTCATCGTCGTCGTGATCGGCGGGCTCGGTTCGGTGACGGGCACCGCGGTGGCGGCGGTGCTGGTCTCCCTCACCCAGATCTACGTCAACAACTACCTCGCCACCGGGATGGGCTCGGTGTCTGTGGTGGTGCTGCTCGCCCTGGTCCTGCTGGTCAGGCCCCAGGGTCTGATGGGGAAGGCGTTGGCGTGAGGCGGCTCGTCATCTTCCTGGTCGTTGCGGGGTTGCTCGCCGTTGCCCCCTTCGTCCCGCTGGGGATCCCGGTCCTGTTCACCAACGCCGTCAACAGCCCGGGCACCCTGCAGGTGCTGGCGTCGGCGCTGGTTCTGGCCGCCCTCGCCGTGTCGTACGACATCATCTTCGGCATCACCGGGCTGTTGAGCTTCGGCCATGCGCTCCCCTTCGCCCTCGGGGTGTACGGGACCAACCTGCTGATGATCCACGCCGGGCTCACCTACCCGGTGGCGGCGGTGATGTCGCTGCTGACCGGCCTGGTGGTGGCCGTCGTGCTCGGCTCGGTGGCGCTGCGCACCAGTGGCGTCGCCTTCGCCATGGTCACCCTTGCCTTCGCCGAGGCCTTCTCGCTGCTGGTGCTCACCGACCCGATCCGCAAGCTGGGCGGCGAGGAGGGCCTCCCGGTGGCGTCCGAACAGGTCCCCGACCTGTTCAGGGGCGTGGTCAACACCCGCAACATCTACTGGCTGGCCCTCGCTCTTGCCGTCTTCACCTACCTGGCAGCCCGCCGAGTGGTCACCTCGAGGGCAGGTCGGGTGTTCGAGGCCATCCGTGAGAACGAGCCGAGGGTGGAGATGATGGGTCTCCGCCCCTTCCCCTTCAAGCTGGCCTCGTATCTCATCGCATCGGGGCTTGCCGCCCTGTGCGGGTCGGTGTACCTCCTGGTGGTGCGGGGCGCCAACGTCGGGACCACCACCCCGGACTTCACCCTCGCCATCCTGGTGATGGTGGTGCTGGGCGGGGCCGGCAAGCTGTGGGGCGCAGCCATCGGCGGCTTCGTCTACGGGATCCTCACCCTGCGGTTGTCCGCAGTAGCCACCTCTGACGCCATCGACAGCCTGCCCAACTGGCTGTCCGGGCCGCTCTCCGAGCCGCTGTTCGTGCTCGGCACCCTGTTCATCCTGCTGGTGCTGTTCGTCCCCGGTGGTCTCAGCGCCATCGGCTCCCGGTTGCGCAGGACATGACCCGGTACACGGACACCGCCGTCTCCATCGCCTGGGAGGAGACCGGGGAGGGATCCCCTCTGCTCCTCATCCACGGGCTCGGCTATGCCCGGTGGGGATGGGGTCCGATGCTCGGGCTGCTGGCCGAGCGGTTCCGGGTGATCATCTTCGACAACCGCGGGATCGGCGGGTCGTCGGTGCCCGCCGGCCCCTACACGATCCCCGCCAAGGCGGGCGACGCCGCCGCCGTGCTCGACGGCGCCGGGGTGGACCGGGCCCACGTCATCGGCACCTCGCTCGGCGGCATGATCGCCCAGGAGCTCACCCTGGCCGCCCCGCAGCGGGTGGACCGGTTGGTGCTGATGTGCACCACCCCCGGCTCCACCGGGGGCTATCCCGTCCCCGACGCCACCGCCATGCTCCTTGCCCGGGCCGCCACCTGGGACCCGATGGTGGCGCTGCGCCGCTTCGTCGAGAACGCCCTCTCCCCCCATCCCTCCCCCGCCCTGGTCGAGGAGATCATGGCCCTCCGCCTGGCCAACCCCCAGGAGGCGGCGGGGTGGGCGGCGCAGGCGGCGGCGGGTGCCGGCTACGACGGCGGCGACCATCCCGGCGCCATCACCGCCCCCACCCTGGTGATGTCCGGCACGGCCGACAGCGTTGTCGACTACCGCAACTCCGAGGTGCTGGCAGGGATGATCCCCGGCGCCACCCTCCAATTGGTCCCGGACGCAGGGCACCTGTTCTTCTGGGAGCGCCCCGAAACCGTGACCGATGCCGTCCTCGGGTTCCTCACATGACCGGGGCCCTCACCATCGGAACCTGGATCCGGGACAGGTCCAGGGTGACCCCCGACCGCATCGCCATCGACTACCAGGAAAAGACCGTCACCTACGCCCAGCTCGACGGCGACTCATCGGCGCTGGCGGCCGAGTTCATCACACGGGACCTGGCCAAGGGCGAGCGGGTGGCGGTGCTTGCCGACAACCGACCCGAGTACGTCGCCGTGCTGTTCGCCTGCGCCAAGGCAGGGATGATCATGGTGCCGCTCAACTGGCGGCTAACCGCCCCCGAGCTCTCCTACCAGCTCGACCACTCCGGTGCCGCCCTGCTCATCGCCTCCTCCGACCGGATGGGCCAGGCGGCGGAAGCCGTCGCCCAGACCGAGGTCCGCCCCGCCATCCGCCCCATGGAGGCGGGTCTGGGGGCCTCGGGTGACCCTGCGGTCGAGGTCGAGGACGACGATCCGCTGCTCATCGTCTACACCTCGGGAACCACCGGCCGCCCCAAGGGCGCCGTGCTCACCCACGCCAACTGCTTCTGGACCAACACCTCGATCGACCGGGTGATGGACGTCACCACCTTCGACGTGGTGCTCCAGGTGCTCCCCCAGTTCCACGTGGGTGGCTGGAACGTCCAGCCCCTGTTGGCGTGGTGGAAGGGGGCGACCGTCGTGCTCGAACCGTCGTTCGACGCCTGCCGGGCGCTCCAGCTGATCGCCTCGAAGCGGGTGACCACGATGATGGGTGTACCCGCCACCTACCTGTTCATGGCGGAGCACCCGTCGTTCGCCTCCACCGACCTGTCGTCGTTGCGCATGGCGGTGGTCGGAGGCGCCCCCATGCCGGAGGGCCTGATCCGCACCTGGCACGAGCGCGGCGTCGCCCTGGTGCAGGGCTATGGGTTGTCCGAGGCGTCACCGAACGTGCTCGGCCTGGCCCCCGAGGACGTCGCCCGCAAGGTCGGGTATGCGGGCAAGGCCTATCCCCACGTCGAGGTCGGCCTCACCACCGAGACCGGGGACCTCATCGAGGGCGCCGGGATCGGCGAGCTGGTGGTGCGGGGCCCCAACGTGTTCGCCGGGTACTGGCGGGACCCTGACGCCACCGCGGAGACGCTGCGGGGTGGCTGGCTCCACACCGGCGACGTCGCCGAGCGCGACGACGAGGGCTTCTACCGCATCAGGGACCGGGTGAAGGACATGTACATCAGCGGCGGCGAGAACGTGTACCCCGTCGAGGTCGAGTCGGTGCTCGCCGACCACCCCGCCGTGGTCGAGGCCGCCGTCATCGGAATCCCCGACGAGCGGTGGGGCGAGATCGGGCTGGCGATCGTCGCCACGCGGTCGCCGGTCGAGCCAGACGAGCTGTTCGACTGGTGCCGGGCACGCCTGGCCGGGTATAAGGTCCCCCGCCAGATCCGGTTCGTGGCCGAGCTGCCCCGGTCGGGGATGAACAAGGTGCTCAAGCGCCAGCTTGCACACACCCTGGCGGAGGGAGGCGACCATGCCGGTTGAGGCCTGGGTCGCCGGTGACGCCCCCACCCCCACCTCTGTCGACGGGGTCACCCTTTCGCCCCGAGGGGAGCGGACGAGGGCAGCACTGCTCGAGGCTTCCGAGGAGGTGTTCGGAGAGGTCGGCTGGGAGCGGGCCTCGATCGTCAAGATCACCGAGCGGGCCGGGGTCAGCCAGGGCACCTTCTACCGATACTTCCTCTCCAAGCAGGCCATCTTCGACGAGCTGGTCATCGACCTGAACCGCAGGGTGCGGCGGGCCATGGCCGAGGGATCGGCGCCGGGCAGAACCAGGGCCGAGATCGAGCGGGGCGGATTCGAGGGGTTCTTCCGGTTCACCGCCGAGCATCCGGCGTTGTACCGGGTGATCCGCCAGGCCGAATTCGCCTCCCCAACCGCCCTGCGCCTTCACTACGAGCGAATCGCCGCCGGATACCGGCAGGCGCTGCAGCGGTCGATGGAGAAGGGCGAGATCGCCTCGGGCGACCCCGAGGTCCTGGCGTATGCCCTGATGGGCATCGGAGAGTTGATCGGGATGCGGTGGATCCTGTGGAACGAGGAAGGCCATATGCCGACGGAGGTCATCGACGAGCTGATGCGGTTCGTCCAGCGGGGACTGGAGGCGACATCGTGAGATCGGTCGGATTGGCAGCCACCGCCTCCTATCTCCCCGAGCGGTGGATGAGTGCGGACGAGCTCGCCTCCGCCACGGGGATCCCCGAGCACATCGTGGTCGACCGGTTCGGGCTGCGGGGCAAGCACATCGCCGCCGAGGACGAGCACGTCTCCCACATGGCGGTGTCCGCCGCCACCGCCCTGCTCACCGAGGGCGACATCGACCCGGCGTCGCTCGACGCCGTCGTCTACTTCGGCTCGACCTGGAAGGACTACCAGGTGTGGCAGGCGGCGCCCCACATCACCCACCGCCTCGGTGCCGTCAACGCCTTCGCCCTCGAACTCGACTACATGTCGTGCGGCTCACCGGTGGTGGTGCGGGTGGTGCGCGACCTGCTCAGGGCCGAGCCGGAGCTGAACCGGATCCTGGCGGTGGCGGCGTGCCGGGAGTCCCAGCTCCTCGACTACCGCAACGAGCGGGCCCGGTTCATGTTCACCTTCGGCGACGGGGCGGTCGCCGCCCTGTTCGAGGGCGACGCCGACCGCCGCCTGATCCTCGGCGCCCACATGATCTCCGACGGATCGTTCTCGCTCGACGTCAAGGTCCCCGCAGGCGGCTCGGTCGAGCCGCCGTCGATGGCGTCGATCGAAGGCAGGCGCCACTACCTCGACGTCCCCGATCCGCCGTCGATGAAGGAGCGGCTCGACCCGGTCAGCCTCCCCAACTTCGTGACGGCGGCGCAGGAGGCGGTGCGCAAGTCGGGGGCCTCGCTCGACGAGGTGGCACTGATGTGCGGCATCCACATGAAGCGGTCGA
This sequence comes from Acidimicrobiia bacterium, assembly GCA_051002015.1. GTDB lineage: Bacteria > Actinomycetota > Acidimicrobiia > Spongiisociales > UBA5794 > JACDBE01. The sequence continues at coordinate 8,168 of JBPCMS010000097.1, forward strand.
TGCACAACGAGATCTGCGCCGCGCTCGGGGTGGATCCGGAGCGGGCGATCTACCTCGACGACACCGGCCACATGAGCGGGGTCGATCCGCTCTTCGCCCTCGACCGGGCGTGGCGGACGGGGCGGCTCGACGAGGGGGATCTGGTGTTGCTGCTCGCCGCCGGAACCGGATACACCTGGGCCGCCGCCTGCATCCGGTGGTGACATGAGCGCACGGCGCCCTTCCCATCTACCGCTAACTCGGATGATCTGACTGACATGCCGGATATCGCCGCAGCGGACGCAGCACGCAACTTCTCCAATCTCCTTGACGCCGTCGAGCACCGCGGGGCCGAGTACACGATCGTTCGCAGGGGCCGCGCCTCGCCCATCTGGAGCCGGTGGCGAACGGACGCGGCGCCGATCTCAAGGACCGGCTCCGCCGCATCCGTCCCGATCGGGCCTGGGCGGACGACCTGGCCAGGGTCAGGGGGATCCTCGAGATCGACGCGCGCGGATGAACCGGCTCGGGGACTCAACCGGCTAGGCCCGGATACCCCTGCGTTCGACCTCGTCGAGTATGGCGCGGTCGCTCCACTGCATCAGCTCGGGTGACCAGGGCAGACCATCCACCCCGGAGGGCCGGGCGAGGCGGCCGGTGAGCAGCTCCTCGACCCGGTCGCGCAGGGTTCGGGCCCAGGCCCGGCCTGACGCCTCGGCCTCGGCGGTGAGGGTGCCGTCGCCGTTGGCGGTGAACACCTTGGCGTTGATCATCGGACGATCCCTGCTCCCCCGCTCGCCGTAGACCAGGACCACCGAGCCGACCGGCACGTCCTGGATCCCGCCGGCGGCGATGAACTCGCCCTCGTATGCCCATCCGGTGCCCAGGGACCCGTCGACGTTGGTGACCACCTTGGCCCAGTTCTTGCCACGCTCGTCCCCGAGCTGGGGGATGTCGACGGCGACCAGGGGGACCGCCCCGTTCAGACGCCCCACTTCATCACCATGGCGGCGACGGCGACCACCAGCAGCACGACGTCGAGGAGCCCGAACCGGGCGATCCTGACCATGGCGGCCGACCCCGCCGCGGTGTCGCCCGCCCCGAATGCCTTCGCCGCCTTCTCGGCGGCCGGGGCGAACACTGGGCCGCCGAGCACCCCACCGACGATCACCGCCACCAACCCGACGGTGACGAAGACGTCGGCGAACCCGTACACCTCCGATTGCAGGACGAGCCAGATCCCGGTGAGGAGCACCAGGACGCCCGCCACCGGGTACAGCTTCCTGGCCAGGTTCATCGAAGCCGTCATCCAGGCCGCCGCCACCTCGGACGACTGGCGGGTGAGCCGCGGCCCGACCACCAACTGGGTGACGGACGCCCCGAGCCAGACGCCCACAGAGAGAATGTGGATGATGAGCAGCAGGTTCCGCATGCGAGCCTCCGGACCAGAGATGACCGACGTGAACGCATTGAATCATTCCGGATGTTCCGGGGCAACAACCGTATGCGCGGCCGGCGGCAGGCGCGCCCTTTCCGTCACCATGCGTTCACCTCGGCGCAAGGTAGGGGTACACTCAGCGTCCGGGCCCGGGTCATTCCCCGTCCGACCGAAATCGCGAACCCGCCCTTGGAGGCACCGTGAAGCTCATCGCATACCTCGACCCCGGAACCGGCAGTTTCATCGCTCAGGCACTCATCGGTGGTGCCGCCGGTGTCGCCATCCTGGTGAAGACCAAGGGCAGGCGGATCCTCAAGCGGAGGAACGCCGAGACCGCGGTGGAGCCCGCCGCCGGCGAGGTCCCCGAGGCGGACCGCGCCGCCAACCTCCCCGAGTAGACCCCCGGCCCTCCGCCGGAACGCATGACCGACCCCACACCCAAGCCTTCTTCCGCGTCCCCGGCGAGCCCCGATCCAGGGTCGTTCCGCGACCCGGGCAACCGCGTCTTCACCGTCGACGGCCAGATCTACCGCGCCCTCGACGACCGCAACCTCGTGGCATGGCACGCCCTGACCCGCACCCGGTTCTTCGGCGAGCAGATGGTGCGGGGCCGCATCGTCGGCACCGAGCTGATCGAGGGCGTGGCCACCCCTCCCGGCGACTGGGCAGGGATCCTCCGCCACGACCGCATCCCCATCGTCTCCTACCCGTACGAGTGGACGTTCTCGATGCTGCGCGACGCCGCCCTGCTCCAGCTCGACCTGCTCGACGCCGCCCTGGCCGAGGACATGATCCTCAAGGACTCGACCCCCTACAACGTGCAGTTCGTCGGCGCCCGTCCGGTATTCATCGACATCGGGTCGTTCGAGCCGCTGGAGCCTGGCGATATCTGGGTGGGCTACCGCCAGTTCCTCCGCCAGTACCTCTACCCGCTGATGCTGCGGGTGTACGTCGGCATCCCCCACCAGCCGTGGGCCCGAGGCGATGCGGAAGGGCCGACCGCCGAGCACATGGAGGCGATGCTGTCCGCCCGCGACCGGGTACGCAAGGCGGCCCTGCTCCATGTCACGCTCCCCGCCAGGGGGGAGCGGCGCTACCGCCACACCGCCCGCGACCTCCGCTCCGAGTTCCGCCAGGCCGGGTTCAAGAAGGAGCTGATCCAGAGCAACGTCAGGGGGCTGCGCCGGACAATCGAAGGTCTGCATTGGGAGCACGGGCGATCGCAGTGGAACCGGTACGCCGACGAGTGCGCCCACGTCGCCCGCGACCGCAACCCGAAGAGCGACTTCCTCGAAAGGGTGATGGCGGCGCGCTCGCCTTCGGTGGTGTGGGATCTGGGGTCAAACGACGGGCACTTCTCCCGGCTGGCGGCGACGGTGGCCGAGACCGTCCTCGCCGTCGACGCCGACGAGGTGGTGCTCGACGACCTCTACCGGGGGCTGTCGGCCGAGGGCAACGCCACCATCCTCCCGATGCTCCAGGACCTCGCCGCCCCGTCGCCGGGGCTGGGATGGCGAGGCAGGGAGCGGACCCCACTCGAGCACCGCTCCTCGCCCGACCTGGTGCTGTGCTTCGCCGTGGTCCACCACCTGGTGGTCGGCCGCAACGTCCCGCTGCGCCAGGTGGTGGATTGGCTGGCCGATCTCGATGCCAGGGTGATCCTCGAGTGGGTTCCTCCCGACGACCCGATGGTGCACCTGCTGTCGGTCAACAAGCGCCCCGGCGAGATCCACGCCGACTACGCCGAGACGGTTCTGCGCTCCTACCTGGCCGACCGGTTCGTGATCGAGCACGAGGAGCCGCTCCCTGACGGGGGCCGCCGGCTCTTCGCCCTACGACCGGCACGCTGAACACGCCTCGGCGAACCTAAGGTTCTGCGTACCTCTGGCGGTGTGTAATCCGCTGAAGTTCGGGGGGGAGGCCCAGCCGTTTTCTGGAACCTTAGGTTGCTGGGTGTCGTGGCGGTGTGTAATCCGCTGAAGTTCGCCCAGACCGAACCGATCGGTCACGGGGGACCAGCGAGTAGCTGAGCCGCCGCCACCGCCTGTGCCGGACGGAAGGCGTACACGCAGGCCAGCCGCACCCGGGTGGCTGCCGCATAGGCCCCGATCCGCGCCCTGACGTCCGCCGACGGCCGGTAGGCGTCGAGGAACGAATCGGCGGCGGCCTGGGTGCGGCTCGGCGCAACACCGAGGGCGGCGCGCAGCTCCAGGTGGACGAGCAGGTTGGCCAGGTCGACGGCGGCTTCGCCCTTGGCGATCGTGTCGACGTCGATCATGCCGGCCTCGTCGCCCTCGACCAGGATCTGCTTGTCGTGGAGGTCCCGATGGACCAACACCGGGGCGCTCGCCGGCTCGGAGAGCAAGGCGACGGCCGCATCGAGGGCCCGCTCAATCCCCGGAGGTGTAGAGGCGAGGATGCCGACCGGACCGACCCAGCGCGCCATGTTGGCGACCTCGTCGGCGGCGGTGTGGTGCCTCGCCGGTTCGGACACGGGGGCCGAGTGCATGGCGCGCACGGCGTGCCCGGCGGCGGCGGCGGCGGCGGTGACCACCCCGAGGGGCACCGCCTCATCGCCGAGGAGGTCATGCAAGGAGCGGCCGGGCAGTTCGGCCCACTCGACGATCCCCTCGCCGGGGTCGACCATGACCAGCTCGGGCACCGGGACCGTGGTTGCTCGAACGAGGCCATCGGCCGCCACCAAGGCGGCGACCTTGGTGGGGGGGGCAAACGCGGCCGACCTGGCGCGACCCCCAAAGTGGGGGCTACACAGCATCACCCCACACCCCGGG
>JBPCMS010000098.1:0-21454 GCA_051002015.1 Acidimicrobiia bacterium
TCAACCGCGAGATGGTCGCCCTCTTCACCAGATCCCGGACCGGCTGAACCGTTTCCCCTCCCCCCAATGGGGGAGGGGTGGCTGAGCCAATCGCCGCAGGCGGACAAGTACAGCCGGGGCGGGGGAAAGCAGCCCGGACCGCGCCGCCGGCGTCCCCGGTATCCCACCCCGCCTCGCAAAGCCGAGGCACCCCTCCCAATGGGACGGGAAAGGCGGGCTACGTGGGATCGAGGTTGGCGGCGGTCAGCATCCGGGTCAGGCGACGGCGGCGGGGGTTGAGCGAGCGGGCGTGGCGGCGCATGCCCGACCACGGGTCGCCAACCTTGGCCAACCGGTCGGGCACGGTCGTCATGGTCCAGCCGTCCGGTCGCAGCCCCGGGTCGTCGAGCTCGTCCCAGGTGATCGGGGTCGCCACCGTGGCCCCGGGCCGGGGCCGCACCGAGTACGGGGCGATCACGGTCTGCGCCCAGGCATTGCGGGCGATGTCGACGTAGAGGCGATCCCGGCGGGAGACCTTGCGCGCCTCGACGGTGAGATCGTCCGGATGGATGGCGGCGAGCAGTCGGGCGAGGTCGTTGACAAAGCCGTGGACGGCTTCGGTGTCCGCCGACCGGTCGAGCGGGACCACCACGTGGATCCCCCGGGAACCGGTCGCCTGCAGGTACGCGCCGAGGTCGAGGTCGTCGAGCACCTCCCTGGTCCACCGGGCCGCCCGCCTGACCGGCTCGAAGTCGTCCGTCGAAGGATCGAGGTCGATGACCATCAGGTCGGGCCGTTCGAGCCGGTCGGCCCGACTCGGCCAGCGATGGAACGAGATCGTGCTCAGGTTGGTCAGTGCCAGCAGCGCCGCCTCGTCATCGACCACCGGGTGGCGCACGGTCCCGCCCTCCTTACGGACCTCCACGGTGCGGATCCAGTTGGCCACCCCCCGGCCCGCCTCCTTCTGATAGAACCCGGCCTGGCCGATCCCCTCCGGGAATCGCTGCAGCATCAGCAGCCGGTCGACCAGATGCGGAACCATCACCCCGGCAACGGCGTGGTGGTATACGGCGAGGTCGGCCTTGGTCAGATCGTCCTCGGGGAACAGCACCCGTTCGGGATGAGTGATCTTCACGGTGCGCCCGCCGACCCGGTAGCTGGTCATCAGGTGCCCGAATCTAGGTGACGAGCGGGCGCCAAGACCCCCTCTCGCGTTTCTTAGGATCGAAACGCGTCGCTGGTGACGCGTTCGGGTCCTAAGAAAATCGCGGAGCTCCCCCGCCTCCTAGCCTTGCCCGATGCGTGGGGTCCTCGCCTTGCTGATGCTCGCCGTCGCCGTGGCCGGATGCGCCTTGGGAGTGGCGGACACACCGTCGACCGGTCCGGCGACACCGTCCCCGACCACCCCCACCGGAGAGGTGACCGCCACGGCCCCTCGGGCAACGGCGACCACCACAACCACCGTTGCCCCCACCACGACCACCCGGGCTCCGCTGCCGCCGATCAGCATCGTCGTCGCCGGCGACACCTCCTTCACCCACGGGCTGGACCAGCGCGACCCGCTTGGCGACATCGCCCCGGTCCTGGCCGACGGCGACCTGACCATCGTCAACCTGGAGACCACCGTCGCCGAGACCGAGGTGGGAGCACCCGTCGACAAGGTGTACACCTTCAAGTCGCCGCCGATCACCGCCCAGATCCTCGCCGCCGCCGGGGTCGACGTGGCCGCTCTGGCCAACAACCACGCCCTGGATTACGGCACCGAGGCGGTGCTGCGCACCATCGAGATCCTGGAGCAGGCCGGGCTCGCCGTCGCCGGCACCGGCCCCGACCCGGCCACCGCATACGGCGGGACCCGGCTCCGGGTCCACGGCTGGAGGGTGGCGGTGCTGTCGTTCACCCGGGTCCCGTGCGACCGGCCCGAGCCGGGCGAGACCTTCATCCCCGAGATCGCCTGGGCCTGTCCCCAGTTCGCCGGGGCCACCGTCGATGCGGTGGCGACGGCCGCCGACGGCGCCGATCTGGTGGTGGTGATGGCGCACTGGGGCATCGAGCGACAGGCCTGCCCCGATTCTCACCAGCGCGATCTGGCCTCGACCTGGATCGAAGCCGGCGCCGACATGGTGGTGGGCAGCCATCCCCACGTCCTCCAGGGGGTGCAGCGGATCGACGACGCCTGGGTGGTGTACTCGACCGGGAACTTCGCCTTCCCGTCTGCCCGCGAGGCGTCGTCGTACACCGCGGTGTTCCGCTTCGACGTCACCGAGTCGGGCACGACGCTCACCGCCATCCCGGTCCGGATCGTCGACGGGCGCCCCGTCCTCGCCGAGGGATCTCGGACCGAGATCCTCGACGACCTCACCACCCGCTCGTTCGGCATCGCCTTCGATCGGAATGGTGTCGCCTCCCCCACCAACCAACCCGGCGGCTGCTGAGACCGGCGGTGTCCGTCGGTCCTGACCCCGACCTCGTCGAGGTAGCCGAGCAGGTCGGCGGGGCCACGAAAGGGATGGGACGATCGAGGTCGGCCGTGCGTCCGTGCCCCTGGAGGTCCGTCGCGACGACCTGGTGGCGCTCCGCCAGCGCGGGGAGGATCGGCCCGACCATCTCGGCCGACCCGGGCCCACCGTGCAGAAGGATCATCGGCCGCCGACACCGCACCTGGAAGCCCCCCGCTCGACTCCGACGCCACGATCTCGTCGATGGTCGTCTGGACCCGGTCCTGGATGTCGCTCATGGCGTCCTCCGGCACGCTCGTGGTGGTGTTCACCAGTCTGACGGGCGGCGGCGCGGAAACTCGTCGCCGCAGGCCGAGGGTGCTGACGCCGGCCATCCCGAAGCACGCGTAGGGCATGTCGGCGGTGGCGTTTGCGCCATACCATGGCGTCGTCCATACTTCCGGCTGGATGCCGTACTACATGGACCGTCACGATCTCCAGGGCGCGGCGGCTGCAGATGTGGCTGCAGCGCACATGAAGGACATCTCCATCCAGGACGCGTACGGCGTCCAGTACGTCCACTACTGGCTCGACTACGAGCGGCAGCATGCCTTCTGCCTCGCCAAGGGTCCGAACGAGGAGGCTGTGGCCGCGGTCCACCGGGTGTCACACGGCCTCGTCGCCAATCAGATCATCGAGGTCGACGCGGGGGCCGTCACCGGCTTCATGGGCGCCATCGTGCACCGCCCGGTCGGCGAGGCGTACGTCGACACGGCGTTCCGCGCCATCCTGTTCACCGACATCGAAGGCTCGACGAGCATGACCCAGCGGCTCGGCGACGCGGGCGCCATGGCGGTCCTCCGGAGACACGATGAGATCGTGCGTGCCGCGCTGGAGCGAACCGGCGGCACAGAGGTGAAGCACACCGGTGATGGGATCATGGCCTCCTTCAGGTCGATCGCGGGCGTCGTCGAGGCCGCCGTGGAGATCCAGCGCACGCTCGCCGAGGGGGAACGCGCCGGCCTGATGCCGTTGGGCGTCCGGATCGGAATCGCTGCCGGCGAGCCCGTGACAGATGGCGATGACCTCTTCGGCTCGGTCGTTCAGCTCGCCTCGCGCCTGTCATCGCGGGCCGGTCCGCGCACGATCCTCGTCTCCAGCGCGGTCCGCGACCTGGCCGGTGGAAAGGGGTTTCGCTTCAGCCCTGCGAAAGCATTGCGCCTCAAGGGTTTCGACGAGCCCATGCGCGCCTCCGAGGTCGAGTGGCAGCCGGGACCCGTCTAGCACCAGGTTCGTCGTGCCCGAGCTCGACCCCTTGGTAGCCTGCCGTGCTCGCCGAAGATTGCCCGCAGGTCCTCCCACGTCGCGTGGTTGGCGGGAACGACCGTGATGCCATCCGTCATCCCGATGCCGCTCTCGAAGCGAGCGATCGACCGGCCGCGTCGGCCCAGCGAAGGACCCGCAGGGCACGCAGGGTGATCCAGCGGCTCGGCTTGCCCTCGCCATCGTCCATACCGATGTCCAGCTGGTCGGGATGCGGGTTCTCCAGCGGCCATCGGCCATCCTCGCTGCGCTTCTGCATGACCAGCTCGATGGCATCCGCGACCCGCTCGTCGGGCTCGACCTCGGCGGCGCGCAGGTAGTCGAGCCCCCGCAGCGCGTCGTAGTGGTATCCGGTCGGGTATGAGAACTGGGTGAAGGCCGGATCGATGATCTCGCCGGTCGACAGCCGGCGGAGTATGCGACGCTCGAGCAGGTACTCCTGGCCCCGGAGGCGGGCGGTCCTCACCTCGGCGGTGCCGCCCGTGGCTCGCTCGTGCTCCAGCAGGCCTTCGAGCACGTTGATAGTCGTGTGGAGCGACCCACGCGTGGAGCCGTTCTCCTGCTCGCAGTTCCACCCGCCGTCGTCCATCTGCTCCCCGAGCAGCCAGTCGACGAGGCCCTGCCCGTCCTGGCCGAAGTACGCGCCGACCGCCAGGACCCTGCCGTTGATGCATGGCTCGACCTCGCCCGCGAAGAACGGCTTGTTGTCCCACCAATGCCACCTCACGTTGTCGCGGACAAGGGTTACCGCACGGCGCGCCTCGGTGCCCTGCGGATCTAGACCCATCTCGCGCAGCCACACCAGCGTCGCCAGGCAGCCCACTCGGGGCTGGAGGTCCACTCGGGGTTGGAAGGGTCGCCGCCCCACTGCCCATCCGCGGTCTGACGGGCAAGCAACTGCGAGCCCCAGCCTTCCGTGGCCACCCTGGCGCGCTCGCCGGCTACGGCGGCCACCGGTGTGTCGGTCAGGTCGCGCATGACCTGCCAGCGGATGGAGGGGTCGCCATCGAGGAGCCAGTCGATGACGTTCATCGGTCAAAGTCGATCCGCATCACGAGCCGGCGCTTCGTGGCATGGCTGACCTCGGTGAGCCCGGCCGCGGCGAATACGCTGGGGCTGCCGACATGGATTTCATCCCAGGTGATCTTCTGTCCGGGGTGGGTGATCATCGGGTATCCCTCGAGCGCACGGGTTCCGCGTTGCTGGGCGAAGTCGACGGCGGCCTGCGCGAGCGCATAGCTGATGCCTTGGCGTCGGAACCCGGCGCGGGTGAAGATGCAGGTCACCGCCCAGACGCTGTCGTCGGTCTTGTCCTCCGCTCGGCCCTCCCAGGGGACGCGGTTGTTGCGCAGCAAGCCCGTGTAGGCGGTGCGCCGCTCGACCGCGCACCAGCCGACGGGCTCGCCGTCCAGGTACGCGACGAGGCCGCTCGTCGTGCCCGACTCCGCGTGACCACAGTTGGTCTGCTGGCGGAGCCGGAAGGCGCGTTCCTCTGCGGGAAACGCGGCAAAGGTCTCCCTCCGCCGCAGCTTGTACCGCTGGCACTGGCACGTGGCCGCGGGCCTGCGCGTGGCGAACACAGCCTCAAGTTCGTCGCAGCTCGCCCTGTTGGCGGGGATGCTCCTGATGGCGTCCGTCATGCCGATGCGGCGCTCGGAACAGGCGAACGGCCGGCGGCCTCGGCCCAGCGAAGCACGCGAAGCGCCCGCAGCGTAATCCATCGGCTCGGCTCACCCTCGCGCTCGCCGAGGTCGACAAGCAGCTCGTCGTGGTGGGCGTGCTCGAGCGGCCACCGGCCGTCAGCATCGCGCTTCGAGGCGAGGATCTCGAGTGCCTCGGCCGTCCGATCGTCGGGCGCGACTCCGGCATCCCGCAGGTAGTCGAGAACACGCAGGAGGTCGTAATGCCACCCGTTTGGGAACGCGAGGTACAGCCAGCGCGGGCTCGCCATCTCGCCGGTCGACAGGCGCCGAAGGAGCCGCCGCGCGAGCAGGTACTCCTCTCCGCGCTCGCGGGCGGCGGCGACGTCGGCATTGCCCCCGACGGCGCGCTCGTACTCGAGCAATCCCTCGAGCACGTTGATCGTGGTCTCGAACGACCCGCGCCTCGATCCGTTCTCCTGCTCGCAGTTCCAGCCGCCGTCGTCCATCTGCTCGGTCAGGAGCCGGTCGACGATCCCGCCGACGTCCTCGCCGAAGTACGCCCCGATCGCGACGGCCTGGCCGTTGATACACGGCTCGACCTCGCCCTGGAAGTACGGCTCACTCTCGTGCTCCCATCGGCTGTTCTCCCGGACGAGCGCGATCGCCCGCCGTACCTCGTCGTCGGTGGGGTCTATCCCGAACTGGCGCATGAGCTGGAGGGTCGGCGTGACGGACGTCCACTCGGGGAAGTACGCACCACCGTGCCAGTTGCCGTCGGCACCCTGGGCGGCGAGCAGTTGCGCCCCCCAGCCGTCGCCCGCGACTCGGGCGCGTTCGGCCGCGACCTCGTCGGGGGACGCATCGGTCAGATCGCGCAGGACCTGCCAGCGGATCGACGGATCAGAGTTGAGGAGCCAATCGATGACGTTCATGGTGGGCATCGTACGCCGCATAGATGGGACGTCGACGCGATCACCGAGTTCCTCGGTCCCACGTACGGCGAGGTCTCGCGCGACGGCGAGGAGCCCAGACCGAGGCCGCGGCGCGAACTCATCGGTCGCGCCGTGCACCCTGCCGTCGGTTACTTCTCCCAGACCGATACGTGCTTGCGGCTGTCACTCGTGAATGGCTCACGCTTCCAGCCGGCCCAGCGCTCGCGAAGTCGCATGCCGGCGAGCTGCGCCATGAGGTCGAGCTCCGCCGGCCACGCGTAGCGGAAGGGCACCGAGAAGCGCTCCCACCGTCCGTCGTTGAGCGTCCAGTGGTGCGAGGTCAGACGCTGGCTCGCCAAGTCGTACTCGTCGATGCCCACGTGGTGGTCGCCGAAGTGGAAGGTGCGAGTGCGCTCGCCGGGCGGCAGCCACTGGAGGTCAGGCACGATGAGCTCGACGACGAAGCAGCCGCCGGGCTCGAGGTGCGCAGCCACATTGCGGAAGCAGGCGACCTGGGCCTCCTGGGTCGTGAGGTTCCCGATCGTGTTGGCGACGAGGTACGCGACCGAGAACGCTCCGGACACGCCTGTGGTCGCCATGTCGCCGATGGAGAGGCCGATCGCCTCACTGCCCGGCTTCGCTCGCAGCTTGGCGATCATCGCGCCCGACAGCTCGATCCCGTGGACCGGGACGCCCCGCCGCGCGAGCGGTAGCCCGATCCGGCCGGTCCCGATCGCAAGCTCGAGCGCTCGTCCGTTCCCGGCGAGCTCGGCGAGGAAGTCGACCACCGGCTCGACCACCGCCGGGTCGAACTGCGTCCCGTACAGCTCGTCGTATCGCGCGGCGACCTGCTCGTCGAAGACGCCATCGTCGTGCATACGGCGAGGCTACCGCTGGCTGACGATCGTGGCTGCCCAGGGACCGCGCCCGGGAATCAGCAGCGGCTACAGTGCCGGCACGCGCACCGCGCGCCCTCGCGGCCGGTCGCTCGAGCGTAGGCCTGCCGTCGATCTCAGGAGGCGTGACGCCGAGGCTGGTCAGGGCGGTGCAGATCTGGCTGCGGTGACCGGTGCCTCGGTGGCCCAGATGTGATGAGCGAAGGCGTCCCCGAGAAGCGAGGCGGTCACCGGGCGCTTCTCGCGTGAGCCTTCGCGACGTCGCCAATGATCTCGGCGAGCTCCCCGGGACGCGACCACATCGGCCAGTGACTGGTCGGCAGGTCGACCCAGGTGATGTCACGCAGCTCGGCCAGGCCGGCGAGCCAGGCCGGGTTGTGCTCCTTGGCGTAGGCCTTGATCTGCTCAGACGGGAAGCCGGTGCAGATGATCGTGCTCGGGATGTCGCGGCGAGCGTCGTTGGTGAGCGGTATGACCTCGCGCAGTATGCCGCCTGGAACCGATACCGCGCGCTGGCGGAACGTCTCCTTCTGCTCATCGCTGAGCCCGTCGATGTTCTCCTCCTCCTCGATCTCCTCCCAGACCAGGGGCTTCTCCGCTCCGTCGAAGTCGGGATCCAGGGCGCCCTTCCCTGGCGCCGAGTCGACGTACACCATCGCCCCGATCCGCTCCGGGACCCTGTCGCTGGCCGCGTAGCCGGAGAACCCGGTGGCGCTGTGGACGGCGAGCACGACCGGCGCGTCCGCCGCCTCGACCGCCTCGCAGATCGCGTCGACGTGGTCGGTCAGGGTGATCGCGGATCGGTCTGTGTCGACCGACTGGAGGCCGGGCATCGTCAGCGCGGTGACGTCGTGGCCGTCGGCGCGCAACGCGTCGGCGACCTCGTCCCATGCCCACGCGCCGAGCCAGAACCCCGGAACCAGGACGATCGGTGCGGATGTCATTCCTCGCTGCTCAGCCATGTCGCTCCCTTCGGTGGTCTTGCGGTGATCTGCGACCATGGCCGGAACCACGATCGCCCAATGATCCAGTACTACAGAACGTTCCAGATATGTCGATCAATACCCGGATCCCGGATTATGACCTCGTCGACAGGATCGAGCTCACGACGACCGCCCAGCTTCGGGCAATCGCCGATCCACTGCGGAGATCCTCGACCTGCTCATCGAGCGCGCGGCCACGGTGGCCGAGCTCGCCACTGCCCTGAACCGCCCGAAGAGCACCGTTGCGCACCACGTCGGCGTGCTCGTTGACACGGGGATGCTTCGGGTCGTCCGCACCCGGCGGGTGCGAGCCATCGACGAGCGGTACTACGGCCGGACGGCGCCCGTGTTCATGGTGGGCGTGGTCAACCGCCGGGGCAATGAGGCCCTTGCCGTCCACGCCAACGCCCTCTCCGTGGCCGCGGCCGAGTCGGTCGCGGCCCACGAGGCCGACGACCTCCGGTCCATCGTCCGCCACTCCCGGATCCCCGCGAGACCGCCGCGGAGTTCTGGGTTCGCGTCGTGGCGCTCATCCACGAGTTCGCCCAGCTCCCGCGGTCCGGCGACACCGTCTACGGCTTCGCCGCCGGCCTCTATCCGACCGATCACCCCTCGCTGCCCGAGGTGGATGCCGACGCCGCCGACGCGTCAGGGCCCCGGACATGACCGACCGGATCAACCCGCGCCAGTTCCACGTCCCGGTCTGGGTGCCGCACGAACAGGCCGAGGCACGCGTCGCGGCGGCGCTCGCCGCCGGTGGCCGCATGGTCCGCGACGAGCACGCGCCCGCGTGGTGGACCCTGGCCGACGCCGAGGGCAACGAGGCCGACGCGGCCACCACGATGGGTCGCGACTGAGCGCCAGCAGTCGTGTGAGGCCACACGCCGATTACTGACGGGCGTGTTCGTACCAATGCAGCACCCGCATCGCCCGGAGGGTGTTCCAGCGACAGGGCTTGCCCTCGCTCTCGTCCATGACCGAGTCGGATACCACGCTCACCGCCATCCCGGTGCGGATCGTCGAGGGGCGTCCCGTGGTCGCCGAGGACTCATGGACGGACATCCTCGGCGATCTCACCACTCGCTCGTTCGGCATCGCCTTCGACCCCGACGGTGTCGCCTCCCCCACCAACCAACCCCGGAGGCTGCTGAGACCGACGGTGTCAGTCGGTCCTGACCCCGACCTCGTCGAGGTGGCGGAACAGGTCGGCAGGGTCGTCGTACACCCGGTAGGCGCCGGCCCGCTCCAACTCCTCCCGACCGTAGCCGCCGGAGAGCACACCGATCCCCAGCGCCCCGGCCCGGCGCGCCGCCAGCAGGTCCCACACGCTGTCCCCCACCACCATGGCCTGGGTGATGTCGACCCCGAGCCGCTCCGCCGCCGCCAGGAACAGGTCCGGGTCGGGCTTGGCGTGGGCCACCTGGTCCCGGGTGACCACCGGGACGTCCTCGGGGATGCCGAGGCGGCGCAGGGTCGGCGCCGCGTTCTCCAGGTAGCCGCTGGTGGCCACCGCCCAAGGGACCCGGACCTCGGTCAGGTAGCGGAGCAGCTCGACGGCTCCGGGCAGGGGACGGATCTCGGCGGAGCGGGCGGCGTACGCATCGGCATGTGCCCGGCGCACCTCGACCGCCTCGGTCTCGGTGAGTTCCCGACCGGTCTCCCGGGCGACGGCGGCGGCGAACAGCCCCCCGCTCATCCCGATCTTGCGGTGGATCCTCCACACCGACACCTCCATCCCCACCAGCTCGAGGGCCTCGTGCCAGGCGAGCACCTGCTGGTAGACGCTGTCGATCAGGGTCCCGTCGAGATCGAACACGAAGGCTTGTCTGTGCTCCACGGCGCCTCCCCGGCGATGGTCGATGAGCCCGCCGCCACCGAGGCTACCGCCCCGCGGCAGGGCGGCCCCCGGATCGTGTACGTTCCCTCCGGCGACGGATCGAGCCGGGACAGAACGTCCCGAGCCGGGGGACACCAGGAGGACCGCGTGGGCGTTATCAGGCTTCGGGGCAGGCGGTGGATCACGGTCTTCTCCCTCGGGTTGCTGGCAGGCCTCCTGCCGTTGGTCGCCGCCTCCCCGGCGGCGGCCGCCACCCCGGTATTCATCAACGAGATCCACTACGACAACACCGGGACCGACACCAGTGAGGCCATCGAGGTGGCCGGGCCCGCCGGCACCGATCTCACCGGATGGACCATCGTCCTGTACAACGGGAACGGCGGTGCGCTGTACGACACCGACGCGCTCCCCGCCGGGCCCATCCCCGACCTCGGCGGAGGGTTCGGGGTCGTGCATATCATCTACCCGACCAACGGCATCCAGAACGGCTCCCCCGACGGGATCGCCCTGGTCGACAACGCCAGCACGGTGGTCCAGTTCCTCAGCTACGAGGGCAGCTTCGCCGCCGTCGGTGGACCCGCCGACGGGATGACCAGCACCGACATCGGGATCAGCCAGACCGGCTCGGGGCCGGTCGGCGAGTCGCTGCAGCTCACCGGCACCGGCACCACCTACGAGGACTTCACCTGGGCCCTCGCCACCTCCACCTTCGGCGGCTTCAACAGCGGCCAGACCTTCGGCGACGGTGGCGGCGGCGAGGAGCCCGCCGCGGTGATCAACGAGTTCGTGCTCAACCATGCCGGCGCCGACACCCACGAGTTCGTGGAGGTGTTCGGTCCCCCCGACACCGACCTGTCCAACTTCACCATCCTCGAGGTCGAGGGTGACTCCTCGGGGACCGCCACCGGCACCATCGACGAGGTGATCGGGGTGGGGACCACCGACGGGGCCGGCTCCTGGGTGAGCGGCTTCACCGCCAACGCCCTGGAGAACGGCACCCTGACCCTGCTCCTCGTCGACGGGTTCACCGGGGCCGCAGGCGACGACCTCGACACCGACGACGACGGCATCCTCGATTCGACGCCGTGGACCGCCATCGTCGACGGGGTCGCCGTCACCGACAGCGGCACCAGCGACCTCACCTATGCCCAGCCGGTGCTCACCCCCGGCTTCGACGGTGGAGCCGTCACCGTCGGCGGCGCTTCACGCATCCCCGACGGCAACGACGACGACACCGCCGCCAACTGGGTGCGCAACGACTTCGACGGCGAGGGCGTCCCCGGCTTCACCGGCACCCCGGTCGTCGGCGAGGCGATCAACACCCCGGGCGCCACCAACCAAGTGTTCGTGCCACCGCCGTTCTCGTGCGAGACGCCGGCCACGCTGACGCTGATCTCCGCCATCCAGGGCAGCGGCTCCACCAGCCCCCTCGAGGGGCAGAGCGTCGTGGTCGAGGCGGCGGTCACCGCCGTCACGGCGGGGCTCTCCGGCTTCTACGTCCAGGAGGAGCCCGCCGACGACGACGGCGACGCCACCACCTCCGAGGGCGTGTTCGTGTTCTCGGTCCCGCCGGCGGATCTGGCGGTCGGCGACGTGGTGCGGATCTCGGCCGCGGTGACCGAATTCGAGACCAGCGGCGGAGCGTCCAGCCTCACCGAGCTGAGCAACGCCACGGTCGCCGAGTGCGCCGTCGACCCGGTGACCATCACCCCGACCGTCGTCGAGTTCCCGGTCGCCTCGGTGGACGAGCTCGAACGGTACGAGGGCATGCTGATCACGCTCCCCCAGGAGCTGGTGATCAGCGAGTACTTCAACTTCGACCGCTTCAACGAGATCGTGGTGGCGCTGCCCATGCCGGGTCTGGACCGGCTGTTCACCCCGACCGCGGTGGTCGAGCCGGGGCCGGATGCCATCGCCCTCGCCGCCGAGCACGCCAGACGGCGGATCACCATCGACGACGGGCGGAGCGCCCAGAACCCCGACCCGGCAATCCACCCCGGCAACGGGGACGTGTTCGACCTGACCAACCGTTTCCGCGGTGGCGACACCATCACCGGGATCACCGGCGTGGTCGATGACACCTTCGGGCTGTTCCGCATCCACCCGACCACGTACGGCACCTACACCGCCACCAACCTGCGCCCGCCGGGGCCGGACGACGTCGGGGGCCGGCTCTTGGTAGCCGCCATGAACCAGCTCAACTACTTCACCACGCTCGACCTCGGGCCCGACATCTGCGGCCCCAGCCAGAACCTGGAGTGCCGCGGCGCCGACGACGCCAACGAGCTGAGCCGGCAGCGGGCCAAGCTGCTCGCCGCCCTCAGCGGGATGGACGCCGACGTCATCGGGCTCAACGAGATCGAGAACACCACGGGTGTCGAGGTGATGGCCGACATCGTCGCCGGGCTCAACGACACCTTCGGTGCCGGGACCTACGACTACATCGACACCGGGACCATCGGGACCGATGCCATCAAGGTCGGCTTCATCTATCGGACCACCACAGTGACACCGGTAGGGGCCCACGCCATCCTCGACTCGTCGGTGGACCCGAGGTTCATCGACACCAAGAGCCGACCGGCGCTGGCCCAGACCTTCGAGGAGAACGCAACCGGTGAGCGGTTCACGGTGGCGGTCAACCACCTGAAGTCGAAGGGATCCGACTGTCTCGACGTCGGTGACCCCGACACCGGCGACGGGCAGGGCAACTGCAACCTCACCAGGACGGCGGCGGCCGAGGCTCTGGTCGATTGGCTGGCGTCCGATCCGACCGGCAGCGGCGACCCCGACATCCTGATCATGGGCGACCTCAACTCGTACGACAAGGAAGACCCGATCGACGCCATCCTCGAGGGGCCGGACGACACCCTCGGGACCTCGGACGACTACACCGACCTGGTCCGCCAGTACCTCGGTGAGCACGCCTACTCGTTCGTGTTCGACGGACAGACGGGCTACCTCGACCATGCGCTGGCCAACACCTGGCTCGTCCGCCAGGTGACCGGCACCACCGAGTGGCATATCAACGCCGACGAGCCGGACATCCTCGACTACGACACCACGTTCAAGCAGCCAGCGCAGGATGCCCTGTACGAACCGAACGCCTACCGGTCATCAGACCACGACCCGGTGATCGTCGGGTTGGAGCTGGAGTCGTTCGATTTCGGAGGGTTCCTCCCCCCGATCGATCCGGACAACCAGCCCAACTCGCGCAAGGCCGGGTCGGCGCTGCCGGTGATGTTCAGCCTCGGCGGCGACTTCGGGCTGGATATCCTGGTTTACGGCTCCCCGTCATGGCAGGCGTGCGCCGGCGGACCCGAGGTCCCGGCGAAGATCCAGTCCGGGCTGACATATGACCCGGACTCCGACCAGTACTCGCTGGTCCTCAAGACCGACCGGGCGTTCAAGGGGACCTGCCAGATCCTCACGGTGAGGTTTGTCGACGGGACCGTCGCCACGGTCACCTTCGAGTTCTTCTAGAGGTCGATGCGACGATAGGTCCCGCTGCCCGGCGGCGGGGCGATCGCCCTGTCCACCGTCGCCGGGGCGGTCCTGGGGCTCGTGTCGACGCCGTCGCCAGGCGAGCCGGTCCGGCCGAGTTCGGGTCGGAGGCGGGTCGCTAGCCTCGGGGGTCGATCCCCAAAGGAGGACCGGCATCGGGGACTGGGGCCGAGAGGTCACGTTCGGATGCTTCCTGATCCCGACGGCCGAGGGAGACCCGGTGGCGGTCACCCGTCAGGCCGAGACGCTCGGGCTCGACTGGGTCGGCATCCATGACCACCCCTACCAGCGACGGTTCTTCGACACCTGGGTATTGATGAGCGCCATCGCCGCCTCCACCTCGCGCATCGGCATCTTTCCTGACGTCGCCTGCCTCCCCCTCCGCCCCCCCGCGATGATGGCCAAGGCGGCGGCCAGCATCGACCTGCTCAGCGGCGGTCGCTTCGAGCTGGGTCTGGGCGCCGGGGCGTTCTGGGATGCGATCGTCGCCTACGGAGGTGAGCGGCGCAGCCCCGGTGAGGCCCTCGACGCGCTGGAAGAGGCGATCGAGATCATCCGCCTGCTGTGGAGCGGCGAGCGTGGACTCCGCTTCGCCGGCGAGCACTACCGGCTCGACGGCCCCCACTCGGGACCGGTGCCCGCCCACCCCATCGACATCTGGCTCGGGGTGTACGGGCCTCGGGCGCTGCGCCTGGCGGGTCGACTCGCCGACGGTTGGGTGCCGTCGCTGCGCCCGGACACCGCTCCGCTCGCCGAGATGACCGGCCGCCTCGACCAGGCCGCCGCCGACGCCGGACGGAACCCGGACCAGATCCGGCGGGTGCTCAACATCTTCGGGGTGGTCACCGACGGCGCCTCCACCGGGATGCTGCATGGCCCGGTCGACCAGTGGGTCGACGAGATCACCGGGCTCGTGGTCGACGACGGCTTCGACACCTTCATCGCCTCGGTCGACAGCCCAGGGCAGCTGGAGCGGTTCGCCTCGAGGTCGTCCCGATGGTCCGTGCCCAGGTCGCAGCCGAGCGGCGCCCGGCAGGCTGACCGGGGTGCGGAACCCGCCCTCCCGGTCGACACCGCGTGCGGCTGTTCCGGATCCCCCGGCTGCCGGCCTCGGGGATCCGTAGCATTGCTCCATGGCCAAGGAGTATCGGCGCACCCCGATGGTCCGGTCGATCGGCGTGGTGATGTCCTGGTTGGCGCGCCGGGGCAAGGGGCCGGCGGCGGTGCTCACCACCACCGGCAGGAAGACGCAGGCGCCGCACCAGGTGCCGGTGTCGCCGATCGAGCTCGACGGCGTGGAGTACCTGGTCGCCCCCTACGGGCCGGTGGGCTGGGTGAAGAACCTCCGGGCCTACCCCGAGGGGACGCTCCGGCACGGCAAGGTCGATCGGCCCATCACCGCCAGCGAGGTCGGCGGGGATGAGGCGGCACCGGTGGTTGCCGCCTACCACCGGCGGGAGAACCTCGCCCGCCGGTACATGGAGCTACCCGACGACTCCGCGATCGAGGACTTCGCCGCCCACAGCGCCCAGTTCCCCGTATTCCGGATCGAACGCGTTTAGGTGGCCGTGGTTTCCACCGCATCGAAGGAGCAACGGCGAGCTTCGGTGCTCCACCGGCGTTCCGAAGCCTGACCCCGCCTCCTGCCGTGCACGCACCCGCTGTCGCCGCGGGGGCCACCCGCCGACCCGCCCGACGTGGGAGAATCGAGCGTGGCCGCCGCCTCCGGTGGCCGAACGGAGGCGCCGATGGCAAACAAGGACAGGGGCGGTCGCAACACCAAGAAGGTTGCCGCCAAGGATCCCAAGCAGAAGCGTTCGGACAAGCGAGCGAAGAAAGCGGGCAAGAAGCGCGGGATCGGTTGATCCAACGATCGGACGTCGGCCGCTGCCCCGGCGTCGGCCTGAGCCGAATGGGTGATCGGGGATGGCGGGCGTCAGAGGGTTGATCGCTCGCGGTCCCCGGCGATGCACCTGGCGGCGATCTGGAGTGCGGTGATCCCGGCCAGCGTCGACTCGGCGCCGCAGTTCTCGTTGACCGAATCTTCCATCAGCCCGTCGCAGCTTGCTCCCGTGGCCTGGTCGTACACCACCATTCCGGTGTCGTTGCGTCCCATGAACCAGCGGGCGGCGCCGACGGCGCGCGCCCTCCACACGGCGTCGCCGGTGATGGACCAGAGCCGGTAGCAGGCCTCGGCCATCGCAGAGGCCTCGATGGGTTGCTGGTCGAACGCGGGGCGGGGATCACCCGGGGCCCACCCGCCGTCGGGCGTGAAGCTGAAGTGGTCGCCGTTGGTCTCGACCCTGACCAGCCACTTCAGCAGCCTGACCCCGATCGAGATGAGGCGGCGGTCGCCGAGGGCCGCCCCCGCCGCCAACAGCGCCTCGGGGAGGCGAGCGTTGTCGTAGCTGAGACGGGCTTCGGGCCAGGGGATTCTCCCCACAGAGGCGTCGGCGATCACCCGGGAGGTGCGTCTGAGGAGTTCGGTGGCGGCCGGGTGACCGGGCTCGGCCGCCAGCATCTCCACGGCACCGAGAGCGGCGTAGGCGTTGGCTCGCAGATGGGGGGACCGGAACGAGGCACAGGTGGCGAAGGCGTCGGCGCCCGCCCGGCGCATCCAGGGTTCCGGGCTCCGTCCGGCCGCCGCCCCCAGTCCCCACCAGGCTCGACCCTGGCTGTCGTCGCTGCCGACGTCGTCGATCCAGACACCGTCCGCCCTGCGGCGGTTGTGGAAGCCACCCGAATCGGTGCGAGCGTCCAGTACGAACCGAAGGTAGGTGGCGGTGAGATCCGTCAGCTCACCGGAGGGCGACGCCTCCCTGGTCACCACCACCAGGGCGCGGGCGTTGTCGTCCGTGCAGAACCCGTGCTCGATGCGGGGTGTCGACATGCGGGCGTGCTCCCACAGCCCGCCCGGGTCGGTGAGCCCGCGGAGATGAGTGAACACCGGCGCCGGGAGGTGGGTCGCCTGGGCGACGGACCCGGCCCCGTCATCCGGTGGCATGGCGCACCTCGCGTTCCGGTTGTGTATCGATCGAACGGGCGGCCTCCGCCACCTGCGACATCATCGTCCCGAACCGGTGTCCGATGGTCGGCCAGTCCCATCCGTCGGCGATGCGTCCGGCTTCCCGCGCCATCTGCGCCATCAACGGGCGGTCGGTGAGCAGCCGTCTGATGGCGCCGCTGAGGGCACCGGGGTCGGCGTGGGGCACGGTGAGGCCTGCGCCTCCCGAGAGCAGCTCGACGGCGTGGGCGAATCGGGTGGCGACCACCGGCTTGGAGGCGGCGATCGCCTCGACCAGGACCCCCGAGGTCACCTGTTCGACGGATTCGTACGGGAGGACGACCAGATCGGCGCGGCGAACCATGCGGGCCAGGGTCTTCTTGTCGAGGAAACGGTCGTCGAACTCGATCAGGTCGCCCAATCCGAGACGGTCGACGAGGGAGACCAGACCCTGCCGATAGCTCTCCCCCTCCGCCCTGAGCACATTGGGATGGGTGGCACCTGCGATGCGGTATCGGGGGCGTGGGTCCAGATCGACCAGGTCGGCGAAGGCTTCGATCGCCGTCTCCAGACCCTTGCCAGGTCCGATCAGACCCCAGGTGAGGACGAGGGGGCGGTCGCCAGCCACCAGCGACGGACCGGCCAGGGGGACGTGGGTCCCGTGAGGGAGCACGGCGATCCGTCCCGAGTCGACGCCGTGGCGGGCGGTCAGCCTCTCCGCTGCCGTCCGGCTCATCACCACCATGAGGTCGGCGTGCTGGACGAGACGGTCGATGATCACCCGCTGGTTCCTGGTGGGATCGTCGAGCACCGTGTGCAGCGTGACCGCGGTGGGGACGGTCAGCTCCGAGATGAGATCGATCACCTCCTCGCCGTCCGGCCCTCCGAAGATCCCGAACTCGTGCTGGATCGACACGCTCTCGTAGGAGTTGAGGATGCGGATGGCGGTGTCGAGCGAGGCGGGGTCACCGGGTCGGTGATGGAACACGACATCCGGTGTGTTGGCTGCATGGGATCTGTCGGTGAGGCTTACCACCCCAAGACCGAACCGGGAGCGCCGGTCGCCGGCGACGGCGTTGACCAGCGAGGCCGTGTAGCTCGCCAGCCCGCAGACCGTGGGCGGGTAGGTGCTGACGAAGCCGATCGTGGCGTCTTGTAGGCCGACTTCCATACATCCTCCAAGGATGGGACCGCCGGGGAGGGCAAGCGGTGGGGGTCACTCGTCCAAGCGGGACACGGCGTGCCAGGCTTGGCGGCACCGCGAGCAGAAGTGAAGGGCGACGGAGCGCCTTGGTCCAGGTTACCCGGATGCGCAGCGCTACAAACCAGGCCGCCCGACAGGAGCCGAATCGGACCGACCTCTCGGGGCGGGCGGCGGCACCGGCGGGTAGCCTCGGAGCGGCTCCGCCCCATCCAGGACCGCGAGCCCCGGAGGTGCCGTCATGAAGTTCAGCCAGCACATCGTCATCTACGCCTCGGACGAGGGAGCCCTCCTCGACCTGGTCCGGGACGACGACGAGGGGCCTCCTCCCGGCCTGCTCGGGGTCCGCCTCCTGCGTTTCCGGGACACGCCGGGTCGCTACGTGATCCAGGCCGACTTCGACTCCTGGGACAGCGCCGAGGCGAGCAACGACCGGCCGGACACCCAGGCGTGGGCGGCCCGCCTGATGGAGCTCATCGACGGCGACCCCAAGTACGAGAACCTCGACGTCCTCCTCGAGACGACCCAGTAGGCCCCGCCCTCAGCCCCTTCCCCAGCGTTGGGCGATGAGCTTCTGTTTCTCGGCTTCGTCGGTGACCGCCTGGGTCTTGTTACCGAGGCGCACGTAGAAGGCGGTCCGCTTGCTCCCCTGACCGTCCTCGACCTCGGTGACGGTGGCTTCCACCGGGAACGCTGCGGGCTTGACGTGGACCCGGCACAGCCTCATACCGTCGACGGTGTGGATCTGTGTGGAGACGTTGGCGGCGGCGGCGTCACCCATCGACGCCTGGATCAACTGGATGAGGTGGAGCTGGAAACGGTCGGCCTCATCCCTGCCCTTCTTGGCCAGGCTGGCGAGGTCGCCGTCGAGCCCGACCACCGAGCCGTCGTCGGCGACACCGATGAGCAGCGTCCCCCCGGTGGGGGAGTTGAGGAAGCCGGCGATGGTCTTGACGAACGCCGTCTCCAGCGCTCTGGACACCTCGGTGCTCCCGAAGCGGGTGCGCAGGCTGGACTTGTACTCGACCGAGCCGGACTCGCCGGCGGCGAGGAGGTCTCCGATCGGCAGCCACTCCTGGCTGGCCACCTTGGCGGTGGCATAGGCGCCGGGAAGGGTGGTGGCGACCAGCCGGGCGAACAGCTCCGGATCGTCGAGCAGCTTGAAGGTGAAGTCCTCGTGGGCCCTGGACATGTCGACCATGGCGTTCTCGAAGAAGTCCGGGTACACCTCCCCGAACGCCCTCTCGTCGTTGGCCCACGCCGCCCGCTGCACGTCCTCGTCGCCGACCAAGGCGGCGACGATGGTCCGGGTGTGCACCGCCTGGGCCTCGGTGAAGGTGGTGCCGAACCGGTCGTTCATCTCGGCGATGATCTGTGACAGCGGCGCCTCGTCCGGTACGTAGACCTTTCCCCCGCCGCTGAAGATGGTGGTCACCTCGCCGTCGACGTCGGGGTCGAGCGATGCCGAACCCTCGAAGGTCTTCTCCAGCGCCAGATGGGTCAGCTCTACCTGGCTCCCCAGGTCGACGCCCGGTTCGGCGTCGGCGCGGATGAAGTGAGCCAGCGCCCGGCAGAACAGGTAGTCGCGTTCCAGCTTGATGTCACCGAACGAGACGACCTGGGACAGGAACGAGTAGATGCGGATGAACCGGTTGAGGGCGTCGCGGAAGGTGTCCTGCTCGTCGGTGTCCAGGTCGTGGCGGAAACGGTCGATCGCCGGCGCCAGCGCCCCGTGGATGCGGGCGTGGTTGATGGCGCCGTCGGTGAGCAGCAGCCCCACCACCGTCTCCGCCTCCTCGGGGTGGAGGATGCCGTACCGGCCGAGCTCCTGGTGGGTGTCGTAGAGCAGGTGCGGATCGGTCGGCGGCGCCACCGTCTGCACGTACCACGGGGCGAAGGCGGTGCGGATGTCCTCGGCCTCGTTGCGGAAGTCGAGGACGAAGGTGCGGCCCTTGTCGGGATGGGTCCGGTTGAGCCGCGACAGGGTCTGCACGGCCGCCAACCCGGTGAGCACCTTGTCGACGTACATGGCGTAGAGCTTGGGCTGGTCGAACCCGGTCTGGTACTTCTCGGCCACCACCAGGATGTGGTTGTCGTCCTCGTCGAACCGGACGGTGGTCTGCGAGTCGGGGAAGCCGTTGAGCTTGGATTCGGTGGCCTGTTGTCCGTCGACGTTGAGCGTCCCGGAGAAGGCGACCAGCACCCCGATGTCGCCGTACCCGTGTTGGTTGGCGTACCTGGTCAGCGCCTGCCAGTAGCGGACGGCGTGAAGGCGCGACGACGTGACCACCATCGCCTTGGCCGTGCCCCGCATCCTGGGGCGGACGTGGCGGCGGTAGTGCTCGATGATCACCTCCGCCTTCTGGGCCAGGTTGTGCTCGTGGAGCGACACGAACCGGGCGATCGCCGCTTTGGCCTTGTCGGTGGCGTACTCGGGGTCGTCGGCGACCGCCTTCTCCAGATGCCAGTAGGTCTTGTAGGTGACGTAGTTGGCCAGCACGTCGTGGATGAATCCCTCCTCGATGGCCTGGCGCATCGAGTAGAGGTGGAACGGCTCGTACTTGCCCGTGTCCGGGTTGCGGCGCCCGAACAGCTCCAGGGTCCGCCCCTTGGGGGTGGCGGTGAAGGCGAAGAAGCTGAGGTTGGGTTGCCGGCCCCTGGCGGCGATCTCGGCCAGCAGCGCCTCCTCGGCCGGGTTGCCCGGTTCGGGAGCCAACGGGGTCTCCGTGGCCTCGGCCTCTGCCAGTTCGGCCTCGGGTCCGGTTCCGGCGGCGCCGAGCACCTTCTTCAGATCCTTGGCCGCCTCGCCGGTCTGGCTGGAATGGGCCTCGTCGACGATCACCGCATACCGCCGCGACGGCAACGAGCCGACCTTGTCGAGCACGAAGGGGAACTTCTGCAGGGTGGTGATCACGATGCGGGCCCGCTCCCCGGCCAGCGCCGCGGCGAGCTGGGTGGAGTCGAGGTCGATCCGCTGCACCACCCCGTGGGCGTGCTCGAACTGGTAGATGGTGTCCTGGAGCTGGTGGTCGAGCACCACCCGGTCGGTGATCACCACCACCTTGTCGAACACCTTGGCGTCGCCGGCGGCGTGCAGGCTGGACAGCCGGTACGCCAGCCAGGCGATGGTGTTCGATTTCCCCGACCCGGCCGAGTGCTGGACCAGGTAGGAATTCCCGGCGCCGTGCTCCCTGGCATCCGCCTCGAGCCTGAGCACCGCGTCCCATTGATGGAGGCGGGGGAAGGTCAGGGTCGAGGGACGCTTCGATCCCGCCGGGGCCGGCTCGATGTGGACGAACCGCTGCAGGATGTCGAGCCAGGCGTCCCGCAACCACACCCGCTCCCACAGGTAGGCGGTGCGGTGCCCGGTCGGGTTGGCGGGGTTGCCGGCGGCTTGGCCCTCGCCCCGGTTGAACGGCAGGAACACGGTCCGGTCGCCGTCGAGCCAGGTGGTCATGAACACCTGCTCGGTGTCGACGGCGAAGTGCACCACCGCCCGCCGCAGGGTCACGTTCCTGGGGTCGCGGTCGGTGCGGTACTGCCGCTTGGCGTGATCGACCGTCTGCCCGGTCAGGTGGTTCTTCACCTCGGCGGTGGCGACCGGGATGCCGTTGACCAGCAACACCAGGTCGACCGTCTTGTTCGAGCCCGTCTCGTAGGCGAGTTGGCGGGTGACGGTGAGTCGGTTGGCGGCGTACCGCTCGGCCAGCAGGGGGT
>JBPCMS010000099.1:0-6266 GCA_051002015.1 Acidimicrobiia bacterium
GCACCTCACCCCCTCGTGGGTTGCCGCGCATTCCGGGGTAGCTCAACTGGCAGAGCATCGGACTGTTAATCCGCAGGTTGTGGGTTCGAGTCCCACCCCCGGAGCCTCCCCGAAACCCTTGCTCGTCGAGGGTTTCGGTGCGTCCGAGGCGGTAGCGAAACCACATCGCCAGAACGTTTGGACCGCGTGTGGGCCGCGGGGAGCCGCCGGCGAACCGCTCGGCGAGGGCGTCGGCTAGGGCTTCGTAGAGGTGTCCGTAGAGGTCGAGCGTCATCGCTGCGGAGGCGTGGCCGAGCTGGGCGTTGAGCAGCGTTGATGCTGGCGCCGGAGGAGATCATCAGCGACGCCGCCGTGTGGCGCAAGTCGTGGATGCGCAGCCCGGGATCGATGCCGGCGGTGTCGAGCGCCGGTACTCACACGTTGCGACGAAAGTTCGAAGCACGCAGCCGCCCGCCCTGTGGCGCCGTACACACGAGACCGTCCGTATCTCGGCCGTCGAGATGCTCGCCGAAGCGTTCGGCGAGCTACGACGGCATCACGACGGTTCTGGTTCGGTGTGACTTGGGTGTCCCGAACACGAGTCGGCCGCGAACCTCCGTGGCGGCTTCCGAGACGGTGATCCTGCGCCGGAGGGGATGTATCGCAGACGACCTGAGGGCGACGAGTTCGCGCCGGCGGCTGATCCTACTCCGTCTACGCCGCCACCGGCGTGGGCCGGCGCGGGGAGCCACCGGCCCTCGTCACCGCTCGGAGATGGCAGGGCCGACGAGGCCAGCTTCCCTCGAGGAAGCGAGCACGGTCGGCGTCGGCGACCACCCGGTAGTCGAAGCTCCCTGGGACCACCCAGGGTGCCAGAACCACCCGGACCGTCTCCACGGAGGTCGTCGCCGACTCCGCTCCGTCCCATTGGTAGATGCCGCGGGAGACGCCGGTCTCCTCGTCGGTCATCCACAGCTTGGAGCAGAACCCGTCGTGGCCGGCGACGAGCGGCGTGTTGGAGAGCGACTCGAACCTGAAGGCGGCATGTGCCCAACGGCGGTGGCCCAGGAGCCGGAGCCGGAACCGCACCACGAGCACGGCCGGATCGGCGGAGGGGGCGGCGCGCATCACCGTCTCCCGGTACACCCGGGAGGTGGTGCCGTCGGCGAAGCGGACCCGCCGGCAGACGTGGGTGGACGGCATCGCCAGGCGCGACCCCAGCAGCGTCCGGCCCGTGCCCATCAGGCTGCGCAACTCGGCCGCCGTCACCGCAGAAACGTGTCAACGCTCCCGCTCCTGTCGTCGCGTCCCTCAACGATCACACGCACCAAAGGGACGGCGAAGGGGCGGAGGTCCCGAGTCGGCAGGCCAGAAGCATGACCCGTCGATCCCCAAGTCAGCTGCGCCGCACCCTCCGCTCACCGAGAAGCCCCCGGAACCACTCCCGGGGGTTTCTCACGATCCACGGCGTGCCTGCTGCTCAGCGAACCGGCAGGCTCTCCTCCGAGCGGGTGCGCCCCGACGACCGGCGGCCACCCGACCGGTCCGGCTCGCCTTCGCCGCTCTCGGGGGATCCTCTGGTGAACGTCTCGTCCTGGTCGCGGGTCCGCCGGCCGCCGCGGCGGGGCGGTGCCGCCGGCGCGGAGTTCCGGTCGATGCGGCGGAGCAGCTTGGCGACGTTGTCCGGGCTGAAGCCCCGCGTGTAGTTGAACACGGCCCGGCCGATCGGCGACGCCTCGCGGGGCTGGGTGAGGACGTCCCGGATCGCCGCGTTGTTGCGTGCGATGGTGTTCTTGATCGCCAGGAGGTTCCTCGCCATCTCGTCCTTCAGCTCTGCATGGTTGCTGGCGATCTCCTCCCTGACGATGGCGCGGATCGTGTCGAGGTCGTCGTCGTTGAGGGGCATGGCTTCCTCCATGGGATCGATGATGCCGGTGGCGAGCTCGTCGGGAGTGGCGCCGATCTGGAAGTGCATCGGGTCGGGCGCGGTCTCGCCCGACCAGTCGCCGCCCCACTGGAAGACCTGGCGGCCCGAGGCGGTGACCAGCGCCTTGACCGCGTCGACGAATGCCGGCGTGAAGACCGTCGTCAACGGGGACTTCTGGGGGTTCTGGGACGGATTGATGTCGATGGCGATCCCGAAGGCGTGCGGTGACCACTTGGTGGTGCCGCTGATGAACCGACAGCTGTAGGTTCCGCCGATCGACTCGAGGAACAGGACGTCGTGGCGGGCGAGGACCAGGGTGAACGCCTCCCATGCCGCCACCGTCGGGGTGGCCACGAGGAGGTTCTACACCTCCCCGTTGCCGGGGAACGCCACCCGGGTCATCGTCGAGCTGTCGCACCGGAAGTCGGCGTAGGCCACCGTGACGGTGTCGTTGCGATGACCGAGGCGTTGCGGTGGGCCAGCGACAGCACGCCGACCTCTCCGAAGAAATCGCCAGGACCGAGGTCGACGACATGCCTGCGTCGCGGTGCACGGTGGCGTGGCCGGACAGCAGGACGAAGAACTTGGTCGGCGGGTCGCCCTGTTCGACGAGGATGTGCCCGATCGGATGCTGCTCCAACCGGCCGTCGGCGTCCCGTTGTCCAACGTCGACCGCTTCTGATTCCCGACGTCGAGCCGGGCACCGCATCGCCGAGCGGGAAACGACGACGGGGCGAGGCAGTTCGAGGGGTACCTCATCGCCGCGGTGAGCTGAGCCTGGTGTAAGGGAAGGGCCCGGCGCGGACACATATCATTGCGGAAAGGCTGATGTGTCAAGGCCGAGCACCATCGTCCAGCAAGCAGACCGGGACCAGCGCTTCGACCCGCTGTTCCGGGCCCACCACGACGCCATCTGGCGCTACTGCCTCCGACGGCTCGGACCATCCGACGCCGATGACGCGGCGGCAGACGTCTTCGCCGTGGTGTGGCGGCGCCTCGACGAGATGCCCACAGGCGAGGCGAGCAGGGCGTGGCTTTATGGCGTCGCCTACCGGGTGGTGGGTTCCCATTACCGGAGCCGGAGGCGGCAGACCCGGCTCACCGCCCGTCTCGATGCATCAACCCGGGGTGAGGGACACCAGCTCTTCGAACCGGTCCCAAGTCACGAGGTGCAGCTCCTGCTCCGAGCGCTCGACGGGCTGAGCCCGACCGACCGGGAACTCCTGCGGCTGTCGGTGTGGGAAGGGCTGACCCGGGACGAGATCGCCTACGTCCTCGGCATCAAGGTGAATACGGTCGACCAGCGGCTCCACCGTGCCCGATCTCGACTGAAGGTCCGGTTCGACCGACTTGGCAGCGGGCCGGCACCCACGGAACCAGAGGAGGCTTCCGCATGATCGATCTCTTCGAGCGATCCGACCCGGCGCGCGGCCTCGAGCCAGGCATGGCCCGGCTCCGGTCCATGGTGAACGAAAGGGTCGGCCGATCCGCTCCGCTGCGGCCCACCCATGAACAGACGCGCCGCCCCTGGTTGATCGCCGCCGCCTCCTTCGTGGCGGTGGCTGCCATCATCGCCGTTCCCGTCGTCCTGCGTCAGCCGACCACGTCGGTGTTCGCCCCTCGGTTCGACGGGATTGCCGACCTCCCCGGGGTCGAGGCGGTGGTGCCGCTCGCGTCTGGCGGTGTGACGACCACGGCGGTTGACGGCGACACCATCTGGGCGATGGTGGCGCTCCAGAACAATCTTCAGCGCATCTCGGCCACATCGGCTCGCATCGAGGACACCTACCCGATCGACGCCTACGTCGAAGGGGTGGTCGTCGGCGGCGGCTACGTGTGGCTGATGAGCTACGACAACGCAGGCGAGGTGCTCCGATTCGACCCCGCCTCGGGCGTGGTTGACGCCACCATCCCGATCGGGGGTGCGCCGGGGCACTCGGTCTGGTTCAACGACAGCCTCTGGGTCGGTAACGATCTCGGTGAGCTGCACCGAATCTCCCCGGAAGGCGAGATCGTGTCGACCGTCCCCGGCGAGCTGAAAGGCGAGGGTCTCGGCTACCTGTGGGTGAACGACCCGGCTACCGGTGTGATCTCGAGCCTCGCTGGGGACGGGACCCGTGGCGGGTTCGTGATCTCCACGGCACCCGGAGGGGGCATCCCCTACGGGAACGGTGTGCGGAGCATTGGCGCCGCGGGCGGCTACCTGTGGCTGATGGACGGCGAATACCCCTACGGCACCAACCTGTCTAGGTTCGACCCGGGTACCGGTGACCTTGTGCCGGTACGGGTGACGTACGGCCTGCACTCGATGGTGGCGTTCGACGGGGCCTTGTGGGTGACCTCCCATACCGATCACCTGCTGATCAAGGTGGATCTGGAAACCGGGGACCTGAGCCGATACCCGTTGCCGGGGAAGCCCGGGAGCGTATTCGGGGCCGACGGATCGCTGTGGGTGACGCTGTTCCACCCCGGGGCCGTGGTACGGCTCGACCCGGCCGCGGGTCCGATCGAGGCAGGCGAGATCGCCGTGGACCGCTTGGACGGGGACGACCACCGGCTCCTCTGCACCGGCACCGACTCGGCCCAGGGCCCGACGATCCTGCTCGAGCCCTATGACTGGATCGACTACGGGTTGTGGTCGGTGATCCAGGCGGAGCTGTCGCAGGGGGGCTACGTCGTCTGCGCCCACGGTTACCTGCAAGGCGAGGCGACGCCGGCGCAGCGGGCCGCCGACATGGACGAGGCGCTCGTCGCCGAAGGAATCACCGGGCCGTACGTCCTGGTGGCCACCGGCGAAGGGGTCCATGCCACCCGGCTGTTCGCCGACGGGAGAGACGATGTCGCCGGCGTCGTCCTGGTCGACCCGATGGCGGTCGGGTTTCCGGCCTTCCTCGACACGGTGCTCGGCCTCGAGGAGGACGAAGGCCACCCGCCGTGGCTCGACCTCGACCCCGCCGTGTCCGACGCCCTCGGCGGCTTCGGAGACGAGCCGCTGGTTGTCCTCCGACAGGACCCACAGGCGGTGTTCCTCAGCCAGCGGTTCATCGACGCCTTTGGAGACGAGGCGGCGGCCGAGGTGAACGCCTACTGGGAGGAGGGACTTGACTTCTACGCCCGGCTCTCGACCGACTCTCGGTCGGTGGTGGCCTTTGGGACCGGGCAGGGCATGGTCGTCTGGGACCGCCCCGACCTGGTGGTCCAGGAAGTGCTCGACATGCTTGCCCGCTTGGAGACGAGCTAGCTCGCCCTGGGCTGAGTAGGCACGCGAACTGCATGGTCGTTCGGCGCCCCATGGCCGGTGAGGCGCCGAGGCTGGCGACGGGGCGATGGCCGACCCGTTGGGGCGGGGTCGAACCTGCCCCATGTGCCCCGCCCGTCGAGTGGTGTAACTGGGGTTGGGGTTCGTGACGCGGTGGGGCCACCGTGCGACCCTCAGCGAGTTCGTAGCCGCGAGTTCGAGAGAAGTCGCACCGAGGTGGGAGGTGGTGGACGGCCAGCCCGACTGGGTGCGGCTGCGCCCCCCCAACGGCGGCACCGGGCTGTCGTTCCAGACCGAGCCCGACCACGTCCCCCCGGTGTGGCCGCCGGCACCCGGCGAGCAGCAGATGATGATGCATCTCGACATCGGTGCCGATGACCTCGATCGGGCAGGGGCCTGGGCCATCGAGGCGGGAGCAACGCCGGCCGAGCACCCGCCGCCGGACGACGTCCGGGTGATGCTCGACCCGGCCGGGCTCCCGTTCTGCCTGTTCCTGGCCGTGTCTTGGGCCGCGGTCTCAGCCGGGCTGACCGAAGAAGTCGGTGATGGCCGCGGTGTCGTCGGAGAAGGCCCAGCGGTGGGTCACCCGACCGTCGGCATCGATGTGGTAGATCTCTGCCACCCGGTAGTCGAGCGACTCGTCGCCCCTGGTGGCGGTCACGTCGAGCAGGGCGATCGTGTGCTCATCGTTGGCCACCACGTCGTGCAAGTCCGCCTTGAACGCGTAACCCTCCCAGGCCTGCATCCGCTCCAGCAGCGCCTGCTTGCCGCGGATGGGCTCGGACAGCCCGATCTCCCACCACTCGACATCGTCGGCCACGCCCTCGGCCAGTGCCGCCATGTCAAGGTCTCCGTTGCGCATCGTCGCACTCATCTCGCGGTATCTGGCGGCGTTGGGATGATCGGGCATTTCCGGTGCCTCCTTGGTACACGGGCGGCCGCGGGGGCCGATGCCGCCAACCCTACGCAAGATGACGGCGCGCCGCGTCGGCGGGTGCGGCAACCACGGTGCCCAGACCTCAGCCCGAGACCACCGCCCACGTGCCGGTGTCGATCGACTCGGTGATGGCGTCGAGGACGCGGGCGGCGCGGACGGCGTCG
>JBPCMS010000100.1:0-8699 GCA_051002015.1 Acidimicrobiia bacterium
CCTGCCCCCTTCTTCCGCCTTGTGGCGCCCCCCCCCCCCCCCCCCCCCCCCCCCCCCCCCCCCCCCCCCCCCCCCCCCCCCCCCCCCCCCCCCCCCCCCCCCCCCCCCCCCCCCCCCCCCGCCTGCCTCAGGGAAGCGGCTCGACGTCGACCATCACATCGGACTGCTGGTGCGGCGGGTTGTTGCCGGCAGTGTTGGGCTCGGCGAACCGGGCATCCGTCCAGAACGGGAGCGCCGTTGTCTCCGACGTGTCGATCCCGTTGTAGTCCCCGATGAACACCCCGAGCCGGAAGGCAAGGTCGGGATTCCATGACACCTCGCTCACCCGGTGGCTGGCGTAGCTGGCGCCCCCATCGGTCGACACCGCCATCGAGGTGTCGATCAGCGGGTAGGCGAACTGCCGGTCGTAGTAGACCACCGCCACCACGCCGTTGGGGTTCACCGACAGCCACGGGAAGAACTGGTCCACGGTCGAACCCTCGGTGAGGTTCAACGTCGGCGACCACGAGTCCCCGCCGTTGTCCGAGTAGCGGGTGAACACGTCGGTGTTGGTGTCGGCGGCGCTGCCGTTGCGGTTGTCCATCCAGGCGACGTGGAGCCGGCCCGTGTTCGGGTCGAGATCGATCCCGAAGGTCGACGGCGTCCGGGCGCACATGTCGTCGAGGGTCTGGCGGCCCAGGCAGACCGGGTACATCAACGGCCCGTCGAAGACGGGGGTGATCCGCTGCGGGGCGGTGAAGGTCTGGCCCCCGTCGGTCGACCGCACCATCAACAGCTGGTTGCGCCGCAGCGACTCCACGTTGAAGTTCTCGAACGCCACGTAGAGGGTCCCATCGTTGGGGTCGACGACCGGGACGGAGAACTGGTCCTCGTCGCAGTCGCCGTCGTCGTCACCGAACTGGAAGGCACAGAACCGGGCCGACCCGGAGACCTCCTGCGGCTCGGACCAGTGCCGGCCCTGATCATCGGAGTACGACAGCCAGATGGCGGCATCGACGAACCCGATCCCTCCGGTGTCGAAGTCGAAACGGGTCCACGTCACGTAGAGCCGGTCGGTCCCCACGTGGGCGAGGTCGCTTCCCGCCACCAGCGGAACACCTTCTGGCCGCACCCCGGCCGTCATCCACTCCTTGTCGTGGAAGATCTGGCAGTCGTCGGGCCCGCCGTTGTGGACGACGATCCCGTCACCGACCAGGTGCAGGGTGCCCGCCGATTGGGCGTCGGTGGGATAGGTCCAGGTCACCCCGTTGTCGACCGAGCGCGTCACCGCGATGTACGAGTCGCAGTCGGCCCGCCCGAACGAGATGAACGACTGGTACACGACTCCGGCCGAGTCCCAGGCGACAACCGGGTCCCCGGAGCCAAGCATGCGGCGGTCGGGGGTGATCACCTGCCGGGCGTGGCGGCTGTACGGCCAGGTGTGCCCTCCGTCGAAGGACATGTAGATCCCCTGGACCGAGTCGACGCCGGGCTCGTAGTCGTTGGCGGCGGCGGCGACGATGTTCGGGTCGAGCGGGTTGATGGCGATCGTGGTCTCGTTCGACGGCAGCCCCTCGCCGCTCCCGTATTGATCCGTCGGGTTGGCCTTGTTGTCGCCGTTGACCTGGATGTCGTCGGAGGCGACAAGCGGCGCCGCCGCCGTCGCCTCGAGGTCCGGGGCGTCGGCGTCTGCGATGGCGTCGGCGAAGGTCACGTCCGCCGGTCCCGACAGCGGCGGCAGGTCGTTGGCCCGCTGGATCTCCGGGTAGCGGAAGCGCCCCTCCGGTGCGGCCTGCGATGCCCCGGTGAACAGGAACATTGACGAGGTGGTGGCGAGTGCCAGCACGATCGCCATGCGTCGGTGTCTGGTCACGATGAACTCCTCAACTTCCGGGGTGACCGGGGCATCCCGGGTCCCGATCACCGCTGAACAAATACCTCGTCGATCCTACACGCTGGCTCCCGCCGCGTGCCGACCGGGCGCGGCGCGACGTGCCACCGACTGGCGTCGGCTGACGGGGGTGTCTCCCGCCCGGCTAGAGTCCGCCCGGCCACCGATCTCCGGACGGGTGGCGTGACAATCGAAGCCTTGTGGCAGGGGAAGCCGGTCGAAGTCCGGCGCTGACCCGCAACCGTAGGCCGTCACCCGCCAAGGCGGGAGGCGGCGAGCCGGAGCACCTGACGAAGGCCGCGGCTCCATCCGTCGAGGTCTACGGGACGGGAGCCCGGAACGACAGGTTCCCTTCCCGGTCTCCGACCCGGGGCACGGTCACCTTTTCGCATCGGGTCCGTCACGGACCCGCATCTGAGAGGAAGCACCCACCGTGCCCACCACCACCAAGCGCAACGGGGTGACGATCGTCATCGCCGTTGCCGTTGTCGCCGCCCTCGGCTGGCTCGCCTGGAGCCGGTTCGGCGGTTCCGGCGACGGGTTCTCGACCGAGACCGAGACGGCCGCCGCCTGGATCGCCCGCGAGTTCGACCAGCCGACCCCCGACTGGGAGGACTTCGGGCCCGCCGTCTACGCAGACATCGCCATCGGGTTGACCGGCGCCGGCGTCGAGGAGGACACCGCAGACGCCGCCCTGGCCACGCTCGCCGTCCTCTCCGACCAACTGCTGGGCACGCCGGGCTCGGCTCCCGCCGGCGCCGTCGGCAAGGTGGTGCTCGCCATCGAGGCCAGGGGAGAGAATCCCGCCACCTACATCCCCGAGCGGGACGTCGAGGCCGAGCTGCGCGGGATGCTCGGCGACGACGGCAGGTTCGCCGACGACGTCTACAACCAGTCGCTTGCCATCCTCGGGCTGGCCGCCACCGATGACGGCGTCCCCGACGGGGCGGGTGACTGGCTCGCCTCCAAGCAGTGCGACACCGGCGACTTCACCTTCGCCGGGGACTGTCCCGCCGAAGCAGGCTCCGAGGATCCCGACACCACCGCCGTCGCCCTCCAGGCGCTGCTGGCCACCGGGGAGACCGAGGCGGCGGTGGCGGCGACGGCATGGCTGCTCATGCTCCAGGCCGAGGACGGGTCGATCAGCTCGTTCGGCACCGCCAACGCCAACAGCACCGCCGCCGTCGCCCAGGCGCTGCGCGCCGCCGGGGAGGCCGATGCCGCCGACAGGGCCGCCGCCTTCGTCGCCACCCTCCAGATCGACGCACCGGGGGAGGCCGAAGGAGGCATCAGGTTCAGCGCCGCCGACTCGGTCCCCAACGGCTACGCCACCATCCAGGGCATGCTTGCCTTCGGGGCACCCGCCTACGACGAGATCGGGGCGATGGGCCCGCCGCCCCGGTTGGCCATCGCCGCCGCGGCCCGATGAGGGACCCGTCCCCAGCGGCGGCATGATGGCCACGGTCCCGACCCATGGGCGGTCCAGACCCGGCGTGCGGCGGCGGGTCGTCGCCCTGGTCGCCGCCGGCTGGGTCATCGCCGCCGGCTGTGCAATCGCCGCCGCATCGGCAGCGACGGCCCAGGAGCCGGGGGCGTGTGTCGGGGTCGAGGGGGTGACCGTTGTCGTCGACGCCACCGCCCTCGGTGGCGACCTCGACGTCCGGTGTGCCCTTGGCCCCCAGCGCAGCGGTCTCGCCGCCCTGGCCGCCGCCGGGTTCAGCGTGGAGGGCGTCACCGCCAGCCCGGGCTTCGTGTGCCGCATCGACGGCCGCCCCGGCCTCGATACGGAGACCTGTGCCGCCATCCCCCCGCCAACCACCTACTGGAGCTACTGGGTGGCGGCGGCTGCCGGGGAGTGGGAGTACGCCACATCGGGGGCGGCCACCCGGGAGCCGGCACCGGGGTCGGTGGAGGGGTGGGCGTTCACCGCCGGGTCGGATCAGGCGGCGCCTCCGGCGGCGTCCCCGGTCGAGCTGGGGGCGGTTCCCTCCGGCATCCCGGTGCCGGATGCCGAGCCGGCGTTCCCGTGGGGGATGGTCGCCGGGGTCGCCGTTGCGGCGGCGGTCGTCGCCGGCGGGATCCTGCTCGCCAGGCGGCGGGACGCCGGCGCCGTGGGGGATGGGCCGTGAACCGGGACGGGACCGGGCGGCTGCACCCTGGCGCCTGGTGGCTGTGGGCGCTCGGGCTTGCCACCGCCGCCAGCCGCACCACCAATCCGCTCCTCCTGCTGCTTGTGGTTGCCGTCGCCGCCTTCGTGGTCAAGGTGCGGCGTCCCGACACACCCTGGGCCCTTGGCTTCCGCTTCTACGTCTGGGCGGGTGTCTTGGTGGTGGTGCTGCGGGTGGCGTTCCGGGTCGTCCTCGGGGGCGGGATCCCGGGGCGGGTGCTGTTCACCCTGCCCGAGATCGCCCTCCCCGCCTGGCTGAGCGGGTTCACCATCGGCGGGCCGGTCACCCTGGAGAACCTGGTGGCAGGGCTCTACGACGGGATGCGGCTCGCCGCCATGCTGATCTGCCTCGGCGCCGCCAACGCCCTCGCCGACGCCAAGCGGCTCCTCCGCTCGGTCCCCAGGGCGCTCCACGACATCGGGGCGGCGTTGGTGGTTGCCGTCGGGTTCGCCCCGCAACTGGTCGCCAGCATCGGGCGGATCCGCAGGGCGCAGCGGCTGCGGGGTCACCGCGGGGGAGGGATGCGGGTGATCCGCCGCACCCTGATGCCGGTTCTCGAGGATGCCACGGGGTGGGCGCTGGTCCTGGCCGGATCGATGGAGGCGCGGGGCTACGGCCACGACGGTGTCTCCCCCGGGCGTCACCGCCGCACCGGCGCCCTGATCCTCACCGGTCTCGCCGGGATCGCCGTCGGGCTCTACGGATTGATGGACGGCAACGCACCCGGGGTGCTCGGCTTTCCGGTGCTCCTGGTCGGGACGGCAGCAGCCGTTGTCGGGTTCGTCACCGCAGGGGGCGGGGTGGGCGCCACCGTCTACCGGTCCGATCCCTGGGGGGGTCCGGAGTGGGTCGCCGCAGTTTCCGGGACCGTCGCCGCCGCCGGCGTGATCGTGGCCGGCTGGACCGATCCCACCATCGTGTTCCCGACACCGGCGGCGTGGCCCCGGCTGAGCGTGCTCGGAACCGTCGCCGTCCTCGCCGCGGCGGCACCGGCATGGGCCGCCGCCGGCGTGGCGCCCAGCCCGGCGTCTCCGTCGACCGCCGTGGTCGAGGGGCGGGTCTCCCGATGATCCGGTTCGAGGACGTCACCGTCACCCACAGCGGCGAGACCCGGCCGACGCTCCACCGGGTCGATCTGACCATTCCGGAGGGCGAGCTGGTGCTGGTGATCGGGCGAACCGGGGCGGGCAAGTCGACGCTGCTGGGGACCATCAACGGCCACGTCCCCCGCTTCACCGGGGGAACCCTGTCCGGCCGGGTCACGGTCGAGGGGAGGGACACCGCCACCCACCCCACCAGGGCAATGGCCGACCTGGTGGGGGTGGTCCCCCAGGATCCGGCGGCGGGGTTCGTCACCGACGTCGTCGAGGACGAGCTCGCCTACGAGATGGAGCAACTCGGGGTCGCCCCGGCGGTGATGCGCCAGCGGGTTGAGGAGACGCTCGATCTGCTCGGGATCGCCCACCTGCGCCAACGCACCGTTGCCACCCTTTCGGGCGGCGAGCAGCAGCGGGTGGCGATCGGTGCCGTCCTCACCGCCCATCCCCGGGTGCTGGTGCTGGACGAGCCCACCTCGGCGCTCGATCCCACCGCCTCCGAGGAGGTGCTCGCCGCCATCACCCGGCTGGTCCATGACCTGGGGATGACGGTGGTGATGGCCGAGCACCGTCTCGAGCGGGTGGTGCAATACGCCGACTTGGTCGTCAGCCTCGACGGCTCGGGTGCGGTCGCCGCCGGGCCGCCCCGGACCGTGCTGGCCACCACCGAGGTCGCCCCGCCGGTGGTGATGCTGGGACGGCTCGCCGGGTGGGATCCGGTCCCGCTGAGCATCCGGGAGGCGAGACGCCACGCCGGCGAGCTGCGGGAGCGGCTGGCGGGTGCCGTGCCCCACCGTCCCCTGCCCCCGGACGGCGCCGCCACCCTGCTCACCGCCCTTGGCGTCACCGTCGCCCACGGGCCCACCGTGGCGGTGCGGTCGGTCGATGTCGAGGTCGATACCGGCGACGTGGTGGCGCTGATGGGTCGCAACGGGTCCGGCAAGACCTCGCTGCTGTGGGCGCTCCAGGGCTCCGGCCCCCGCCGCCAGGGGTCGGTGGCGATCGGAGGGATCGATCCAGCCGGGGTCGGCCCGGCCGAGGCGCGGCGGCTGGTCGCCCTGGTCCCGCACAACCCCTCCGACCTCCTCTACGCCGACACGGTGGACGAGGAGTGCGCCGCCGCCGACACCGAGTCGGGCGCAGGCGGCGGCACCTGCCGGAACCTGCTCGACCGTGTCCTTCCCGGGATCCCGGGCGATCGACACCCCTCCGACCTCTCCGAGGGCCAGCGGCTCGCCCTCGTGCTCGCCATCCAGCTCACCGCGTCGCCCCGGATTCTTCTGCTCGACGAGCCGACCAGGGGGCTCGACTACGCCGCCAAGCACCACCTGACCAGGGTCCTCGGCGAGCTTGCCGCCGGCGGGCGGGCCGTGGTCGTCGCCACCCACGACGTGGAGTTCGCCGCCTCGTGCGCCACCAGGGTGGTGGTGATGGCCGAGGGGGAGATCGTCGCCGACGGCGCCACCGCCGACGTGGTCACCGCATCGCCTGGCTTCTCCCCGCAGGTTGCGCGGATCCTGCAGCCCGGGCGGTGGCTGACCGTGGCCGATGTCGCCGCCGCTCTCGCCGGGGGGCGCCGATGAGACCGGCCGCCATCCCCACCGCGGTCAGGACCAGGGTGATCCTCCTCGTCGCCTCGCTTGGCGGGCTCTCCGCCTTCGTCTGGCCCCTGCTGGTCGATCCGGGCAGCTTCCTGGTCGCCCACGTCTCCGACGCCCCCTTCGTGTTCATCGCCGTGGTGCCGGTGATCATCGCCGTCCTGCTCGCCGAGATGGGCTCCGGCGGCATCGACACCAAGGCGGTGGCGATGTTGGGGATCCTCTCCGCCCTCGGCGCCGCCCTCCGACCGCTCGGCGCCGGGCTGGGAGGGATCGAGACCGTCTTCCTGCTGCTCATCCTCGGGGGCCGGGTGTTCGGTCCCGGCTTCGGGTTCGTCCTCGGCTCCACCACCCTGTTCGCCTCGGCGCTGCTCACCGCAGGGGTGGGGCCTTGGCTCCCCTTCCAGATGCTCGCCGCCTCGTGGGTGGGCATGGGAGCGGGGCTGATGCCCAGGGCGAGGGGCAGGATCGAGATCGCCATGCTCGCCGGGTACGGTGCGGTGAGCGCCCTTGCCTTCGGGCTGCTGATGAACCTGTGGTCATGGCCGTTCGTCCTCGGGCTGGGGACCGAGGCGTCGTTCGTGCCCGGCGATCCTGTGGTGTCGAACCTGCGTCGCCTGGTGGTGTTCGCCGTTGCCACCTCGCTGGGTTGGGACCTGGGTCGGGCGGTCACCAACATGGTGCTGATCCTGCTGGTCGGCGCCGCCGTGCTCGGGGCGCTGCGCCGGGCCGACCGCCGGTTCGCCTTCAATCCGGCGGTGCGCTTCGAGCCGCCTGCGGGGTCAGTCGGCGGCGTCGGGGAGGGACCGGTCGCGGTGGGCGTGCAGGTCGGGGGCGTGCCAATGGGCGGGGTCGTCTACGAAGATCCGCTCCCCAACAGCATGGAGCAGACCGGACCCGTAGGCGGCGAGCAGATGCTCCCTCGTCAGCACCGCCTGGGGCGGGCCTGAGGCGACCACCCGCTTCGCCATCAGCACCACGTGGTCGGCGGCGTGGGCCTCGGCAAGGTCGTGGGTGGTGATCACCACGGTTCCCCCGGCCTGCTGCTCGGCGTGGATCACCCGGTCGATCGCCTTCATCGACACCAGGTCGAGCCCGGTCATCGGCTCGTCGAGGAGGAGCAGGTCGTGCTCCTGGGCGAGGCCCTGGGCGACGAACACCCGCTGCCGCTGCCCTCCGGACAGCTCGGAGAGATGGTGGGAGGCGAGGTCGGCGATGCCCATCCGGTCGATCGCCGCCGCCACCGCCGCCCGGTCGGCGGCGCCCAACCGGCGGTAGGCGCCGGTGGTGGCGTAGCGGCCCATCGTCACCACCTCGCCGACGGTCACCGGGAGGGCGTCTGCCACCTTGGTCGACTGGAGGACCAGCGACACCCGGCGACCTCGCCCATCGACCGGCACCACCTCGATGCGGCCGGCGCCGGGGTCGATCAGCCCGGCGATGGCTCCGAGCATGGTCGACTTCCCCGAGCCGTTGGGGCCGATCAACGCCGTCACCGCTCCCTGGGGGATGGTGAAGCTGGAGCGGGCCACGGCAGTGGTGTCGCCGTACCGGATGACCACGTCCGTGGCCCGCACCGCAGGCTCGGTCAGCGGCATCGGGCGCACACCCCTTCGATGTCGAGGGTGTGCCCCCTGGGTCGGAAGCCGGCAGCCCTTGTTATGCCGTGCACCGCCCCCTGCAGCGTCCCTTCGACGGCGGGGGAGAGGTGGACGTCGTCCACCGCGCCACACTCGACGCAGGTGAGGTGGTGGTGATGGCCGGTCAGCCACTCGGCCAGCTCGTAACGGGTGATACCCCTGGTGCCGTGGTGGGGGGCGAGGACCCCGGCATCCTCGAGCACGGCCAGCGACCGGTACACCGAGGACAGCGGGATGTCGCCGAGGTCGCCGTGGAGCTCGGAGGCGGAGCGGGGGCCGTCGAGCCGACCAAGGGCGCCCACCACTCGGCGCCGGGCGATGGTGAA
>JBPCMS010000101.1:0-6084 GCA_051002015.1 Acidimicrobiia bacterium
GTGTCGCCCGCAGTGCGCAGCGCCGTTGGGGGGCCCCCCCCCCTCTTCTGGCCCCCCTCCGCCCATGGTCACCACCGACGCCGGCTGTGGAACCAGGGCGGGCCAGTACACCACCTGCGGCGATTCCCCACCGGGCGGCTCGGTGAGGAGGAAGCCGGGATAGGTGGCCAGCGCCAGCTCGACGGCAGCATTGGAGAACCGCCTCCCCACCCGCGCCGCATCCGGATCGGCGACGGTGACCCTCAGCATGGCGAACGACGCCTCGTGCGAGCCGGGGTCGGGGTGATCGGTCCTCATCAGCCGGACGTCCACCGAGCCGAACGTGTCCGGCGCACCCACCCGGGTCCACAGCGCCTCGAGGGCGACCGCCGCCTTGGCCTCGACGTCGAGACCCGGGATCACGAACGTCACCGCGTTGCGGAACCCGGCCAAGGCGGTCGCCGCCACCTTGGTGGTCGACGGGGCGGGTTCGCCGGCAACGCCGCTGATGCGCACCCGGTCGGGGCCGTCGTCGGTGAGCTCCACCGTGTCCAGCCTTGCCACCACGTCGGGGTTGAGGTAGCGGGGGCCGCCGACCTCGTACAGCAGCTGGGCGGTCACCGTCTCAACGGTGACCATGCCACCGGTGCCGGG
The DNA here is from genome assembly GCA_051002015.1 of Acidimicrobiia bacterium. Lineage (GTDB taxonomy): Bacteria > Actinomycetota > Acidimicrobiia > Spongiisociales > UBA5794 > JACDBE01. The sequence goes on from JBPCMS010000101.1 coordinate 634, forward strand.
ATGCTTGGTGATCACCGCCGACCCATCCTCCTCGATCTCGGCGATGGGGAAACCGACACGGGCGAGACCGGGCACCTCGGTGAAGAAGCTGAAGTTGCCGCCGGTCGCCTGGGCCCCGCACTCGATGACGTGCCCGGCGACCACGGCTCCGGCCAGACGGTCCCAGTCGTGCCGGTCCCAGCCGAACCGCCATGCCGCCGGTCCCACCACCAGCGAGGCGTCCGCCACCCGTCCGGTGACCACGACGTCGGCACCGTCGGCCAGAGCCCTGGCGATCCCCCACCCGCCCAGGTAGGCGTTGGCGGTGAGCGGGGTGACCCCCCGGTCGGCCATCAGCTCGCCGGTGACGACGTGGCCCAGCTCGGACGCCACGGAACGCATGTCGTCCCCGGTGACGGTTGCTACCCGCACCGTCACCCCCAGGTGCTCGGCCAGACCGACGACGCCACCGGCAAGGCCATCGGGATCGAGCCCTCCGGCGTTGGTCACCACCCGGATCCCCCGGTCGACGCAGGTGACGAGCACGTCGCCCAGATGGTCGAGGAAGGTGGGCACGAAGCCGGCGTCGGGGGACCGCATCCGGTGCCGGGCCAGGATCGCCATGGTGAGCTCGGCCAGGTAGTCGCCGGTGAGGACGTCGATAGGCCCGCCCTCCACCATCTCCCTGGCGGCGGTGCGGCGGTCACCGAAGAAGCCCGAGCAGTTGGCGATCCGGATACCCATCACGCCTGATTATCCCCGACGCCGAGAACCGGGGGGCTCAGCCGGCGCGCCGGGCCACGAAGGTCTGGTTGAGCCTCCAGCTCGGCCCGTCAATCGATTCCTCGTTGCGCCAGAGGAACGACGTCGGGGTGATGTCCGAGAACACCCACCGGGTCTCGAGGCCGCCCTCGATACGACCCTCGAGGACGATCTCGGCGCCGATCGGGCGTGCCGTGAACGGGCGGACGATCCGCCGCACCGGACCTATCCATGTCGACCGCCACGCCTCGATCGACTCGTCGTAGAATCGCACGCTCATGCCGTGCTCGTAGGGCGTTTGATCGGTGGCCGATCGACTGGGGCATATCCAGATGTCGGCGACCGCTCGACCGCCCAGGACCCAACCGAAGTGCCACTCCCCGGAAAGGGTGACGCCGCCACCGTCGGCGTCGTAGTTGGTCACCTCGAGGACCCAGGACCCGACGAACTGCCCGAAGAGCCCGAGGCGATCCGCCAACTCGGGATCGGGGCCGGAGGAGCGCAGCGCCTCGATGAATGCATCGTCGTCACCGGTCACATCGCCTCCCGGAACCCAAGCGTAGGCTCGCTCCCTTGCCGGTAGGTCATCGGGGTTGGTAGCCTCGGCCGATGCCAAACCCGGTCCCCGACCTCCCGGCACACGAGCGCATGACGCTCGGTCGCATGCTCAACCCGGTGCGGGGGATGATGGATGCCGCCGCCGCCATGCTGGCTCTGATAGGGGGCGCCGTCCTGTTCGTCAGGGCACCGTCGCCCACCACCCGGATGGCCGTCCTCGTCTTCGCCCTCGGGATGGTCGGCCTCTACACGACCAGCTCGCTGTACCACTCGATCCCCTGGTCGGAGCGGTGGAAACGCCGGATGCAGCGCACCGATCACTCGATGATCTTCGTGCTCATCGCCGCCAGCTACACCCCGGTCGCCGTGCTCACCACCGATGGGTGGACCACGGTCGCCATGCTGATGATCGCCTGGGGGGTCACCGCCGTCGGGGTCGGCCAGCAGATCTTCTCCCGGGCACAGCGCCACTGGCTCGGTATCGCCATGATGACCACCCTCGGCTGGATCGGGTTGATCATGCTGCCGTCGGTGGCCGAGACCGCCGGGTGGAGCGCGGTCGCCCTTCTGGTCGGTGGTGGGGTGCTCTATACCGGGGGGATGGTGATGTTGGTCACCAGACGGCCCCGGCTGTGGCCGCGGGTGTTCTCGTACCACGAGGCGTTCCATGTCCTCGTCGTGGCCGCATCTGCCCTCCACTTCGCAACGGTCTACCGCAGCCTGGCGCTGGTGTCCTGAGCGGCGGTCAGGCTTCCCCCGCCGGAACCTGGAGGAGCAGGAGACGTACCCGTGCGGTCTCCTCGCCGGTCCGGAACTCGATGTCGCCGGTGATCCCCACGTACAACTTGTCGGCGGATGCGGCGGCGTACGGCGGATTGTCGGCACCGATCGGCACCGCCACCTCGGCGATCGAAAGCCGCTCGAACCCGTCCGGGGTCATGTTGCGGACCATCAGATGGCCGAACTGAAACGGGGCGGCGTCCTCATAGCGATGTAGTTCCACGGGTCCTCCAGGACGGGACTCTATCGGCCCTCCCAGGGTGGCCCCTCCCCGTCGAGACCCCGGGGACGGACCGTTACCCTCGGTCGATGCCTCGGACCTCCCGCCCTCCTGATGCCGCCCGGTCCGGTCGGGCCCGGTCATGACGACGGCGCCCACCGCCCCAACCATCGACCGGACCCGGCTGCTGGTTGTCCTGGCGCTGGCGACCGTCTACGTGGTGTGGGGATCGACCTACCTGGGTCTGCGCTTCCTGGTCGAGGAGATGCCCGCCCTGATCGGCAACGGGATCCGCTTCACCCTGGCCGGGTTCATTCTGCTGGTGATGGCGCGGCGCTCGGGCACACCCATGCCCACCCGGCGCCAGTGGATCGGTGCCACCCAGGTGGGCGGGCTGCTCCTGGTGGGCGGGGTCGGTCTGGTGGCGATCGCCGAATCGCTCGGGGTCGGCTCGGGTTTGGCGGCGACCGCCGTCGCCGTCATGCCGGTGTGGGCGGCGCTGTGGGCGGGGTTGTTCGGGTCGTGGCCAACCGGCCGCGAGTGGATCGGGTTGGCGCTCGGGTTGACCGGCGTTGTCATCCTCACTGGCGAAGGGGACTTCCAGGGGAACGCCGCCGGGGTGGCATTGGTCATCGTCGCCCCGGTGTCGTGGGCCTTCGGATCGGTGTGGAGCGGGAGGATCGCCATGCCGACGGGACTGATGTCGAGCGCCGCCCAGATGCTCGCCGCCGCCCCGATCCTGGTATTGATCGGGCTGGTCAGGGGCGAGCGCTTCGAGCAGGCCCCCGCCCTCTCCGGGTGGCTGGCGCTGATCTACCTCGCCACCTTCGGCTCCGCCCTCGCCTTCAGCGCCTACACCTACCTGCTGCAGAACGTGCGTCCCACCCTGGCCACCAGCTACGCATACGTCAACCCCGTGGTCGCCGTGCTCCTGGGGATCTGGCTCGCCGGCGAGCGGTTGTCGGGTCATGCGTGGGTCGCCCTCCCGATCATCCTCGCCGGGGTGGCCATGGTTGCCGGCGCCAGGGGACAGCCCCACGCCGAAGCATCCGGCGAGTGCACCGCCACCACCTGAGCGATCGGGTCGGCGCCCTGCCTCCCCGGGACTCACGAGGACGCCAGGATGCCGAGGATCAGCCCCAGACGAAGGTGACCCGTCCCCATGGCGGCGGACTCCGAGAAGGGTGTGGCTGAGTAGATCGACGGTGGCGGCGCTCAGGCACCGACACCGCCGGTCGGGGCCCGGGGCGTCCGGAGCAGGCCGAAGCCGAGGGTCACCAGACCGGCGACGAGGACGACGGCACCCGCCGGTGCCATCCAGATGAGGGCGTTGGGTTGCGTCGAAGCAGGTGTCGGCACCGAGAGGAAGAACGCCACGGGCAGGGCCACGGCGGCCACCGGTACCGAGTGTCGGGCGAACGACCTCGCCCGCTCGCCGAGCGCGGTCTGATCGACGTAACGCAGGGTCACCAGCGACAGGAGCAAGAGCACGCCGGCGTGGGCATGGCCGGCGCGCCACAGGTCCTGGCGCAACGCGTTCTCCTGGTACGTCGGGTCGTTGACCAGCATGCCAAGCAGGCTGACTCCCCCGATGATCACCGTCGGATACAGGACCAGCAGGATTCCTGCCAGCCGCCGTGAGGGCCAGGACATCGTCTCCACCTCCGCCACAGATAGCGTTTTCGTGTTGGCTCCGAGCCCATGCGGTTGCTCACCGTGCGCCATCGGTCGGCTCCGTGTGGCGGCTCGGTCCAGACCATTGGTCAGATCTGGAGCGGACCCGGAGCAGACGGGCGGCCTCCTCGCGCGCCAGCGTGTCGCCTGCCACCCGGCACCAAAGAACCCTACGAACCTGCGGCCTCCCGGCGCGCCAGCGTGTCGCCCGCCAGCGGAACGGGAATCTGTCACACCCGGCCGATACGTTGTCGAACATGATGAAGAACCAATCCCCAACGATCCCGGCGTACAACGGGGGCGCCCACGATCTTGCGGTCGCCGAGGGCTCGCTGCGTGCGGCCGGCATCGCCTTCACCGTCGTCTCCGCCTGTCCGGAGCCGTCGTGCGACGTGTGTGCTTCGGTGGCCGACGCCATCGCCGCCGCCTGAGTGCGGTCGTCACGGAGTCGGCGGTTGCAGGCTGGCTCGGCGCCCTTGTGGGTCGATCCGAGAAGGCCCGCCGAGCCCTGGTCAGCCGTTACGGCCGGTCGAGCCCTGGTCTGCCGTTACGGCCGGCCGGTCCGAGCCCAGCCAGGACCGGAGGGCGTCGATCTGAGCGACCACGGATCGGGGTGATCCGGCACCGCGGGTGCGGCGTCGCTCGACCGAGCGAGCCACATCGAGCACTGCCAGGTCATCGGGGAGAAAGGAGGCATCTGCGGACAACAACTCATCGACGGTGACATCACCGAGCAGCCTGCCCTCTACGGCCAGGCGGGCCACCAACCGCCCCACCGTGGCGTGGGCTTGGCGGAACGGCATGCCCCGTGCGACCAGCACCTCGGCCAGGTCGAGCGCCACCACCGACGAATCCGGCGGCGGCGGTTCGAACTGTGCTCCGCCGATCAGTGCGGTCATCGCCGCCAGAGCCGCCGCCAGGGTGTCGTCCGCCCTGAAGGCCAGCGCCTTGTCTTCCTGCAGGTCGCGGTTGTAGGCGAGGGGAAGGCCCTTCTGTAGGGCGAGCACCGCGGTCAGGTCGCCGAGCGCCGAGGCGGCGCGGCCCCTGACCAGCTCGGCCATGTCCGGGTTCTTCTTCTGGGGAAGCGCCGACGAGCCGGTTGCAAGGGCGTCGTCGAACCGGACCCAACCGAACTCGCCGGTCGACCACAGCACCAGGTCCTCGGCGAGCCGGGACAGGTTGGTCATCGTCTGCGCACAACAGAACACGTACTCGGACACGAAGTCGCGTGAGGCCACCGCGTCCATCGAGTTCTCGAACACGGCGGGGAGCCCGAGCTGCTCCGCCACCGCCACCGGGTCGAGCGGCAGCGAGCTGCCGGCGACGGCCCCGGCGCCGAGCGGCGACACCGCGATCCTGGTGCGGGCCCCTGACAGCCTGGCGCTGTCGCGGGTCAGCATCCAGGCATAGGCGAGCAGGTGGTGGCCGAGGGGGATGGCCTGCGCCTGCTGGAGGTGGGTGTAGGCGGCGACGATGGT
>JBPCMS010000102.1:0-8833 GCA_051002015.1 Acidimicrobiia bacterium
GCCGCCGGTAGCCGAGCGAGCCCACGATGTCTCGGCAGATCCTGATGGCGTCGTTCTCGTCCTCGGCCACGTAATCGGCCAGCCCGGACACGGTGGCATGCATCTCGGCGCCGCCCAGGGCCTCCTCATCGGCATCCTCGCCGGTCGCCATCTTCACCAAGGGCGGCCCCGCCAGGAACACCTTGGAGGCGTTGCGGATCATCACCACGTGGTCGGACATCCCGGGGAGGTAGGCGCCTCCTGCGGTGGAGTTGCCGAACACGATCGAGATGGTGGGGATCCGGGCGGCGGAGAGCCGGGTGAGGTTTCGGAAGGTGGCGCCGCCGGGGACGAAGATGTCGGCCTGGTTGGGCAGGTCGGCGCCGCCGGACTCCACCAGATAGATCAGCGGCAGGCGGTTGTCGGCGGCGATCTCGTGGGCACGAAGCCCCTTGGCCAGCCCGATCGGGTTCACCGCTCCCCCGCGCACCGTCGGGTCGGAGGCAAGGATCAGACACACCACGCCGCCGACCACCCCGATCCCGGCAACGGCTCCCCCGCCGACCGGGAACGCGGTCAGGGCGCCTGCGATCGGGGACAGCTCGAGGAAGGGGCTGTCGCGGTCGATGATCCGGTCGATGCGCTCCCTGGCAAGCAGCCTGCCCCGGCTGCGGTGGCGGGCGACGTACTGTTCGCCGCCCCCGGCGACCGCCTCGGCGATCAGCGCCTCGAGACCGGCGATGTGGCCGAGCATCGCCTTCCGATTTCGCCCGAAGGCTTCCGATGTGGTGTTGACGTCGTTGGCGATTGCCGTCATGAGCCGCGCAAGCTAGTCGGCCACGCCACCGACCGTACGGGGGGAGAGCATCGGGTGGCGCGGGTCGGGGTGACCGACCCGGGCCGTTCCCTTCGGATCGATCAGCCCCCGGTGAGGTTGAAGGTGTTGAAGGCGGTGTCGAGGGCCTCGAGGTCGGCCTCGATCACGATCTGGGCCAGCACCACCACCGTCGTCGAGGCGTCCGCCGGCTGCGACACCAGGGTGACGATGTCCGATGTGCCGCCGGCGCAATCCAGCCACAGCTGGTACCTGCCGACGAAGACGCCGTCGTCATAGTCGGTGATTCCCCCGTCGGAGCAGTCGCTGGGGAACGACCACTCCACCAGGGTTTCGTCGATCCCGTGGCTGGGATCGAGGGCGAAGAAGAGCAGCCCCGAGTCGTCATACCCACCCAGGAAGCCTTCCCGGTCGACGGCGGCGGCGATGTACGGCACCACCACCCCGTCCTCGTCGGCCGGGGCGGTGTCGCGGTCGCTCCACTCCACCGGAACGCTGACCACGATGGTGCCGGTGTCGTCGGTCACGCTCTCGTAACCGCTGTAGGTGGCGGGGCCGGTGGCGTCGATCTCGTCCTCGAGCTCCTCGGCGAAGGAGAAGGCCAGCGTGATCGGCTCATCACCGTTGATCTCGCCGCGCAGCACCTCGGAGGTGTCCCAGCGCAGAACCTCGACGTTCATGGGCCGGTTGGGGCCGGCGGTCCGGAGCACGTCGCAGTAGTCCTTGAAGGTGCCGTCGGCCCCCATCGGCAGCCCGTTGAGCGTGGTGATGATGTCACCGGGCAGGATGTCGGCGTTGGCCGCAGGCGACCCGGCGGTCACCCCCGCCACCCAGATGCCGGAGATGCCGATCGACTCGTCGAAGACGGCCCACCCGTTGATGCCGAGCGATTCGACGTCGCCGCTCTCCATCTGGTCGACCACGGGGGCAGCCAGGTCATGGGCGATGGCATAGAACTGGGCGGTGGTGGTGGCGATGGCTCCGCCGGCGTAGTTGACCCCGACCACGCGGCCGTCGCTGGAGATCAGCGGGCCGCCCGAGTTGCCGGGCTGGATGTTGGCGTCGTGCTCGATGGTGTGATCGATCGAGGAGGTCCCGGTGATGTCGCCGGCTGCCTCGGCCTTGGCCACGATCCCCCTGGTGAGGGTGAACTGCGGGTCACCCAGCGGGTACCCGGCGGCGTACACGTCGAGACCGGCGGTGATCTCGCCGTCGTACCACTCCAGGTAGGGCAGCGGCTCGCGCTCGTTGATGTCGATGAGAGCCAGGTCGTTGCACTCGGAAACGCCGATGATCCTGGCGTTGTAGCTGTCGGTGGTGTCGCCGCCGATGAACACCTCGAGCGTGGCGGCACCGGCCACCACGTGGTTGTTGGTCACGGCGAGCCCATCGGGGCTGATGATGAACCCGCTGCCGGCGCCGGAGCGGGCGGCGAAGCCCACCTCGGGATCGCGGAAGCTGCCCTGGGCCACCACCTGGATCACCGCCGGTTGGACGTCCTGGAAGCTGGAGATCCCGGCGCTGCTGGTGGTCGTGGTCGCCTCGGCGGTGGTGGTGTCGCTGGCGGCGGTCGTCGTCGCCTGGGCAGCGGTGGTGTCGGTGGCGTCGTCGCCGCCACATGCGGCCGCCACCAGCATCAACGCGGCGGCGGCAAGCGTCCAGCGCACGGTTGCATGTCGAGTCAAGGTACCCCCCGTTTTCCTCACGCCCGTCGTCGCCCGGGTTCTCCAGGGCGAACGATGGATCTTAACCCCTGCGACGGGTGCGCGGAGGATGTCCGGTGCCATATCTGTCACCGCCGGGCCGTACGATCCCAATCCATGCAGCGTGAGCCCGGTCTGGCCGCGGTCGTGGCCGCATCCGAAGCGGTCGGCGCCACCCGGTCGCGCCGGGCCAAGGTGGCCGTTCTGGCCGAGCTGCTCGCCACGGTCGACCCGGTCGAGCGGCCCGTCGCCGTCGCCTTCCTGGCGGGCGAGCCCCGCCAGGACCGGCTCGGGATCGGCAGGGCGACCATCGCCGCCCTCGACGTGGCACCGTCTGCCCATCCGACCCTCACCCTGGCCGGCGCCGACGACACCCTCGAGAGCATCGCCGGTATCTCCGGCCCGGGCTCGGTGGGGCGGAGGCGTGACCTGCTCCACCGGCTGTTCGCCGCCGCCACCGCCGCCGAGCAGGACTTCCTCCGCCGGCTGCTGTTGCGCGAGCTGCGCCAGGGCTCGACCGAGGGGCTGATGGCCGAGGCGGTTGCCGCCGCCTCGGCCACCCCCCACGCCCTGGTGCGCCGGGCGGCGATGATCACCGGCGACCTGGTCGAAGCGACCTCGATCGCCTTCGAGGGGGGCGAGACCGCCCTCGGCAGGGTCCGCCTCCGCCTCCTGCGCCCCATCCAACCGATGCTGGCCCAGACCGCCGACAGCCTCGACGCCGTCTTCCCTGCCGATGCGCCGATGTCGGTGGAGGCCAAGCTCGACGGAGCCCGCATCCAGATCCACCGGCTGGGAGGCGACATCCGCATCTACACCCGCAACCTCAACGAGGTCACCGACCGCCTCCCCGAGATCGTGGAACGGGTAGCGGACCTCCCGGTGACGGCGGCGATCCTCGACGGGGAAGCCATCGCCCTTGGTCCCGATCACCGGCCGCTCCCCTTCCAGGCGACGATGTCGCGCTTCGGAACGAGCTCGGACACAGCCGGGGAGCGGGACCGCCGATCGCTCACCCCCCGGTTCTTCGACGTCATCCACCTCGAAGGCTCCGACCTCATCGACCTTCCCCTGTCCGATCGGCTCGCTGCCCTCGACACCCTGCCCGCCGAGTTGCTGGTCGACCGGGTGTCCACCACCGACCTCGCCGTCGCCGCCGAATTCACCGACCGCACCCTCGCCGCCGGGCACGAGGGGGTGATGGTGAAACGGCTCGACGCCGCGTACGAGGCCGGGATGCGGGGCGGGGCGTGGCTCAAGGTGAAGCCGGTGCGCACCCTCGATCTGGTTGTGCTCGCCGTGGAGTGGGGATCGGGGCGGAGGAGCGGCTGGCTCTCCAACCTCCACCTTGGGGCGCGTGATCCCACAGGCGGGTTCGTGATGCTGGGCAAGACGTTCAAGGGTCTCACCGACGCCATGCTCGCCTGGCAGACCGAGCACCTGCTCGGCCTCGAGACGGGGCGCCACGGGCATGTGGTCGAGGTTCGCCCCGAGTTGGTCGTCGAGATCGCCTTCGACGGGGTCCAGATCAGCCCCCGCTATCCAGGTGGGGTGGCGCTGCGGTTTGCCAGGGTCAAGGGCTACCGGCCGGACAAGGATCCGACGGACGCCGACCCCATCGGCAGCGTGCTCGCCCTGCTCCCGGCGGTCGGCGACGGGAGCTGACCCGGCCGCCGGCTGCGACCCTCAGCCCCCGGGTGTGGTCGTCGGCGGCGGCTCCACCGGTGCCTTGGTGTCGGTCGGTGCCGCCGATGTCGACGTGGTCGGCGTCGGGGACGGGGACGGGGGCGGAGGGACGATCACCGGGCGCTCCACGATCAGGATGTCGGGGGTCAGCACCTCGACACCAGCCTGGTCAACCAACTTGTCGGACTCGGGCCGGCCGGATGCCAGATAGGCGCGGATGTGGATGATCACGTCGCCGGCGTCGCTCCCACCGGCGACGGTGGTGCTCTCGTCGTAGGGATGACCCACGGCGAAGCCCAGGATCTGCATCCCCAGATCGCCGTTGATCAGGAAGATCCGGCCGTTGATGTCGGCGGCGTTGGCGGCCGCCTCGGCATACCGTTCCGAGGACGCCACACCGGATACGGACAGGTTGGTGGCGAGAATCCCGGGGACCTGAGCGGGGTCGCCGTTGTTCACGGCGGCGTAGGTCGCCTCGACCCGGATCATGGCCTGGGCGCTGACCTGGACGTAGTCGCCGGTGCCGCTGATCGCCTCGAATCCGGTCCCGTCGGAGATGCCGAGGTCGACCGACACGTTGTTCATCTGGATCGGCTGGGTGGACGGGCCCACCAGGTGGAAGCCGATGGCGACGTCGCGCATCGCCACGTTGCCGATCTGGCCCCAGGCCCCCTGCCCGGAGGGGCTGGAGAACACCGTGTCGGTGTCGGGGTTGACCACGGGGAAATCGAAGGACGACCCCATCCGCACCCCGGTGTGCATCCCCTCGAACGACACCGACTCGAGCACGAATGCGGAGGAGCGGGCCAGATGGAACCCGACGTTGTCATGGCGGGAGGCGATCGCCCCAAATACCCAGCTCCACGTGTTCCCATCGCCGTCGGGGCCGGGCACCACCGGCCCCACGGCGGGACGGAAATCGATGTTGGTGAAGATGTTGCGGACGTCCGAGTCCTCGACCACGAACCCCTTGTTGTATCCGTAGAGGCTGACGCCGTCGACCCGGAGCGGTCCCCCGGTCTGCATGTAGAGGAAGTCGTAGTAGCGGTCGGCCACGACATCGGCGATGGTGACGTGATCGCCCCGCTCGATGAAGAAGGTGGGCGCCATCACCGGGACGTACTCGTCGACGAAGAAGGTCCTGGCGTTCTCGAATGACCGGTACCCGTACTCCCCGTCTATGGCCGAGATCTCGGCGTCCGACGGCATCGGTTGCTGATCGTACGACAGCCACAGACCCCTGACCGTGGTCCCGGTGCCCAGGCGAAAGGCGGGCTGATCGTTGTCGATGGGGCGGATCAGGATCTTGACCCCCACCAGGTCGGTGTCGGGCCAGGGGTAGGGGCCGCTCGGGTCGATGGTCGGCCCTGCCGGGCTCCCCACCAGCGCCACCCCCGATGGCAGCGAGACGGTGCCGTTCAGCACGTATCCGCCCTGCCCGCCGTCGGGGGGCACCACCACCGTACCGCCGTTCTCGGCGGCGGCGTCGACCGCCGCCTGGAAGGCCCCGGTGTTGTCGCTCCGACCGTCTGCGATGGCCCCGAAGTCGGTGACGTCGAACCGGGCGCCCACCGTCACCGGGGGCGGCGGAGGCGCCGTCGTGGTGGTCGCCGTGGTCGCCGCCGTGGTTGCGGTGGTGGTCGAGGGGGCGGGTTGGGTGGCGTCGACGTTGTCGCCCCCGCTGCACGACCCCGCCAGCAGCCCGAGTGCGGCCACCACCGCTCCCTGTCGAATCCATCGTCGCATCGCCCCGAACTCTAGGAAGCTGTGGTTCTCTCCCCGCCCCCGCTGCCTCCTTTCCCCTCCCATTGGGAGGGGTGCCTCGGCTCGGCGAGGTGGGGTGGGATACCGAGGCCCCGGCCACTACGGTCCGGCTGCCCTCCCCGCCTGCTCAGGTCACCGGGAGGCCGAGGCCTCTGCTGATGATGAGGCGCTGGATCTCGGAGGTCCCTTCGCCGATCTCGAGGATCTTGGCGTCGCGGTAGAAGCGGGCCACCGGACTCTCCTCGATGAAGCCCGAGCCGCCGTGGACCTGGGTGGCGATCCTGGTGGCGGTCACCGCCGCCTCGGTGGCGTACAGCTTGGCAACCGAGGCTGCCTGGGTGATGTCCTCGCCGGCATCCCGCAGCGCCGCCGCCCGGTAGACCAGCAGGCGCCCCGCCTCGACCATCACCTGGATGTCGGCGATGGGGAAGGCCACCCCCTGGTTCCTCCCGATCGGCGCTCCGAAGGCGTGACGCTGCTTGGCGTAATCGACGCTGGCCTCGAGACAGGCTCTGATCAGACCGAGGGCGAGGGCGGCGATGGCGATCCTCCCCTCGTCGAGCACGGCGAGGAACTGGCGCAGTCCCCGACCCCGCTCCCCCAGCAGGTGGTCCGCAGGCACTCGGCAGGCGTCGAGCACCAGCCCGTGTGTGTCCGAGGCGTGCCATCCCATCTTGTGGTAGGCCGGTTCGACGATCAGCCCCGGGGTGCCTGCCGGGACCAGGATGGTGCTGATCTCGTCCTCGCCGGTGCGGGCGGTGACGCCGATCACCGAGGTGAGTGACGACCCCGAGTTGGTTATGAACGCCTTGGCACCGTCGATCACCCACTCGTCGCCGTCGAGGACGGCCCTGGTGCGGGTGGCTCCGGCATCCGACCCGGCGTCTGGCTCGGTGAGGCCGAAGGCGGCGAGGGCACGGCCGGCGAACAGATCGGGGAGCCACCGCTCCCGTTGCTCCGGCGTGCCGTAGGAGACGATGGGGTTGATCCCCAACCCGACGGCGGCCTCGAGGGTGATGCCGATCGACTGGTCCACCTGGCCGATCTCCTCGATGGCGACGCACAGGCTGGTGAAGTCGCCACCGCCGCCGCCGATCTCCTCGGGGAAGGGCAGCCCGAACAGCCCCAGATCCCCCATCTTCCCCACCACGTCCTCAGGGAAGACGTGGTCCCGGTCCCACCGGGCGGCATGCGGTGCGATCTCGGCCTCGGCGAACTCGCCCACCACCTTGCGGAAGGCCTCATGCTCCTGGGAGAGCTCGAACGAGGTCATTGGCTCCTTACCTCCGGGGTCCGACTGCGGTACATCGTCGACGCAGCAGGTCGCAGTGGCAAACGCGCCCGGCGGCATCTCACCGAAAATTGAGCGGGCCAGGCGTACCGTCCCGCCTGCGGGTCGCGATCGGGTAAATTTCTGGCGGCAGACGGCCGATCAGGAGTAGGGATGCGCTGGCGCAAGCTGGAGACAAGCGAGAACGTCCAGGACAGGCGCGGGATGAGCGGCAAGACCGCAGCAGGGCTCGGGGGCGCCGGGCTGATCGGCCTGTTGCTGGCGCTGTTCGGCGGTCTGCTCGGCGGTGATGGCGACGGCGGGCTGGGTGATCTGCTCAACCAGGTGAACCAGCAGCAGCCGGCCACCGAGGGCACCCAATCCCCGGAGTTCGAGGGCATCGACGAGTCCGAGGACTTCGTCCGCCGGGTGTTGGGGAGCACCGAGACCACCTGGGAGGACATCTTCACCGGCTCGGGGCGGCAGTACAACCCGGCCACTCTGGTGCTGTTCAGCGGGGCAACCCAGTCGGCATGCGGCGGCGCCCAGTCGGCGATCGGCCCCCACTACTGCCCGGTCGACACCACCGTCTACATCGACCTCGACTTCTTCGGCGAGCTGCAACAGCGGTTCGGCGCCGGTGAGGCCGAGTTCGCCCAGGCGTACGTGATCGCCCACGAGATCGGCCACCACGTCCAGAACGAGCTTGGGATCATGTCCCAGGTCCAGCAGATGCAGCAGCAGGACCCGGCCAACGCCAACGAGCTCTCGGTGCGGCTCGAGCTGCAAGCGGACTGTCTGGCCGGGATCTGGGCCAACAACCTCTACCAGCGGGAAGACGTTCTTCAACCGGGCGACATCCAGGCGGCGCTCGACGCCGCCGCCGCCGTCGGTGACGACAACATCCAGCGCACCACCACCGGCCAGGTCAGCCCCGAGTCGTGGACCCACGGCTCGTCCGAGCAGCGGATGCAGTGGTTCACCACCGGCTACGAGACCGGCGATCCCAACCAGTGCAACACCTTCTGATGTGAGCCCGCCGGACGGCGTCCGGCATCGACCACGCCGATGCCACTCCCCGGAGTACCTGGTCGCTCTACCAGATCCGCTCTCCGCGCACCTCGGGAAACTCAGCTCCAACCGGGCGCCCTGGTATCGTGACACCATGCGTGGAACCATTGACAAGGCAGGGCGTTTGGTGATTCCCAAGCCACTCCGTGATCGACTTGGGCTGGGACCCGGCGAGGTTGAGGTGGTAGCCGACGGCACGGCGCTCCGGGTGGAACCGATACCTGGTTCTGGGTTCGAGGAACGATCCGGGCGCCTGGTGATCCCGCCTTCGGATCGTAGCATCGACGATGCCGACGTCCGTACCCTCCGTGATGCCGAACAGGGGTAGTGAGCCCGACATCCTCGTCGACACCAGTGTCGCCCTTGCCCTGGTGGTCGTTGATCACCAGCTAACCAGACAACGATCGAGGCGCTGCGCCGTCGTAGGCTCGGCCTGGCCGGCCACGCCGCCTTCGAGACGTGCTCGGTGCTCACCCGCCTGCCTCCGCCCGCTCGCCGCACGGTGCAGGTCGTCGCCAAGCTCAT
>JBPCMS010000103.1:0-8670 GCA_051002015.1 Acidimicrobiia bacterium
ATCGACGATCAAGGGCGAAGCCCGACAAGGACTTCGCCCTTGATGACTCAGGTCGCTTCAGAACAACCTCCACCGAACATGGCGGGCAGGCTGAGATTCGAAGAACCCCTGGGAGCCACGCCGAGGTTAACCCGGTAGTTGCGTTGGCCACCGGAGGCGCCACCGTCATTGGCGAACGGACAAGTTCGGCCCTCAGCGCTGCTCGTTCATCCCGATGGATGAACGAGCGGGCGGCAGAACGCATCAACAAAGAGCCCTCCGTAGCCGGTCGGCATACCAACTGGTCGATGGCGCCATCGCCCAGCTCGGCACGCTAGGTTCCGAAGATCACCAACATCAATAGGATCATCGGAGGTCGAGTGACCGAACTCACGCTCGTCCCTTCGGTCGCCTCGCTTGGATGGACGTTGTCCTGCTGGTTTGGTTCGGCCTCACCGCTTTCTCTGTCGACGACGAGGGCTATTGCCCCGACGTCATGAAACAAGGTGTCAGCCCCGAGATCGCTCCGGTGGGAGCGACCGCGTCCGTGACCAGAACGATGCGGTCGGGCCCGAGGGCGGCCCGCGCCACCCGCACCGCACCGGCGTCGACGTGGTGCCCGTCGGCGATCAGCCCGGCCGCCACGGTGGGATGTGCCAGGGTGGCGGCCGCCAACCCCGGGGAGCGGTGGGCCATGCCCGACATGGCGTTGAAGAGGTGGGTGGCCATGGTCGCCCCGGCATCGAAGCCGGCCATCGCCTGGTCGAAGGTGGCGTCCGAGTGGCCGAGGGACACCACGACGCCGTTGCCGGCGAGGGCGGCGATGGTGGCGAGCCCCCCGGGTAGCTCGGGGGCCAGCGTCACCATCCGAACCCCGGTGGCGGGCGACCAGCCTCCGACCAGGTCGGGGGAGGGATGGCGGAGCTTCCCGGGGTCGTGGGCGCCGCGGCGAGACCGCGCCAGGAACGGCCCCTCGACGTGCAGACCGAGCACCGCGGCGCCTGCGTACCCGTGGGGGGGCCCGGCAACCACCACCCGGCGGGCGGCGTCGACGACCTCGAGGTCGGTGGAGACGAGGGTGGGGAGAAAGGCGGTGACCCCGGATGCGGGGAGGCTGGCCCCCACCTCCCACATCGTCTCCGGGTCGGTGGTAAAATCGAGCCCGAGCCCGCCGTTGATCTGTAGGTCGAGGTAGCCGGGGGAGACGACCAGCCCACCCAGGTCCAGCGCAGGCCCGCCAGCAGGATCCGGACCGAGGACACCACCGGCGATGGCCAGGTCGGCGGGGGCGCCGCCGGCGGTGCGCCCACCCCGCAGCGCCATCCCCGGGTCAACCACCCCGGGTTCCTATGGTCAGCTCCTGGGAACCTTGGCCCACGGGAGCTCGCGGTCGGAACGGGGCTCCCCGGGAAGACCGAGCACCCGCTCACCCAGGATGTTGCGCATGATCTCGGAGGTGCCCCCCTCGATCGAGTTGGCCCGGGACCTCAGGAAGCGCCGCCTGACGTCCTTCGGCACCTCCTCGGGGGTCTGCGGCTGGATCGACTCGTAGGTGTCGTAGAGCATCCCCTCGGGACCGAGCAGGTCGACGGCGAGCTCGTAGATCCGCTTGTTGAGCTCGGCGTACACCAGCTTGGCGGTGGATCCCTCGGGACCGGGGGTTCCCGTGCTCCGGTTCTGGTGAGCCCGGATGTTGGTGAGCCGGGCCGCCTCGGCCTCCACCCACAGCTTCACCACGCGGTCCCGATCCTCCTCGGTCCCGCCGGTGCGGCGCCACGTCTCGACGAGTTGCCCGATCGCCCCCGAGTTGCGGGGGACCACGTTTGCCCCGATCGCCACCCGCTCGTTCATCAGGGTGGTCAGCGCCACCTTCCAGCCGTCGCCTCGCCCGCCGATGCGGTTGCTGTCCGGGATATGGACGTCGGTCATGTAGACCTCGTTGAACTCGGCCTCGCCGGTGATCTGGCGGAGCGGCCTGACCTCGACGCCTTCCGTCTCCATCTCCATCAGGAAGTAGGTGAGCCCCTGGTGCTTGGGCAGGTCCGGGTCGGTCCTGGCGACCAGCATCCCCCACGCCGAGACGTGGGCCACGGTGGTCCACACCTTCTGGCCGTTGACCACCCACTCGTCGCCGTCGGCGACCGCCCGGGTCGACAGCCCGGCGAAGTCGCTGCCCGCCCCCGGCTCGGAGAAGAGCTGGCACCAGATCTCCTCACCGGTGAAGAGGGGGCGGAGATGGCGGCGCTTCTGCTCCTCGGTGCCGTGGGCGACCAGCATCGGGGCTCCCATGCCGTGCCCGATGACGTCGAAGCCCGATGGTCGGTGCCGGGTGGCGGCATCGAGCCTGCCGTCGATGACATCCTGGAGCTGCGGGGCCAACCCGAGCCCCCCCTCGCCCACCGGGAAGCGGACCCAGGCAAGCCCGAAGTCGAACTGGGCGCCCATGAACTCGTGCCGGTCGCCGTTGGGGTCGTGCTCGGCGAGCAACCGGTCGAGCCGCGCCTCAACCATGGCCCGGTCTGTGGTTGTGGTTGGAGCGGTGGTCACGGCTCGCCGTCCTCTTTGGTGGGTGGGGTGACGGTAGCCGCCGCGCCGTCCGCCTCTCGGCGCGCCCTGGCCCGGCGCTCCGCCCAGCGGACGCCGCCGATGGCCAGGGCGACGGGGCCGACGAACAGCAGGATCTCGTCCCATCCGCCCTGGTGGGCGATCAGCCAGGGTGCGGCGCCCATCATCCGGCGAGGATGAAGAGGCCGAGGGAGGTGAGGGCGACCATCAGCACCAGCATGGCATGTTGGGTGCGCACCGCCGCCTCCTCACCGAAGTCGGCAAGGGCCCGATCGTGGGACAGGATCACCCCGGAGACGTGACCGCCGACGATGGTGGCTACCTGGAGGTACCACACGACGTCGGGGCTCATCCAGAAGCTGATCCTGCGGTCGGCGGTGCCGAACACGTTCCACCCCATCCCCGAACGGGTCGCTGGCGGCCGCAATGAGGATCTGCCCCTCGAAGAGGACCCGGGTGAGGTAGTGGGCGAGGGCGTAGGCGAGGGCGATGGGCACCAGGGTGTGGGCGAACCGATCGGCCACGGCGCCGACGGTACGGCCCGAGCCTGCCACCCGCGCCGAGTACCAGGAGGCGGCAAAAGTAGGCGACGCCGATCGCCGCCACCCAACCGGCCAGCGCCAGGGTCTCGAACCACATCTCGTTGCGGAGCGACCCCACCAGACCGATCCACCAGTCGGTGCCGGAGATCCCGTCGTAGGTGACGGTCCCGATCATCACCACCAGCAGCCACGACAGACCACGCCACGACGGCATGGCGGCCAGGGTGCGGACCCAGCCGGTGGGGCGGTCCCCGACCGTGGTCCGGTCCCGGGGGGCGACGGCGCCGAGCAGGCCGAACCAGGTGTGGAACCCGTCGACGAGCCGGAGCCCGGACTCGGGTCCCGCCACCCGCCCGGCGGCGACGATCACCCCGGTGAGCACCAGGGCGGCGATGGCCAGGGTCCTCGGGTCGCTCGAATTCGGGGACGCCAGCTCCAGCCAGGTGAACCCGAGCAGCGACAGGGTCGCCGGGGCCACCCCGAACCGGTCCACCAGATCGGGTCGCTCGGGGACGGATGTGTTGAGGCGGCGGCTCAGCCAGCCCCACGGGCTCATCCAGCGCCACCAGTCGCCGATCAGCGGCGACAGGAATGGGACCACCAGCCAGAAGCCGATGAGGACCAGCACCGGGGTCACGTTGAGCGTCGACCCGGTGCCGTCGGCCAGCCCGGCGATGATCACCAGGGTGAACAGGGCCACCCCGACGACCCGCAGGATCGACCCGAACCGGCTGGGTCGAGGCGGCGTGTCGGCGTCGATGACCGGGCCCTGGAGCCGGGGCGACGTCCACAGGGCCGACACCATCAGGAACGAGACCACCACCACCCCGGCGCCGGCGGCGAAGTAGCCGACCGGCACCGGAAGGTCTGCCCGCCCGCCAAGACCGTGGGCGAGGGCCGTCGCCGGGGTCAGCGCCACCGCAGACACGGCGGCGGCGAGGACGGACAGCAGGCGCCATCCGCACCGGGCACGAACCGAGGTCATCCGCCGGCCGTCCCCGGCCGAAGGTGCTGGTCGTCCTCGATGACGAGGCGGTCGGGATGGGCGATGATCATCGATCCGCCGCCGAACGACGGCTCGGACCGGGACGGAGAACTGTCGTGCACCGGGGCCGATGGGAACGGTCGGCGGCGCCGGTCGAGCGACCGGTCCATGTCGGTGACCATGACGATGGTGACGGGCTGCACGGCGCTCCTCGGTCCCCGGGTTGGGGTGAGGGTATCCGACGCCGGGCGCCGACCGTTTTGGCGGTGGCTCCGAGCCGTCTGGTCTGTTCATGCAAGTATGCGTATTATGTTCGCCATGCGATCGCCAACGCAGTTCGGTGTCGCCGTGCTGGGCGCCTCCGGGTACTCCGGTGGGGAGCTGGTGCGGCTGATCGACACCCACCCCGGGCTGGTGGTGACCGGGCTCGGCGCCCGATCATCGGCAGGGTTGCCGTTGGGGTCGGTGCATCCCCATCTTGGCGGCGGTGACCGGATGCTCGCCGCCCTCGACCCCGAGACGCTCCAGGCCGACCTCGTCTTCCTGGCGCTCCCCAACGGGGCCTCGGCCGAGGCGGCGGTGACCCTGGCGGGTCGGGGGATTGCGGTTGCCGACCTGGGCGGCGACCTGCGCTTCGCCTCGGTGGGGCGGTTCGTCGAGGCTTACGGCGCCGATCCCCCGCACCCGGACCAGATCGGATCATGGGTCTACGGGATCCCCGAGCTGTTCGGTGACCGGATCCGGTCGGCGCCCCGGGTGGCGGTGGCCGGCTGCTATCCGACCGCGGCGGTGCTCGCCCTGGCCCCCCTGCTCGGCGACGGGTTGATCGGGCCCAAGGTGGTGGTCGACGCCAAATCCGGGGTCAGCGGCGCCGGCCGGTCGATCAGGGCGGATCTCATGTTCGGGGCGGTCGATGGCAACGTGACCGCCTACGGGATCGGGGCCCACCGTCACCGGCCCGAGATCGAACAGGCGCTCGAGGCCGTGGCCGGGGTGACCCCCTCCGTCACCTTTACCCCCCACCTGGTACCGATGATGCGGGGCCTGCTGGCCACCGGGTATGCGGTGGCCGGGGACGGGGTCACCAGGGGCGACCTGGTCGACTCCCTGGCCAAGCGGTACGCCTCGACCCCGTTCGTGTCCGTGGTCGGCGACCCGCCCCAGACCCGATGGGTGACCGGGTCGAACCGGTGCCTCATCTCGGTGCATCTCGACCGGTCGACCGGATCGGTGGTGGTGGTGTCCGTCCTCGACAACCTACTCAAGGGATCCGCCGGCCAGGCGGTCCAATGCGCCAACCTGATGCTCGGCCTCCCCGAGGAGACCGGCCTCCCGGCGGCGGGAACGATGCCGTGACCACCGGCCACGGGGCGCCATCATCGGGCAAGCAGCGGATCGCGGGGACCATGGCCAAGGCCCGGGTCTTCTCCGAGGCGGTGCCGTTCATCCGCGCCTACCGGAGCAGCACCGTCGTCATCAAGTACGGCGGCGCCGCCATGGTCGACGACACGCTTCGGGCCTCGTTCGCCGACGACGTGGCCATGCTCCACTTCTCCGGTATCCGGCCGGTCATCGTCCACGGCGGCGGGCCACACATCTCGGCGGCGATGCGGCGCCGGGGGGTCGAGCCGCGATGGGTGGACGGGCGCAGGGTCACCGACGCCGAGGCGATGCGGGTGGTGCAGGCGACGCTCGCCGGTGAGGTCAACCCCGATCTGGTCAGGCTGGTCAACGCCCACGGGTCGGTGGCCGCAGGGGTGACGGGGCTCGACGGCAACCTGTTGGTCGCCAGGAGGGCGGATGAACGGCTCGGGTTCGTCGGCGACGTGGTCAAGGTGGACCCCAGCGTGCTGGTCGCCCTGATCGATCAGGGCTTCGTCCCCGTGGTGGCCCCGTTGGCCAGGGGTGAGGACGGGGCGGTGTACAACGTCAACGCCGATGCGGCCGCCGCCGCCATCGCCGTTGCCCTGGGGGCCTCGAAGCTGGTGTGCCTCACCGACGTCGAGGGGCTGTACCGGAACCCCGCCGACCCCGACACGCTGATCTGGCGGATCGTGGTCGACGAGGTCGACGACCTGCTCGGTGCGGGCGCCGTCAGCGGCGGGATGCTGCCCAAGCTGACCGCCTGCGTCGCCGCGGTGCGGGGCGGGGTCGATCGGGTGCACATCCTCGACGGGCGAGTCCAGCACGCTGTCCTGCTCGAGATCTTCACCCCCGAGGGAGTCGGAACGATGATCACCATGGAGGAGGTCCCGTGAACGGTTCGGTCGCCAACAGACGTCGTCTGGTGCGCCGTCTGGTCAGGTCGGGCGAGATCGAGTCGCAGCACGAGCTGGTGGAGATGCTCGAATCGGCCGGCTATCCGGTCACCCAGGCCACGGTCTCGCGCGACCTCGATGCGATCGGCGCGGTCAAGGCCAGGACCGAGAACGGCGGTCACCATTACGAGATACCCGAGGAGACGCCGACGGGCGGCCCGGTCGACCGGAAGCTGGCGTTGGTCATCAACGAGTTCGTCGATGTGTTCGCCACGTCGGGCAACCTGCTGATCATCCACACCAGGCCGGGGGCGGCGCACGTGGTGGGCAGCGCCCTCGACCGCGTCCGGCTCGACGGGATGCTGGGCACGGTCGCCGGCGACGACACCCTGCTGGTGGTTGCATCCGAGAAGGTGGGTGGGAGCGGGCTCATCGAGCAGCTCTCCGCACGGGGCGTGGATGCATGAGGTCGAAGGAGCGGGTCAAGCGGGTCGTGCTCGCCTACAGCGGGGGGCTGGACACCTCGGTCATCCTCCGCTGGATCCAGGAGGAGTACCAGGCCGAGGTCGTGGCCTACACCGCCGATGTCGGTCAGGGCGATGAGGTGGAGGAGGCGGCCAGGAAGGCGTTGGCGACCGGGGCGGTCGAGGCCATCACCGAGGATCTCCGTCACGATTTCGTCGAGGAGTTCGTGTTCGCCGCCCTGCGGGCAAACGCCATCTACGAGGGCTACTACCTGCTGGGCACCTCGCTGGCCCGCCCCATCATCGCCAGGGGCCTGGTGCGGGCGGCGGAGGCAACCGGCGCCGACGCCATCGCCCACGGGGCGACCGGGAAGGGCAACGACCAGGTGCGCTTCGAGCTGGCCGCGTACGCCCTGAAGCCGGACATCAAGGTGATCGCCCCCTGGCGGGAGTGGGACCTCAGAGGTCGGGCCGACTGCGTCGCCTACGCCGGGCGGCACGGGATCCCGGTGCCGGTGACCCCGCAGAAGCCGTATTCGATCGACGCCAACGTGCTCCACGTCTCCTACGAGGGCGGGGTGCTCGAGGACCCGTGGGTGGGCGCCGCCGGCCGGCATGTTTCGGATGACCAACAGCCTCGTCGACGCCCCCGACCGGCCGGAGGTGGTGACGGTCGGGTTCGCCAACGGCACCCCGATGTCGGTGGACGGGGTCGAGATGGGGCCGGTCGACCTGCTCACCACGCTCAACACCATGGGGGGCAGGCACGGGGTGGGACGGGTGGACATCGTCGAGAACCGGTTCGTCGGGATCAAGAACCGCGGTGTGTACGAGACGCCGGGAGGGACCATCCTCTATCACGCCCATCGCGCCGTGGAGTCGATCACGCTCGACCGGGAAGTGGCCCATCTCCGCGACGAGCTGGTGTCCCGGTACGCCGAGATGGTCTACAACGGGTTCTGGTTCTCCCCGGAGCGTCAGGCGCTGCAGGCCTTCATGGATCAGGTCCAGACCAGGGTCAACGGCGAGGCGCGACTGATGCTGTACAAGGGGCAGGCCATCGTCCAGGGTCGACGCTCCGACAGCCACAACCTCTATGACGAGGCAACCGCCACCTTCGAGGCCGACGACGTCTACGACCAGGGCGACGCAACCGGCTTCATCCGGCTCCAGTCGCTCCGGTTGCGGACATTCGCCGAGCATCGGATCGGCGGAGGCGAGTGATTACGTTGGGTGACCCGGTGCCGACCGCGCCGGCTATTACGGCGGCCCGACGGTCGCGGTCGAGCAGGCACCGGTGAGCGACCCAACATTCACCCTTTGGAGTGGCCGTCTCGCCGCCGGTCCCGGGGAGGCCCTGTGGCGGTTCACCGTCGACCGCACCGACCGGCGGCTCCTCACCCACGACATCCGTGGCTCGCTGGCCCACGTCTCCATGCTTGGTGGGCGGGGCATCCTGTCGGCAGACGAGACCGACGCGCTGGGCAGGGGGCTCGAGGCTGTGAGGGCCGAGGCGGAGGCCGGCTCGTTCCCGTTCCTCGAGAGCGACGAGGACGTCCACACCGCGGTGGAGCGCAGGCTCACCGAGATCGCCGGCCCGGTGGCGGGCAAGCTCCAAACCGGCCGCTCCCGCAACGACCAGGTGTGCCTGGACCTGCGGCTGTACCTGGCCGAGGCGGTGGACGCCAGGCTGGCCGAGATCGACCGGCTGGTCGCCGCCCTGGTCGCCCAGGCCGAGCGCCACACCGGTACCATCGTCGCCGCCTACACCCACCTCCAGCAGGCGCAGGCCATCCCCCTCGGCCACCACCTGCTCGCCTATGCCTGGATGCTGACCCGCGACAGCGCCAGGCTGTCAGGGGCCCGCACCAGGATCG
>JBPCMS010000104.1:0-8001 GCA_051002015.1 Acidimicrobiia bacterium
GGGGCGAGCAGCCGCTCGAAGTCGCCGATCTGCAGATCCTCGAGCCGGCCCAGCGCCGTCGACCGCTCCTTGTCGTCGTCGGTGAGGATGATCTGCCGCACCACCTCGAGACGGTCACCGGTGAACATGTACTCGGTGCGGGCCAGCCCGATCCCCTCCGCTCCATTGGCGCGGGCCAGGGCGGCGTCGTCGGGCCGGTCGGCGTTGGCCCACACCTGCAGCCGGCGCACCTCGTCCGCCCAGCCCAACAGCGTCTCCAGCGCCTCGGAGGTGGTGGCCGGCTCCAACGGTACGGCCCCCTGGTAGACGGCGCCGGTGGTGCCGTCGATGGTGATCACGTCGCCGGCGACGAGACGGACGGCGCCGATGCGGAGCTCCCCCCGGTCGGTGTCGACGGCGACGTCGGTCCCGGTCACCGCCGGTGTCCCGGTGCCCCGAGCCACCACGGCGGCGTGCGAGGTCCCCCCACCGTGGCTGGTGAGCACCCCGGCGGCGGCGATGACGCCGGACAGGACCTCGGGGGTGGTCTCGCGCAGGACCATGATCACCGCCCGGCCGGAGCGCCCCGCCTCCTCGGCCGATCGGGCGTCGAACACGATCTGGCCGGTGGCGGCACCGGGGGATGCGGCCCCGCCGACGATGATCGGCGAGGCATTGCCGGGGATGATCCGGTCGTGGAGCATGGTCTCCAGGCTGTCGGCGTCCACCCGCAGCAGCGCCTGGTCCCGGTCGATCCGGCCCGATTCGGCCAGATCGACGGCAATCTGGACCCCGGCCCTGGCGCTGCGCTCACCGGGCCGGGCCTCGAGCAGCCACAGCCGCCCCCGCTCGCACACGAAATCGACCCGCATCATGTCGCCCGCCTTGTCATCGAGCCTGGACACGATGTCGAGGAGGGACCGGGCGGCCAGGGGGCTCGTCTCCTCGAGCTCATCGAGCCCGCCGGGGCCGGTGTCGACCGGGGTATCCGCACCGGCGGCGAACACAACGACGGGGGCCGCATCGCCGGTCTCGGGGTTGCGGCTGAAGGCGACCCCGCTGCCCGAGCCTTCGCCGGATGAGCCGAACATCATGGTGTGGACGATCACCGAGGTCCCCACCTCGTCGGCGACGTCGTGGCGCCACCGCCAGCGGCGCGCCTCGGTGGAGTCCCATGAGGCGAGAACCGCCTCGATGCCCTCCCGGAGCTGGGTCAACGGATCGACGGGGACAATCCGCTGCGATTCCTCCACGATCAGCGCCTCGAGCAGCTCCGGATCGGCCAGCACCCCCTCCACCCGGTGCCGCGGGACCTGGCGCAGCGCAGCCAGGCCCTTCAGGAATTCGGTCTGGATCGACCTGGCGAACCCGGGCGAGGCCCAGGCGGCGAGGTCGGCTCGCGACTCCGGGTTGACTCCGACAAGGCGGGCGCTGGCCAGGATGCCGGGCATCGGCACCGGCGGGCTCGACCGAACCGCCAACAGCAGCGGTCGGCCGAGCGGAGAGGCGGCACCAAGCCGCCCCACCGCCTCGGCGATCTGATCCCATGCCTTTGGAGGAAGCTCCCCGGAACCGAGGAAGCGGCGACAGGCGAGGTCGCTGACGGTGAATCCCGCAGGCACCGGAAACCCTGACGCCGCCAGGTCCCGCATGGTGCGGCCCCGCATCCCCAGGTGGTCGGAGGCATCCGGCAGAGCCTCGGCGAAGTCCCAGACGAAGCGCATCGGGGTCAGGGGTAGAGGATGAGCTGGGTGTTGCGGAAGAGACCGATCTTCCTTCCGGTCTCCTCGGCGGTGATCATGGCGTCCCACACCTGGGTGGTGCGACCGCCGTGCACCATGGTGGCCGCGGCCGACATGTACCCCGCCAGCAGGGTGCTGGTGTGGTTCGACTTGAGCTCGATGGTGGTGAAACCGACCGCTCCGTCGGGGAGGGAGGCGACGCATCCGTATCCGGCGGCGGTGTCGGCGAGGGCGACCACCGTGGCGGCGTGGAGGTAGCCGTGTGACGCCTCGTGGCGGCGCTGCACCTCCATCCGCATCACGCACCGGCCGCGGTCCAGGGACACGATCTCGATACCGAGCAGCCCGGGGAGGCGGTGGCGCCCCCGGTAGTCGAGGAATCGCGCCAGCTCGGTTGGATCAGCGGGGAACGGCGGCATGTCGGGCATGGGGGGAAGCTAGCGGCTGGTCGACATCGGAGGGCCGATCTGTCACGGGCTCCGCTCCGTATGATGTAGCCCCCCTCATGACCGGTCCCTTCGACGACCTCCTCGCCGCCAACCGGACGTTCGCCGTGGCCTTCGACCCGAGCGGCTTCGACGGTGTCGCCCGCGCCGGAATCGCCGTTGTCACCTGCATGGACTCCCGCATCGACACGCTCCGCATGCTCGGTCTGGTGCCCGGCGATGCCAAGATCCTTCGCAATCCCGGCGGCCGGGTGACCACCGAGGCGTTGGAGGCGTTGGTGCTCGGCGTACACCTGCTGCACGTCGAACGAATCCTCATCGTGCCCCACACGAGGTGCGCCATGGCGTCGCACACCGAGAACGACCTCAGGGAGAAGGTGAGCGAATCGAGCGGTCAGGACGCCTCCTGGCAGTCCTTCGGAGTGATCGAAGACCAACTGGCCTCCCTGGAGGAGGACGTCCGGATGGTGCAGTCGCACCCGCTGATCCCCGACACCGTCTCGGTTGGCGGGTTCCTCTACGACGTGGACACCGGCCTTCTCGACCAGAAGCTCTGACCTCGCGAAACCTCTGGCGGGATGGCGATTGGGGATATACCCTGTGCCGTGCGCCATCGCCGTTCTTGGCTCCCTGCCGGCAGCACTCCGGGTCTTCCGACGCGTTCGTCGGGGAACAGAGAGTGAAGCGGTGGTGTTCATACGGTCGCCAGGTCCCCCTGGCGAGCCGAGACGATGGAGGCAAACGCCCATGGTGATGGCGCTCAACGATCTTGTGTGGGAGCCCGACGAAGGGTGGCGCGACGCCGCCGCCTGTGCCGGATCCGACCTCGACATCTTCTTCCCGCTCGGGGAGGACGAGAGTTCGGCCGCGCCCGCCAAGGCCATCTGCGCCATCTGTCCCGTCCGCGAGGACTGTCTCAACTACGCCCTCAGTACCAACCAGCCCGAAGGGGTGTGGGGTGGGATGACCGCTCCAGAGCGTCGACGCCTGCGGCGCCGGCTGCGCGAGCGGCAGCGCAGGGCGAGCTGAGCCAGGGGCCGATCGATGCGGCTGTCGATCGGCACCTTCAACCTCAACAACCTCTTCTCCAGGTGGAACTTCGTGGGTGCCATCGAGGACCTCGTCACGGGCGAGCCGGTCGGCGGAGTCACCCTGCGCTATGAGTTCACCGATCCAGACAGCTACCGGGTGCGCACCTTCGCCGGCCGGTTGGTCAAGGCGAAGGACCCGTCGGAGACGACGGCGGTCGCCGAGCGGATTCTTCGTATGGATGCAGAGGTGCTCGCCGTCCAGGAGGTGGAGAGCATCGCCGTGCTGCGCGAGTTCAACACCGACCACCTGGGAGGCATCTACCGCTACGCCGCTCTGGTCGAGGGCAACGATCCCCGGTTCATCGACGTCGGGGTGCTGTCGCGCTTGCCGCTGGGGGCGGTCACCTCGCACCAGAACCGGGTCCATCCCGCCTCTCCGGCTGTGCCGGTATCCTCCCGCGACCTGCTCGAAGTCGAGGTTCTCAACCGCGCCAACGGTGACCGGATGGTGACCCTGTACGTCAACCACCTCAAGAGCAAGTTCGTCCCGTTCCCTCAGGACCCGATCGCGGGCGGGGCCGCGGCAGACGCCCGGCGCCGCCTCCAGGCCGAGAGCATCTCGAAGGTGGTGGGGGAGCGGCAACGCCCCGACGGCAGCGAGCCCGTACCCGCCGCTCGATGAAGGCTCGCGTCTGACCAGGTCCGACTACAGGGGGCGCGCCCACCAGCCGAACGTGCGCAGCACCACCGAGTTGGCGGGTTGTTCTCCGGGCTGAAACTGATGAGCGCGTCCCCCTCGAGATCGATGTCGTACCGGATCTCGACCTGGGCCCAGACGGGCTCGTTCCGGGTGACGAGCCCGAAATCGATCACCGGCATGGGCATGAAGCCGGACAGCGGCACGAATTGGTTGCCGACCTGGAATACGTTCTCGAGGTGGATGAGCGTCTCCGACTGCTGTCGGTCGCCCAGCGCCTTCCACTGCCCGTTGACCAGCTGCCACAGCGCGTGACGGACCACGCGGAAGCAATGGCACCACTTGTCGTCGGCCGCGAACGGTGGAAAGTAGTAGCCGGTCTGGCCGAAGATCGAGCCACGGTGGTCCGCAGGTGGAGCGGACCGGAACCGCCCCCTGGACGGCGTGGGAGGGATGGCTTCGATTGGCAGCACGAAGTGCGAGGTCGCGCCAACGCTGAACCGAATGAGGTCATTGCCACCCCAATGGCGCTCACCGAAGATGTGGGTGCCGTCGGAGAGGTCCTCGACCCCCAGTCCGCCCTCCTTGCGGTGCTCGGTCATCACGGGGCGGAACTCGCCGATCGTGGGCGCGTCCGTGAGCGAAAGCTGTCCCTCGATCCCGGCCACCTTCGGCCACTCCACCAGCTCGTGTAGGTGCGTCGTGTCGATGGGTGTCGGCGCGGGACCGTCCGGAACCGGAGGCTGGAAGGTGCTCCGGCTCGCCCGTCGCAGGGCCATCACGGTGTGCTGCAGGGCGAGGAGATTGGCCTCCTGCCGGTCGCGCAGCTGGGTGAGGGCGTACGTCGTGTCCTCGTCGAACTCGACGCCAGGTGCCATCAGCACGGTGCGCGTGGCTCGGCGTCTGCCGGACCACCTGTTCTCTGGGCAGGCGCCCGGGTCGCTGGCTTGTCGGTCGTCGCTTCCATGATGTGCCCCCGTTCCCCGAGACGCTGCTGATCTCATAATGAGCAGGAGGGCGACAACCGGTCGCTGCAGGCTAGGACTGCCGATCTGTGCCTACAACTGCTCCGGTACGGCTCGGGGTCGCCCAGACCGGCGCCTTCATCGACCGCCGGGACCGCCTCGGCGGCAACGGGTCGGACCACGACCCGGCCTGGATCACGCTCGACCTGTGACCCGGTGACTCGGTAGCTTGCCGCCCACAGCGATGCGACCACCGGGGGCACCATGATGACGACGGGCCATGACGTGATCGTGGTGGGCGGGGGCCCCGCCGGAGTCGCCGCCGCCAGCCGCAGCGCCGACCTCGGCGCCCGCACCGCGCTGGTGACCAGGGACCGGGTGGGGGGCATGGCCGCCCACGACGGCCCGGTGCCGGTGCGCACCATGGCCTATGCCGCCCGGCTGGCTCGGGAGACCAAGCAGTTCGCCGAGTACGGGATCGTGATCGGGCCGCCCTCGGTCGACTACCCGGCACTGGTCGACCGGGTGGGCGAGGTGGTGGCCCAGTACGACAAGGTGGCGGGGAGGGTCGAGTACCTCAGCGAGCACGGGGTCGACGTGTTCGAGGACTCGGGGACGGCGTCCTTCGTCGATCCCCACACGATCGAGTGCGCCGGAGGTCGCCGCTTCACCGGCGCCAAGGTGGTGCTGTGCACCGGGGGGAGGCCCAAGCGGCTCCCCATCCCCGGGTTCGAGCACACGTCCACCCACACCGATGCGTGGCGGCTCACCGCGCTACCCGCCTCGATGGTGGTGGTGGGCTCCGGCGCCACCGGCGCCCAGGTGGCGTCGATCTTCAATGCCCTCGGCACCACGGTCACCCTGATGGAGGTTGGGTCCCGCATCGTCCCCACCGAGGACGAGGACGTCTCGGCGGCGGTGCGCGGCGCCTTCGAGGAGCACGGGATGCGGGTGCTCGAGGGCATCGAGGGAATCACCGGGTTCGAACCGGCGGGCGCCGGGGTGAGGACCAGGTTCCGCCACGGCGGCGCCGACCGTGAGGTGGTGACCGACCTGGTGGTGATGGCCGTCGGATGGTCCGCCGGCGCCGACGAGCTGTGCCTGCCTGCCGCCGGGGTCGCCACCGACGGGCGCGGTTTCGTCGAGGTGGATGGGTATCTGCGGACGTCCGCCGGGCACATCTTCGCCGCCGGCGATGTCTGTGGGCAATGGATGCTGGTGCCCACCGCCTACCGGGCCGGCTACTACGCCGCCTCCAACGCCGTCGAGGGGCCCCGTCACCTGATGGAGAACGAGCTGATCCCGTTCGGCAGCTTCACCGATCCCGAGTACGCCCAGATCGGGCTCACCGAGTCCGCCGCCCGTGACGACCACGACGTGGTGGTGTCCACCATCGACTTCGCCGACTTCTCCCGCAGCATCATCGACGGCCGCCGGCGCGGCTTCTGCAAGCTCATCGCCGATCGGGACACCCGGCAGATCCTCGGTTGTCACGTGGTGGGCGAGCGCGCCGTCGACACGGTGCAGTTGGTCACGGCAGGGATGGCGGCGGGGCTCACCGTCGACCGGTTGGCCGATCTACCGCTGTCGTTCCCCACCTATGGGGCCATCGTCGGCTGGGCCGCATACGACATCGTCAAGCAGCTGGGCATGGACCGCGACCGGCCCTATTGGATGGCCGGGCAGATCAGCCCCGGCCAGCTCCGCAGTTGAGGGCGCGGCGGCCAAACCTGGCTTCTTTCGGCGAACTTGAGCGGATCGGGCGCCATGGTGATGCCCAGGAACCTCAGGTTGAACATCAGCGGATTAGGCGCCATGGCGATGCCCAGGAACCTCAGGTTGAACATCAGCGGATTGGGCGCCATGGTGATGCCCAGGAACCTGAGGTTCGCCGCCTCGGGCCTGGCCCTCTGCGGTTCGGCGTTTCAGAACCGGCGGCGACGCCTGGTCGACCTGAACGGGGCCAGCTCCTCGGGCGGCTCCCACGCGGTGAGATCGGCCAGCCGGTCGTCGTTGGAGAACATCTTGATGATGGGGACGTTGAGCCCGGCTCGGCGCTGGATGCCGAGGACCTCGTTGACCTGATCCCACTCCACCAGCGTCACCACCAGACCGGACTCGCCGGCTCGGGCGGTCCGTCCCGAACGGTGCACGTAGGTCTTGGGGTCCTCGGGCGGGTCGTAGTGGATGACGAGGTCGACATCGTCGATGTGGAGCCCGCGGGCGGCCACGTTGGTGGCGACCAGCACCGGGATGCTCCCGATGCTGAACCGCTCCAGCGCCTTCTCCCTGACGTTCTGCTGCAGATCGCCGTGGATGGCGCGCACCTCGACCCCGAGATCGCCCAGATCGCGGGCGAGGCGGTCGCAGGCGAACTTGGTCCTGACGAACATCAGCGTGCGCTTGTGGTGGCGGGCCAGGGTGGCGGCCACCTTCATCTTGTCCATCCGGTGCACCTTGAGGAAGCGGTGCTCCATCGTCTCGACGGAGGGGGCGTCCGAGTCGATCTCGTGGCGGACCGGGTCGTGCATGTAGGCGCTGACCAGCGAGGCGACCTGGCCGTCGAGCGTGGCCGAGAAGAGCATGGTCTGACGGTCGGAGGGCACGGTGCGCATGATCCGGCGCACCTGGGGGAGGAACCCCATGTCGGCCATCTGGTCGGCCTCGTCGATGGTGACCATGGCCACCCGATCCAGCTTGACCGCCCTCCGCTCGATCAGGTCGATCAGCCGGCCCGGGGTGGCGACGACGATGCCGGCGCCGCGGTTGAGGCCGTCCATCTGCTGGCGCATCGAGGAACCGCCGTAGACGGCGATGAGAGGGAGGCTGCGGACCTGCGCCAGGGGACGGATGGCCTCGGTGACCTGGGTGGCCAGCTCCCTGGTGGGGACGAGGACCAGCCCGGTGGGGCGGCCCGCCGTGGAGGGCTCGAGCAGCTGGACCATCGGGATCCCGAAGGCAAGGGTCTTACCCGAGCCGGTCTTGGCCCGCCCGCACACGTCGCGTCCGGCGAGCAGATCGGGGATTGCCATCAGCTGGATGGGGAACGGATCGCCGATCCCGGCGTCGTCGAGCACGGCGTCGAGATCGGATGCGACGCCCAGCGCGGCGAAACCATTGACGGTCATAGGATCGGCCCCG
>JBPCMS010000105.1:0-3465 GCA_051002015.1 Acidimicrobiia bacterium
GCTCTCCGGGTCGGCGCCGCCGACCTCGGGTTCGTGGCGATGCGGCCGCCGGGCCATCACGCCCTGGTCAACCGGGCGATGGGATTCTGCCTGTTCAACAACGTCGCCATCGCCGCCCGCTACCTGACCGGGCACGGGTACCGGGTGGCGATCTTCGACTGGGACGTCCATCACGGGAACGGCACCCAGGACATCTTCTACGACGATCCGTCCGTGCTGTACCTGTCGATGCACGAGTTCCCGGCGTACCCGGGATCGGGGTGGTACACCGAGACCGGGACCGGCGCCGGGAAGGGGTTCACCCTCAACGTGCCCTGGCCCACCGGCACCGCGGGGCCCAGCTACCGGTACGTGACCGACACCGTGCTGGTCCCGGTGCTGCGCCGGTACGCCCCGGATTGGCTGCTGATCTCCGCCGGCTATGACGCCCATCGCGCCGATCCGCTCGCCGGCATCGGTCTGGTCGCCGAGGACTATGGCGCCATGGCAGGGAAGCTGTCGTCGGTGGTCCCCGACGGGAGGACGGTGGTGATCCTCGAGGGTGGCTACGACCTCGACGCCCTGCGCACCTCGGCGGGGGCCACCGTCGAGGGGTTCGCCTTGGGACCGGTCGACACCACCACCCCCCTTCCAGAGACGGGCGCCGCCCGGATCGTGGCCGCCGGGGTGCAGGGCATCGCCGCCCGGTACTGGGGCGTGTGACCGACGGCGGGTCCGGTACCCTCCCCGCTCCATGCCGACCTTCCATTGTGAGCTGTGCGGGGACACCTTCTCGCTGTCGCAAGCCACCGTCGACCGCTACCCGCGGTGGGAGCCGCGCCGGTGCCGCCAATGCCGGTCGCCGCGCCCGGGGGGATCGTCGTCCCGTGCATCCAACCCGACCGCCCCCGGTGACGGCGTCTACACCGACGGCGGCGCCAGCCCCAACCCCGGGCCCGGCGGCTGGGGTGCGGTGTACGTGGTGGCCGACGAGGTGGTGGCCGAGGCCCACGGGCACGATCAGGACACCACCAACAACCGGATGGAGCTGACTGCCCTCATCGAAGGAGCCGGCCTCGTCCCCGATGGCATCCCCACCGTGGTGTGGTCGGACAGCAACCTGGCGGTGCGGACCATCAACGAGTGGGCGGCCGGATGGGAGCGCAACGGCTGGAAGCGCAAGACCGGGCCGGTGGAGAACCTGGATCTGGTCAAGCGGGCGTACCACGCCTTCCGCACCAGGCCCGAGCTGACCCTGCGCTGGGTCAAGGCCCACGCCGGGCACCGCTGGAACGAGCACGCCGACGGTCTCGCCAACCGCTGGCGCAACGGCTGACCACCGGGACGATCGCCCGCAGAGGGCACCGGTACCCTTCCCCCGTGATCCCGCCTCGACTCGAAAGGCTGCTCGACGCCGGGGCGCCGCCGCGCCGGCTCGCCGAGCGTTTCATCGCCGCCGGACGGAGCCTGTACCTGGTGGGCGGCAGCGTGCGCGACGCCCTGCTCGACCGGGCGGACACCGACACCGATCTCGACTTCGCCACCGACGCCCCGCCGGACGAGATCCCGGGCATCGTCGCCGACTTCGCCACCGGCTTCGTGCTCACCGGCCAGGGATTCGGGACGGTGGGTGCGGTACGCGACAACAGGAACTACGAGATCACCACCTTCCGCTCCGAGGTGTACCGCCGCGAATCGCGCAAGCCCGAGGTCACCTTCTCCGACGACATCGAGACCGATCTGTCCCGCCGCGACTTCACCGTCAACGCCCTTGCCATCAGGCTCGACGACGACACCCCCGAGATGATCGACCCCTTCGGGGGGCTCGCCGACCTCGCCGCCGAGGTGCTGCGCTGCCCGCTCGACCCCGCCATCTCGTTCGGGGACGACCCGCTGCGGATGCTCCGCCTGTTCCGCTTCGTCTCCACGCTCGGATTCACCCCCGCCGCAGACGCGGTGGAGGCGGTGGGGTCGATGGCGGGGAGGTTGTCGGTGGTGGCGGTCGAGCGGATCCAGACCGAGTTCGACAAGCTGATGACCGGTGAGCACGTCGGGGTGGCGTTGTGGGGCCTGGTCGACTCCGGGCTCGCCGCCGAGTTCTTCCCCGAGCTACCGGCGCTCGCCGTCGAGCAGGACCCGGTCCATCGCCACAAGGACGTGCTCGCTCACACCATCGCCGTGGTGGAGAAGACGTCGCCCGATCTCACCCTGCGGCTGGCGGCACTGCTCCACGACATCGGCAAGCCGGCCACCCGGCGCTTCGACGGCGACGATGTCTCCTTCCACCACCACGAGGCGGTTGGGGCCCGCATGGCCCGGGAGCGGCTGACCGCCCTCCGCTATCCGACCCGCATCGTTGACGACGTCGCCGAGCTGGTGTTCCTGCACATGCGTCCCCACACCTACAAGATGGGATGGACCGATGCCGCGGTGCGCCGCTACGTGCGCGACGCCGGGTCGCTGCTTCCCCTGCTCAACGAGCTGGTCCGCTGCGACGTGACCACCCGCAGCGCCGCTCGGGCCCGGGCGATCGGGCGCCGTATCGACGAGCTGGAGGAGCGGATCGACCAGCTGCGCGCCCGCGAGGAGATCGACGCCATGCGTCCCCCGATCGACGGCCATGCCGTCATGGCCCACCTCGGCATCTCTCCGGGCCCTGTCGTCGGTGAGGCGGTGGCGATGCTGCTCGAGCACCGGATCGAGCACGGCCCGTACTCGGAGGACGAGGCCCACCGAATGCTCGACGACTGGATGGCGGACCGGGCCTGACCCGCCGTCTGTCGGTCAGGTCGTGGCCTGGGTGAGGCGGTCGGCCCCGTGGACGACCCGTCCCCCGATCACCGTTGCCACGACGGCCAGGTGATGGTCGAGGATCACGAGGTCGGCTCGGGCACCGGGGTGGAGGCGCCCCCGGTCGGCCAGCCCAAGCACTCTCGCCGGGGTGGCGGTGGCGGCGGCGACGGCTTCGGCGGTGTCGACCCCTGCCAGGCGCCGGTAGGTGCGCACCGCTCGGTCGAGGGTGAGCAGGCTGCCCGCCATGGTCCCGTCCCCGGTGCGGGGAGGCCCCCCGCCCTCCGAGACGATGTCGACCGACCCAGCACCGCTTGCGCCCTGGGGCGGGCACCACTATGTTGCACCTTTGGGAGCGCAGCGCAGTTGAGTGGTTAGGAACGGGTTGCTGAGGGAGTCATGTTTCGTATGGCTGAGGGAGTCATGTTTCGCCGGCGATCAGGCTGGGTAGAAGAGACTCAAACTTTTGCCATTGTTCACAAGGTGAAAGCGTGTCGAATCACTTTAGGGAGAGGACGCAGATGATGAAGAGACGATGGAGCATTGTTGTGGTCATGGTGGCGGTTTTGGGACTGAGCGTATCCTCGGTGGCCGTAGCCCATCCCGAGGGCACTTTTGATGATGGCGTTATCGATTCGGCTGGCGAGATCCATGGCGTGGTGCACGATCAGCATGGCGGTTCGGATGGACATCTGC
>JBPCMS010000106.1:0-4259 GCA_051002015.1 Acidimicrobiia bacterium
GCACCCGCCGCCTTGGCCTGGCGGCGCTCGGCCTCACCGGTGTGCATGGTCACCACCACGGCGGGGATGTCGCCGGGCAGCTCGCGCAGGGCGGCGATCCCGGACACCTGGGGCATCTCGATGTCGACCAGCAGCACGTCGGGCCGGTGCCGGCGCACCGCCTCGATCAGCTCGGCCCCATCGGCGGCGGTGGAGACGACGCGGATGTCGGGGATGCTGTCGAGGGCCTCGGCCAGGCTCTCCAGCATCAGACGGTGGTCGTCGGCGATGACGATGTCGATCACTTCGGGGTGGTCACAGTGGAGCCCCACGTTACCGTCACCCGGGTGCCCGCACCGGGGCGCGAGGACACGGTGAGGTCGCCTCCGATGGCGGCGGCCCGTTCCTGCATCCCGATCAGCCCGAAGTGGCCGGCGTATGCCAGGTGGGGGTCGAATCCCAAGCCGTCGTCCGAGACCACCAGCCGACCCCGGTCGCCGTCGACCTCGCCCTCGATGCGTATCTGTCTCGCCCCGGAGTGGCGGGCGGCGTTGCG
The DNA here is from genome assembly GCA_051002015.1 of Acidimicrobiia bacterium. Taxonomy (GTDB): domain Bacteria; phylum Actinomycetota; class Acidimicrobiia; order Spongiisociales; family UBA5794; genus JACDBE01. The sequence goes on from JBPCMS010000106.1 coordinate 536, forward strand.
CACCGCCTCGACCAGCACCGACCCCACCTCGGCGGCGGTGGCCCCGTCGGCGGCGTGGCGCTCGTCGATGGAGACCAGGACCCGGGGGGCGTCGTCGCCCAGCTCGGTGACGATGCGGTGGACGTGGTCCATCACCGTGGTGGTGTCCGCCCGGCGCAGGGCTGCCACCGCGCCCCGCACCCGCTCCACGAGCGAGGTGATGTCGTTCCTCATCCGGCGGAGCTGGGGGGTGAGGGCGGGGTCGGACCTGGTCTGGACCAGCATGTCAACCAGCAATCCGAGCGAGGCCAGCGCCGGACCGATGTCGTCGTGGAGCTGGCGAGCCACCCGGTTGCGCTCGTCCTGGACCGAGCGCCGTGCCACCATGCCCAGCAGGTGGATGTTGTCGAAGGCGAGGGCCACCCCGGCCAGGGTGCCGTCGATCTCGGTGGCGTGGTCGGCCAGATCGGCGCCGTTCGAGGGCCACAACCGCACCGAGCCGACGGTGCGCTCCCCGGAGACCAGCGGGTACTCGGTGGGACCGGTCCCGTTGTCGGTGCGGTGTCCCCAGGAAGAAACGGTCGCATGGTCGGGGGTCATCGTCACCTCGCCGCCGATGATGGGGAGCCGGGCGGCCAGATCGAACAGCGCCACCTCACCCACGGTGGCCGGGCTCAGCTCGCTGGTGCCTGCCACGTGTGCCAGCTCGACCAGCAGGGTGTGGGCCTCCTCGAGCCGGGCCACCCGGGCGGCGTCGAGCCGGGAGGCGGCCAGGGCAGCATCCGACTCCTGGCGCTGGATGACCAGCAGCCGCCTCGCCTGGCTGAAGGCGAGACCTACCAGCAGGAAGAAGGCGACCCCCTGGAATGAGTCGAGAAACGTCAGCCCCTTGACCAGGGCGATGGCGAGGTAGCCGGAGCTCGCCATGAGCGCCACCTCGATGCCGATGCGGAAACCCATGAAGGCGGCGGCGAAGAAGATCGGCACCGACACCATCAGGGTGTAGCCGGCGTTGGTCCCGTTGGTGAGGTACACCGCCAGCAGGCTGACCACGACCCCGGCGATGGCGAGGATCTCGCCGGGTACCCCGGTGTTGCGCCATCGCCGCGGCACCGTCTGCAGCACCAGCACATAGCCGCCGGTGGCCACGGCGGCGACCAGGTGCGCCACCCCGGTGCGCGACGAGAGGGCGCTCTGGAACACCGCCATGGCATAGGCGGCGGTCATCAACACCGCCAGGATCCAATCGAACCTGGTCTCCCATGCGCTCCGTCCCGAACCGGGCATGCCGCCAGGGTACAGTCGCCGGGTGACAGATCTGGGTACCCCGGGGAGTTGCCCGCCGCTGCGCCGGGTGGTGGTGACCGGCCCCATCGGCGCCGGGAAGTCTGCGGTAGCCGGGTTGCTGGCCGACCGGGACGCCACCGTGATCGAGGTCGACGCCGTCGGCCACGCCGTGCTCGAACCGAACGGCGAGGCGTTCGCCGCGGTGGCGGGCCGGTGGCCGGCCGTGGTGGTCGACGGCCGGATCGACCGGGCCCGCTTGGCCGCCATCGTCTTCGCCGACCGGGACCAGCTCGCCGCCCTAGAGGCGCTGACCCACCCCCACATCGTGGCCAGGATCGAGGCCGCGATCGGTCCCCCCGAAGGTGCAGCAGACGGGCTGGTCGCCGTGGAGATGCCACTGCTCGAACCGCCGCTGCGCTGGCACCGGCTGGTGGTGCTCGCCCCCACGTCGATGCGGTTCTGGCGGGCGGTGCAGCGGGGGATGGATCCCGCAGACGTCACCAGGCGGATGCGGCTCCAGCCGGCCCCCGAGGCGTGGCGGGCCGCCGCCCACTCGGTGATCGACAACGACGGCGGCATCGCCGCCCTGGCGACCGCGGTCGATCGGTGGTGGGCTACCTGGGTGGCCGGGGGCGTCTGGGACGAGGAGGCTGCGGCGGTACCCTGAGCCGGTGCAGCCGTTCGTCCTGAAGTCCGATTTCGGCCCGGCCGGCGACCAGCCCCAGGCGATCGCCCGGCTGGCCGAGGGCATCGCCCGCGGCGACAGCTTCCAGACCCTGCTCGGCATCACCGGGTCGGGGAAGTCGGCGACGGTCGCCTGGGTCGTCGAGCAGGTGCAGAAGCCGACGCTGGTGCTGGCCCCCAACAAGGCGCTGGCTGCCCAGCTCGCCAACGAGTACCGCCAGTTCTTCCCGGACAACCGGGTGGAGTACTTCGTCAGCTACTACGACTACTACCAGCCCGAGGCCTATCTCCCCTCCACCGACACCTACATCGAGAAGGAGTCGACGATCAACGACGAGATCGACCGGCTCCGTCATTCGGCCACGGCGGCGCTGCTCACCAGGCGAGACGTGATCATCGTGGCCTCGGTTTCCGCCATCTACGGGTTGGGGTCGCCCGAGCAGTACCAGGGCCAGTTGCTCCGGCTGGTCAGGGGCGTCCAGCTCCCCATGGACTTCGCAGTGCGCCGCCTGGTTGACATCCAGTACGAGCGCAACGAGATCAACCTGATCCGGGGACGGTTCCGGGTGCGGGGCGACACCCTGGAGGTGTTCCCCACCTACGAGGAGACCGTCTATCGGGTGGAGTACTTCGGCGACGAGGTGGAGCGCATCCTGCAGATGAACCCGGTCACCGGCGAGGTCATCGGCGAGATGGCGGAGCTGTGGGTCCTCCCCGCCACCCACTACGTCACCGACCGGGAGCGGCTGGGGCGGGCGATCGGGACCATCGAGATCGAGCTGGCGGAGCGGCTGGCCGAGCTGGAGCGCCAGGGCAAGCTGCTCGAGGCGCAGCGGCTGCGGATGCGGACCAACTACGACCTGGAGATGATGCGCGAGATCGGCACCTGCGCCGGGATCGAGAACTACTCGCGCCACCTCGACGGCCGGGAGCCGGGGCAGGCCCCGTACACCCTGATCGACTACTTCCCCGACGACTTCCTCACCGTCATCGACGAGAGCCACGTCACCATCCCTCAGATCCACGGCCAGTTCGCCGGTGACCGCAGCCGCAAGGACGTGCTGGTGGAGCACGGCTTCCGGCTCCCCAGCGCCGTCGACAACCGACCCCTCACCTTCGAGGAGTGGTACCAGCGGACCAACCAGACCCTGCTGCTGTCGGCCACCCCGAGCGCATGGGAGATGGAGCACTCCACCCAGGTGGTGGAGCAGATCGTCCGTCCCACCGGGCTGGTCGATCCCGAGATCGTGGTGCGGCCCACCAAGGGCCAGATCGACGATCTGATGGAGGAGGTGCGGGCCCGGGCGGAGAACGACCAGCGGGTGCTGGTGACCACGCTGACCAAGAAGATGGCCGAGGACCTGACCAACTACCTGCTCGAGCTGGGGTTGAAGGCCCGCTACCTGCATAGCGACATCGACACCCTGGAGCGGGTCCAGATCCTGCGTGAGCTGCGGCTGGGGGAGTACGACGCGCTCGTCGGCATCAACCTGCTGCGGGAGGGGCTGGACCTGCCGGAGGTGTCGCTGGTGGCCATCCTCGACGCCGACAAGGAAGGCTTCCTGCGATCGGAGACGTCGCTCGTGCAGACGATCGGCCGGGCGGCCCGCAACGTCAACGGCACCGTGGTGATGTACGCCGACTCGCTCACCGACTCGATGCGCAGCGCCATCGACGAGACGAACCGGCGCCGCAAGCTCCAGCTCGGATACAACGTCGAGCACGGCATCGACCCGCAGACGATCCGCAAGAAGGTCGGCGACATCATCCAGAT
>JBPCMS010000107.1:0-7206 GCA_051002015.1 Acidimicrobiia bacterium
AGAAGGATCCGAACGCCCGGTACCAGACCGCCGCCGAGATGCGCTACGACCTACTCCGCTTCCTCCGCGGCACGACCACCGCCCCCACCCGGCAGACCGAGGGCGCCACCAGGGTTATCGCCGCCCCGCCGCCGGTCGCCCCTCCCCCACCGACGGCGGTACCCGACGAGACCGCCCGTCACATGGCGGTGGCGCCGGCGCAGGAGGCGTCGGGCCGGGGCGGGGTCATCGCCGGGATCATCGGCCTGATCCTGCTGCTTGTCGCCGGTGTCGTCATCCTGTGGTTGCTGCTCATGGGAGGCGACCCCGATCTGGTGACCATCCCCGAACTACGCAACCAGTCCCAGCGGGAGGCGACCACCGAGCTCCAGGACCTCGACCTGCGGGTGGACTTGGCGACCGAGGCCAGCGACAACATCGCCGCCGGGTTCGTCATCAGAACCGAGCCGGCGGCGGGTGAGCAGGTGGAGGTCCGTTCACTGGTGACCATCGTGGTCTCCGGCGGTCCCAACCTGTTCCCCGTCCCCAACGTGCTGGGGCTGACCGAGGAGCAGGCCCGCGCCGCCATAGAGGAGCAGGGCTTCGAGGTTGGCGAGGTGACCGGCCGCGAGGACCAGGACGTCGAAGAGGGTCTGGTGCTCGACCAGGACCCGGCGCCCGGTGCCGAAGCGGCGGCGGGCACCGCCGTCGATCTGGTGCTCTCCGCCGGGCCGTTCGCCCTCACCGTTCCCTCCGTCGAGGGGCTGTCGGAGACCGACGCCGTCCGCCTCCTCGAGGAGGCGGGCTTCGAGGTCGAGGTGGAACATGAGTTCTCCGACGAGATCGAGGAAGGTCTGGCGACACGTACCGATCCCGGTGCCGGGCAGCTGGTCGACCGGGAGAACCCCACCGTCGTGCTGTTCATCTCGGACGGGCCCGAGCCGTTCTCCCTTCCCTCGTTCATCGGGCTGTCGGGCGACGAGGCCGAGGCTCTGGCGGCGCAGATCGGGCTCGGGATCGTCTTCGAGGACCCGATCGACGTGTCGCTGGCCAGCGGGCTCGCCGGCAGGGTCGCCGATCAGAGCCCCGCCGCAGGCACCGAGGTCACCGAGGGTGACACCGTCGTGGTCAGGTTGGGTCAGGTGCGCCGGGTGGAGGTGCCGGAGCTGTTCGGGATGACCGAGGCACAGGCCGCCCAGGCCCTCGACGACGTCGGGCTGGAGCTGGTCGTGTTGGGGACGGTTCCCAACGACGACCCGTTGCTGGCGGGCCGGGTGGTCGGCCAGGATCCCCCCGAGGGCACCCCGATCGAGGAAGGCTCCGAGGTCGGAGTGCAGCTCGGGGCCGAGCCGGCAACGACGACCACGACCACGACAACGACGCCGCCGTGACCGCGGGTGCGATCGAGGAGGAGCGAAACGCCGCCCTGCTCGAGTGGTACGAGGCCAACCAACGTCCGTTCCCATGGCGCGCGACCGCCGACCCGTACGCCATCCTGGTATCAGAGACGATGCTGCAGCAGACCCAGGCGTCCCGCGTCGTCCCCCACTATGAGGCGTTCCTCGCCCGTTTCCCCGACGTCGCCTCGCTGGCGGCCGCCCCCTTCACCGAGGTGGCCGCCGTCTGGTCGGGGCTGGGGTACAACCGCAGGGCGCGGTGGCTTCACCGGGCGGTGAAGGAGATCGCCGCCTCCGGGTGGCCGGACACGGTTGCCGGGCTCGAGGCGCTCCCCGGTGCCGGGGACTACACCGCCAGGGCGGTCGCCGTCTTCGCCCTCGGCCACCACGATGTCACCCCCGACACCAACCTGAAGCGGGTGTTGAGCCGGTGGTATGGCGAGCCGCTGGCCGGGGCGAACCTGTATCGAATCGCCAGGAGGGTCATCGCCGACGACCCGATCGCATGGAACCAGGCGGTGATGGACCTCGGCGCCACCATCTGCAGGCGGCAGGCCGCCTGCGACCGCTGCCCGGTGGCGGCGTGGTGCGCCGGCCCGGACGTGTACCAGCGCCCCGCGATGCAGACGCGGTTCGACGGATCGGTGCGCCAGGTGCGCGGGGCGATCATGCGTGATCTCATCCGGGGGCCGCTCGATGACGCCGCCCTGGCCATGGCGATGGGGCGGTTCCCTCCCGAACAGGTTGACGAGGCGCTTGACGGGCTGATCGAGGACGGCCTGGTGGTCGAGACGGACCACGGCTTCGCCATCGCCGACTGAGCAGTCCACTTCGGGAAGGGCGCACGCTCAGGAGATTGGCGCCGCCGGTCGAGCAGGATCTCGCCCAGTCAGGTGTAGGAGAACTCGAGCCCGACGAGCCGGGCAGCGATGTGGACGTCATGTGGCCGCGTCGGAAATGGTCTACCCCCTGTGCCTCCCCCGATCGTTACCCGGGGGCCCTGGCGTTTTCTGCACCCCTTGGACGACTCGCTACGATTTCTCCCATGCCCGTTTCCAAAGGCCGCAGGAAGGCCAATCGTCGGCCGACGCCGCCAAGCAAGCCGGTCAGCTCCGCCGTCCACAAGGGCCCGTCACCCATGTGGTACGTGGTGGCAATGTTCGCCCTGATGGGGCTCGGGGTGCTGCTGATCCTGGCCAACTACATCAACCTGCTCCCGGGTGGCACCTCGAACACGTGGTTGATGGTCGGTCTCGCCGGTATCGCCGCCGGCTTCGGGATGACCCTCAACTACCGGTAGCTGCGCACTCCCGCCCCAACGCTTTCTTAGGACCGAAACGCATCGTGAGCGACGTGTTCTGGTCCTAAGAAAATCATGCCGCCGTCCCTCAGACCTCGACCATGTCCTCGCGGCAGTGGCGGGGCGCCGCCATGTCACCCTCCTGGGCGTGGGTGACGGTGAGCCTGAGCCCGCACACGGTGCACCGGTAGTCAACCTCGACCGATTGGACCTCGTCCGGATCGGGAGCCTCGGGCATCGGGGTCGCCAGCATCCTGATCGCCCACAGGGCGGTGGCGAAGATCGCCACCCCGATGACGATGGCGATCAGCCAGACGAGCACGTCAATCGAGCCGCTCGATGATCGTGGCGTTGGCCATGCCCCCACCCTCGCACATGGTCTGCAGACCGTAGCGGCCGCCCGACCGTTCCAGCTCGTTGAGCAGGGTGGCGAGCAGCTTGCCCCCCGAGGCGCCCAGCGGGTGACCCAGCGCCATCGCCCCGCCATTGACGTTGGTCTTCTCCCAATCGGCGCCGGTATCACGGAGCCAGGCGGCAACCACCGTGGCGAACGCCTCGTTGAGCTCGAAGCGGTCGATGTCGTCGATGGTAAGCCCCGCCTTGGCCAGCACCTTGTCGGTGGCGGGAATGGGCCCGGTGAGCATCGTCACCGGGTCGACCCCTGCCAGGGCGAAGGCGACGAACCGGGCCCTCGGCTTCAGCCCGAGCTCGTCCGCCTTCTCCCTGCTCATGATCAGGATGGCGGAAGCGCCGTCGGTGATCTGCGACGAGTTGCCTGCGGTGACCTGCCCGTCCTCCTTGAAGGCGGGCTTGAGACCGGCCAGGGTCTCCATGGTGGTGGTGGGACGGATGCCCTGGTCGCGTCGCATCACCTCACGGGTGCCGCCCTCGTTGGTGATCTCGATGGGGACGATCTCGTTGTCGAAGCGGCCCTCCTCGGTGGCCCTCGCCGCCCGCATGTGCGAGTCGAAGGCGAGCCGGTCGGCTTCCTCCCTGGTGATCCCCCACTTCTCGGCGATGAGTTCTGCGGAGATGCCCTGGGGGACGATCCCGTTGTCGTAGCGGGCCATCATCGCCGGGCCGAACGGCTGACCCGGGCCCTGGAGCATGGTCACCCCCATCGGCACCCTGGTCATGGCCTCGACCCCGCCTGCGATCACCACGTCGTAGGCGCCCGCCATGACGCCCTGGGCGGCGAAGGCGACCGCCTGCTGGCTCGAGCCGCACTGGCGGTCGATGGTGGTGCCGGGGACCGACTCGGGGAAGCCGGCGGCGAGGACGGCGTTGCGGGCGACGTTGACGGCCTGCTCGCCGGTCTGCATCACACAGCCGAGGATGACGTCGTCGACCGTGGCCGGGTCGAGGTCGTTCCGCTTGACCAGATCCCTGAGCACCTCGGCGGCGAGATCGACCGGATGCCAGTCCTTGAGCTGCCCTCCGCGCTTGCCACCCGGGGTGCGGACGGCGTCGATGATCACGGCCTCGGTCATGGCTCCTCGTCCTCTCGCTGGGATCGTTCGAAGGTACCACGGCGACGCGGGGTCACCGCCCGGTCGGCCCTGACACCAGCGGGCCCGGACCCCGTGAGGACCCGGGCCCGTCGCCCGGCGTCGTTCGGTCAGACGGGCTCGAGTGCCCGCCGCTCCTCGTGCCGGCGCAGCGCCTCGTGGAAGGCGACCGCCGGCCCCAGCTCGCAGCTGGTCGCCGACAGGGTGGGCCGGTCGATCACCAGGTTCTTGAACCCGGCGAACATCCTCTCGTCGCGCAGCGTGTCGATGAAGCTGCGGTACTTGTTGGCCACCTCGAAGAAGTCGCCGCCGATGAGGAAGTGGTACACGGCGATGGCGTTCTGGTAGTGCTCGAAGTCGGGGAAAGCCTCGGAAGCCGACCCCAGTTGGGCGAAGTTGATCGCCTCGGGGGTGTAGAACAGCCGGATGAGCCTGTCGATGACGTCGTAGGCGCTGACGATCCGGTCGTAGGCGTCGACGAACGCCGGCTCGGAGGCCTCAATCCCCTCGGTGAGCCGCTGGTGCACCACCTCGGAGAGGATCTGGGCGCTGCGCATCGCCATGAACACCCCGCTGGAAAAGATCGGGTCGATGAACGCCGAGGCGTCGCCGACCAGGGCGAAACGGTCGCCCCACTTCTGCTTGCACAGGTACGAGTAGTCGCCGTTCACCGCCAGGACCCGCTCCATGGTGGCCCCGTCGAGGATCTCCTTGGTGAACGGCGCCGCCTCGATCTCCTTGAGGTAGAGCGCCATCTTCCAGTCCTCGTGGCCTTCGGCGAGCAGCTCCTTGCGCTGCGACCTGTAGTACGAGGAGTTGACCACCACGCCTACGCTGAGCCGGTCGGTGCCGAGCGGGATGCACCAGATCCACCCCTGCTTCTCGCCACCGAGGTAGACGATCTGGATCAGCCCCTCCTCGAGGGTGCCGACGAACTTGGCTCCCTTCCAATAGCTGCAGCTCAGCGCGGTGCGCTCCAGCTCCTTGTGGGCGACCTTGGTGCCCAGCCGGTTGGACATGAACGTCTCCCGGCCGCTGGCGTCGATGACGAAGCGTGCCCGGATCGCGAGCTGCTCCCCGTCAGGGGCGGCGGCGAAGACGGTGGCGCCCTCGTCGTCGAGGTCGACGTTGGTGACCTTGGTCTCCTGGTGCACGGTGGCGCCCAGCGAGGCCGAGTGCTCGAGCAGCACGTCGTCGAATTCGGAGCGGATCACCTGGAACGACAGCGAGCCTTCGCCCTTGATGTGGTGGTGGAAGCACCACGCCGTGTTGGTGATCCCGTCGACGTCGATGAAGCGGACCCCCGGCTTGCGCACCCAACGCTGCTTCATGTCCTCGAGGATGCCCAGCGCCTTGAACACGTTGAAGCAGAAGGGGAGCATCGACTCGCCGACGTGCTCGCGCGGGAACCGGTCACGTTCGAGCACGGTGACGTCATGGCCCTTCATCGCCAGGAACGACGAGATCGTGGAGCCGGCAGGGCCACCCCCGATCACCACGACGTCTGTCGTGCGTACGTCTGCCATCTTGCCCCCTTGTGGATTCGGAGTCAGAGCGAGGCTGAAGAACGTGAGGTCCCACAGCAGGACGCCAGCCTAGACGCGTCACCGGGACCCCAGATGAGCCGACCGACCCTTTGTGGGTGACCGGTTCTCCGACCGGGCCGGCCCCGCCGTGGGAGAGCACACCGGCGACTGTGGCGGTCCCTACCGTGATGCCGTGTTCACCAGGCCCCCGGATCTCCCCGACGCACTCGTCGCCGACGCCCTTGGTGCCGGGTGGGGGATGCAGGTCGCCGACATCGAGTACGCCCCCGTCGGTTACGGCAGCCACCACTGGCACGCCGCCGCCAACGAGCTCCGGTGGTTCGTCACCGTCGACGATCTCGCCGCCAGGCGCACACCGGGCGGCGCAACCGACCAGCCCCTCCACCGGCTCACTGCGGCGCTGTCGACCGCCCGCGCCTTGCGCCACGCCGGGCTGGAGTTCGTCATCGCACCGCTGCCCACCGATGCGGGCCAGGTCGTCCACGTGGTGGAGGACCGGTTCGCGGTGTCGCTCTACCCGTATGTGGACGGCGAGTCACACCCGTGGGGCCCATACACGAGCAGGGCCGACCGTCTCGCCGTCCTCGATCTCATCGCAGCCCTGCACCGGGCTCCCGAGACCGCCCGATCGGCGGCGCGGCGCGACGATCTCGCCATCCCCGGCCGGGGCGACCTGGACGCCGCCGTCGCCGACCTTGACCGGCCATGGCAGACCGGGCCCTATGGGGAGCCTGCTCGAGCGCTGCTGAACGAGCACGCCGACGCGGTGGGCGCGGCGAGGGGGCGCTACGACCGGCTCGCCGCCGATGTCATGGGCAGACCCGATCGGATGGTGCTCACCCATGGCGAACCCCATCGGGCCAACACCATCACCACGACGGGCGGAGTCGTCCTGATCGACTGGGACACCGTCCTGATCGCACCGCCCGAGCGCGACCTGTGGGCGCTCGCCGACGAGGACCCCCAGGCCGCCGATGACTACACCGCACGAACCGGCATCACCCCGGAGGTCGACGCCATGGCTCTTTACCGGCTGTGGTGGCATCTGACCGAGGTCTCGATCTACATCGGCGAGTTCCACCGGCCACATCTGAAAACCGAAGACACCAGCATCGCCTGGGACAGCCTGAACCGCCACCTCGATCCCGCCCGCTGGCAAGCACTGACCTGACCGCGGCCCGGTCGTGATTGGCAACGCTCTGACCTGCGGTTATCTGGTGGAGACGATGGGACTTGAACCCACGACCCCCTGCTTGCAAAGCAGGTGCTCTGCCAACTGAGCTACGTCCCCGCACCCTCGATGGTACCGGACGGGCGTGTTGATCCCGGGCCGATGACCCGACCCGGCAGTGCGGGGCGACACGTCCGGGGCGAGCATCACCCGATCTCGCCTGCATCCGGTAGCCGGCCGGGTGTAGCCTCGGCGGCAAGGCGCAACCGGAGGGGACCGGCCCGGCGGAAGGAGATCGGCATGA
>JBPCMS010000108.1:0-4605 GCA_051002015.1 Acidimicrobiia bacterium
TCGAAGTCGATCAGCACGATGCCGCCGTCGGGGCGGACCAGCACGTTTGACGGGTGGAGGTCGCCGATGACCACGCCCCGGTCGTGGACGGCGGCGACCGCCCGCTCCACCCGGTCGCAGACGTCGAAGCCATCTCCACCCCCGACCCCCCCTGGTTGACCTTGGACGCCGCCCACAGCTCGCTGGCAAGAGAGTTGAGGGCTGCTGTTCTTCCCCAGCTACCCACCTGCACGAACATTACACGAATGGGGCGGTGCTGCGCCCTTGGACTCATACAACGTCGCGCCGGCGGATGCGCACGAAGCGGACGGCCCGGTATGCATCGCGGGAGCGATCCGACCGGCAGCGCTGGCAACCGAGCCCGACCAACTTGGTGTGGGACGCCGTTCTCAACCTACGCAAAGAGGACCAACACCTTGCGCGCCTTCTCCTGCGCATGGAGCTGGGATCAGGTCAGATGGGAGCCCTCCTCGATCGGGAGCCCGGGCCATGAGACACCTCCGGCGACACCGGCCGCTCCAGTGGCACGCACCTCCACCTTCAGATCTGGGCTCCCGACGGTGCCCTTCGCTGCGCCCAAGACTTCTTGCGCTCCCTGCGCGACCACGGCGCCGGGCTCGACCCGACCAGCCTCCCCATAACCGGCTGCTCGTACTGACCAGCCTCCCAATGCCGTCGTGGAGCCGGCGATTGGGGACACCCGGAACCTCGGGGTCCTGACTTCTACGATCGCTGTTGTGCGGGTGGTTCGTGACCGGCGGCACCGATACCGTCGGTAGCTACGAAATGCCGCGGTGGTGGCGGCCGGACTCGTCATGACCAGCTCTGGCGCGCACTGCCAAGAAGGCTGACGGGCTCCGTGAACTCGACGCCGGGTTCCGGCTCGAGCACCTCCCGGCGGCTGGAACCGTGAACCCGTCGGCAACGGAGACGGCGAGATGCTCGTCATCGCCGGAACCTGGTCAGTGTTCGTAGACCGAAACGACGTTGTCGCTGTTGGAGGTGAAGGCCTGGCGGTTCCAGCCACCCCACCGCTCCCGCAAGCGCAGCCCGGCGATGCGGGCCATGAGATCGAGCTCGCTGGGCCAGGCGTAGCGCTGCACGACGGGGTTGAAGCGCACGCCGTCTTGTGACACGCGCACGTGGTTCTCGTAGAGCATCTGGGTCGCGGGGTCGAGGCGCAGCAGGTCGAATCGCACCGCGTCCACCTCGATGGCCTCCGCCTCCACGTACTGCCCGGCGCGCAGGTGGTCGAGGAAGGCGAGCGTGCACCCTCCCTCGACCACGAACGAGCCGTCGGTGCTGAGGTGGGCGGCGACGTTCTGGAAGCAGCGGACCTGGTCGTCCTGGGTCAGCAGGTTGAAGAACGAGTTGAACACGACGTAGATCAAGCCGTACGTGCCGGACACGCCGACATCGGCGAAGTCGCCCATGGTCACGGCGATCTCGTCGCCCCCCGGCTTCGCACGCAGCTTGGCGACCATCGGGGGCGAGAAGTCGATGCCGTCGACCCGGACCCCAATGGCGGCGAGGGGCAGGGCAATCCTCCCCGTACCGATGGCCAGCTCGAGGACAGGGCCACCCCCGGCGAGCGCCTCGAGGAATGCGACGGTGGCCACCTCGTCCCCCCGTTGCGCGAGGTCGTCGTAGACCTCCGCGTTGCTCTCGTCAAAGCTCATGACCGGCTCGTAGCCCTTCATGGCCGCTATGCAAGTCGCCACCGCTCTCCCACGCAAGCGAGTTGCCGCGGTCCCGAGCAGCGTGTGGTCACAGCCCCTGAGAGCCGGCGGTATGGGACAGCCGGGAGATTCGCAGAACGGTGACAGACGCCTACATTGCAGCCGGCGCACGCAGTTCAGCCGACGGTGACGCAGTCGCGATCACGGTGGGCGACCTGTGCCGGCTGCATGGCGAGTTCACGCTTCGCTCCGGGACGCTCGCTTCGACCTACTTCGACAAGTATCTGTTCGAGGCTGAACCGACGGTGTTGACCGCAGTCGCGTTGCGGCTGGCCGATCTGGTACCGCCGGATACGAAAGTTCTCGCCAGCCTTGCCGGTGGCGACCGCGCTGTCGCTCACTACCGGTCTCCCAGCAGCGTTCGTCCGCAAGGAAGCGAAGTCCCACGGCACCGCCAAGCTGGCCGAGGGTGCTGACATCGAAGGTCGCCGTGTGCTTGTGGTCGAAGGCGTGATCACCACTGGTGGACAGGTCGTTCGTCCGACTGAGCAACTCCGAGCACGGGGTGGCGTCGTCGACTCGGTGCTGTGCGTGATCGACCGCAGTGCCGGAGACCACTCGAGGCGACATGATCCCGGTTCCCCATCCCACTCACTCCACGTCCCTCCAGATAACCATCAACAATCTGATCAAGAGGATCAAACGAGTCGGCTTCGGATTCCGCCGGTTCCGCAACCACAGGATCCGAGCGTTGCTCTACGCCGGACGGCCCAACTGGGACCTACTCGCCACCATCACACCCCGCTGACATCCGATGAGCCGACATGTCGACAATCCGCGCGTCATCTGTGCAACAACAGAGGCGAGTCGTAGGCAAATGTCGCGAAAGTCCGTGAGATGGAGTAAGGGCTGGCCGAAACCCGGAAACCGTTGAACCCCAACGGTTTCGGGGTGGAATCGTTGGGGTTCGGGGGTGGTCAGGGGCGGGGTCGAACCGCCGACCTCCGGTTTTTCAGACCGGCGCTCTGCCAGCTGAGCTACCTGACCGGGCTACCGGACGTGACGACCGGGTTGGCGGGAGCGACGGGATTTGAACCCGCGACCTCCGGCTTGACAGGCCGGCGTGAACTCCAGGCTTCACCACGCCCCCATGACGTCGACCCGTCGTCGCCGCCGGGCCGGCACCGAGTATAGGCCCGGTGCCTCGCCGGGACAGGCCCGGTGCGCCGCATGAGGACGCAGCGGTCAGACCGGCGACCACACCACCCACGAGCCCTCGATGACGAACTCGGTGGTGTTGCTCGCCAGATCGTGGCGCCAGATTCCCGTCCGTCCGTCGATGGTGCCGGGAAAGGCAAACGCCGTTCCAACCGGCGACCACAGCGTCATGCTCCTGGCGTACTGGTCGTGAAAGGGGAGGTAGTCACGCACCCAGGTCCGCACCGGGGTGAAGGCGGGTCCGCCCCCGAGCACCCGGTCGGCCCAGATCCACCAGCGCAGATCCCCTTCGACCCCGGAGGTCCCCAGGACGAGCAGCCGCTCGCTGTCCGGGCTCCACTGGAAAGCGAGGATCGGCCCTTCGGTCACTTCGACCTGTGTCCCGTCTTCAATGTCGATCACGGTGAGCACGCCGACGGACAGGTCCTCCTCGACCATGGCGACCGACACCGCGCCGCCGTCGACGGGGAAGCTGTAGAACGCCACCCGGTCGCCGGACGGGTCGGCCACGAACGAGCCCCATCCGGTGAAGCGGGCGATGGGCTCGGTGTCGCCGGTCTCGGTGGCGATCACCAGTTCGCCTCCTCCGGTGGACCCGAGCGCGGTGACGATGCCCCGATCGATCCACTCCGGGGCGAGGAAGGGCCCGGGGTCGAGCCCGGTCTCGCCGAGGCTGCCATCGAGGTCGATGACATCGAACCGGTCGGTGCCGACGTGGGTGACCAGCCGTCCCCCGTCCGGCCGCCAAGCAAAGTAGTAGGGCTGGCCCCGGTCGAGGGTGGTGACCACCACCCCGTCGGCGTCGATGGCGGCGGTCTCGAAGGCGATGCCGCCGTCGACGTCGTTGCGGAGCAGGGCGAGGCGGTCGCCGGTGGGAGACCACGCCAGGTAGAACGGGTTCGCCGAGGTCTCGGTGAAGGTCACCTCGCCGGAGGCGACGTCGGCCACGGCCAAGCCGAGTCGGACGCCGATCGATCCCCAGGCGATCCGGGTGGCGTCCGGAGACCACACCGGCTGGAAGGCCGCCGCATCATCCCCGACGTCGAGGGTGACCGGGTCGGAGCCGTCGGGTGCGACCGTGACCACCCCGCCGCCGTCGCCGACCACCACCAGCCGGTCGACCGTCTCCGCCTCGCCTCCTCCGGAGCACGCGGCAGCGACGATGGCCGCCACCAGCAGCACCCAGCCGAACGGTCGCATCGCGCCTCCCGGGCCGAGCCTACCGGCTGCTCCTCGCCCCGCTCGGGGACGACCGAGTGCGGCGATCTCGTTGCCGCCCGACGATCCTGGAGGCAACGACACCAAGGAGTCGACATGCCAAAGCGTCGATGGGAGGACTTCAGATCCGGCCAGAAGGCCGGGCTCCTGACCCTGGCATCGGTTCAGGTGTCGCTGGCGGTGTCGGCCTGGACCGACCTCGCCTCCGTCTGCGCCTCGGGATGCTGGTCCCGGTCGACACCCGGACGTAGCCGACCAGCGCCAAACTACTGTAGCGAAACGGCACCCGGCACCCGGGCCAGCGCTGAAGGGTCGCGACCTGAACTGATGGGGGGGAGACGAGATGAGCAGATACGGAGACAACGGCGGGGACATGGGTCCCGTCGACATACGACTGCGGCTCTCTGCGCTCTGGATCGCGATGTTGTTCATCTTCGCCTACGTCGACCTCTTCTCGCTCTACCGTCCCGACGTACGGGCCGACCTGGAG
>JBPCMS010000109.1:0-11906 GCA_051002015.1 Acidimicrobiia bacterium
GGAGACCGTGAACGCCCTGGTGCCCGAGCTGCGTAAGGACGGGATCGAAGCGTTCGTCATCCTCCTCCATGAGGGGGGTTTCTCCGACGGCGGTCCCGAGGGTGACGAGTGCAGTGTCCTCACCGGACCGCTGGCCGAGATCGTCCCCGCCTTCCACGACGCCGTCGACCTGGTCATCGCCGGCCACGTCAACGACGAGTTCGCCTGCGAGGTGGACGGCATCTGGGTGACCATGGCCGACAACGCC
Organism: Acidimicrobiia bacterium; assembly: GCA_051002015.1. GTDB lineage: Bacteria > Actinomycetota > Acidimicrobiia > Spongiisociales > UBA5794 > JACDBE01. The sequence continues at coordinate 248 of JBPCMS010000109.1, forward strand.
GGGCGTCTCTTCACCGACATCGACGTTGTGCTGAACCGGTCCAACTGGGAGCTGAGGGTCGTCGCCATCGACAACACGCCGACCTACCAGGCCGGCGTGACCCCGGCGGCGGACCTGACCGCCCTCATCGACAAGTACGACGCCCTGTCGGCGCCTCTGGCCAACGCCGTGATCGGCTCCATCACCGCCGACATCACCCGCACCCAGAACACCGCAGGCGAGTCGGCGCTGGGTGACGTCATCGCCGATGCCCAGCTCGCCGCCGAGGCGGTAGGCACCGGTGAGGCGGTGGCGGCGTTCATGAACCCGGGCGGCATCCGGGCCGACCTGACCTACCTGTCGAGCGACGCCGGCGAGGGAGACGGGAACGTCACCTACGGCGAGGCCTTCACCGTGCAGCCGTTCGGCAACAGCCTGGTGACAATGACTCTGACCGGGGCCCAGATCGAGACGCTGCTCGAGCAGCAGTGGGAGGGCAACGTCGAAGGGGGCCGGATCCTCCAGGTGTCCGACGGCTTCACCTACACCTGGGACGCGGCGGCACCGATCGGTGATCGGGTCGACCCGGACACTATCGCCATCGACGGGGTCACCGTCGACCCGGCGGCCGGGTACCGGGTGACCGTGAACAGCTTCCTCGCCGGCGGCGGCGACCTCTTCCCCGTGCTGATCGAAGGAACCGACCGGCTCGGTGGCGAGATCGACCTCGACGCCCTGGTCACGTACTTCGGCGCCAACTCCCCGGTCGCCCCGGGGCCGCAGGATCGGATCACCCGCCTCAACTGAGCGGGCCCGGTCGACCCGACCTCTCCCCCTCCCCTGCGGGGGAGGGCGAGAGAGCATTTCTTAGGACCGAGACGCGTCATCAGGGACGCGTTTCGGTCCTAAGAATCGTCGGTGAGGCCCAGGTCGGCGAGGAGCAGGCGAACCCTCCGCTCGATGTCGTCGCGGATGGGGCGAACCTCTTCGACGCTGCGGCCCGCCGGGTCGTCGAGCTCCCAGTCGAGGTACTGCTTGCCGGGGAACACGGGGCAGGCGTCGCCGCAGCCCATGGTGACCACCACGTCGGCGGCACGGACGATCTCGTCGGACCAGGGTTGGGGAAGCTCGCCACCGATGTCGATGCCCACCTCGGCCATGGCCGCCACCGCCGCCTGGTTCACCGACTCCGCCGGCTCGGACCCACCGGAGTAGACATCGACCCGGTCGCCGGCGAGCCGCCGCATCCATCCCGCCGCCATCTGCGAACGGCCCGCGTTGTGGACGCACAGGAACAGAACGGAGGGATTGAGGGCGGTCTGGTCGATTGCGTCGAGCCGAACCAGGGCGCGCAGCCGGTCACGGGCGAAGCGCTCGGCCAGCAGCGGGACCCAGGCGGTGGTGGAAGCGCCGGTGGCAAGCCGCTCGACCGAATCGGCGACGAACCGCTCGATGGTCTCGGTGTTGAGCACTCCCTCGAACTGGCCGCGGAGCCGGTCGGTGGCTGCCCTGACCTGAAGCTGCTGCTCGACGGCGAGGCTGGTCATGCAAGGGTCTCCTGTCGTGGGGCGGTTACCGCGTCGATGCGGTTCGAGATGTCGGCAAATGCGGAACGGAAAGCGGTGACGGTGCCGGCGGCCGCCGGGTCGGCGACCGACCAGTGAAGCGACGGCGCCGAGAACGGCAACGGCGCCTCGCGGGCCCGGTCGCACACCGACACCACCAGGGCGGGTGCGAGGTCGACCGCGTCGTAGCCACGGGGAGACGCCTCCCCGAGATCCACCCCCAAACCGGCTGCGGCGCGTATCGCGTTGGGGTGGACCCGAGGTGCCGGATGGGTGCCGGCGCTCTCGGCCCGACGGCCGGTGCGCTGCTGCCAGAAGGCAGCGGCGAACTGCGATCGGGCCGAGTTGTGGGTGCACACGAACAGCACCCGCTCGGGGTCGACCAGCGGCACCGTCACCAGCCCGAACAGCCGGTCACGGTGCATCGACACGTAACGGCGCCGGTGGTCGCCTTCGGACACCCCCCGTTCGACCAGCCCCGCCGTCTCGAGCACGCCCAGGTGGTGGGCGGCGAGGTTGCCCCGCACCCCGACCAGGTCGGCAAGCTCCTGGAAGGTGCGATCGCTCAACAGCAGCTCGTCGATCATGGCCAGCCGGTGCCGGTCGCCCAAGGCGGCATGGATCGTGGCTCGATCGTCTACATTCATCGATCGAATAGTACTGACTCAATCCTAGTTGAGTCAACCCGGGACGATCCGCAGCCTCAGAAGCCTCAGGAGCCTCAGAGATCGAGGGCCGATCGGAGGCCGGCGATCCGCTCGGGCACCGCCCGGAACCACGCCCACCTCCCCCGCTGCTGGCGCACCAGCATCCCGGCATCGACCAGCACCGAGAGATGGTGGCTGACAGTGGGTTGGCTGCGGCCGATGGGCTCGACCAGCTCGCAGGCGCAAACCTCTCCGTCGGGGGCGGTGGCGATGAGGCTGAGCAGCCGGAGCCGGATCGGGTCGGCAAGCACCTTGAACCCGTCGGCGAGCTCGTCGGCGCCGGCCGCGCTCAGCGGCTCGACCAGCACCGGTGGGCAACAGCTTTCGATGATGTCGATCTCCACGGCGGCCAGGATAGCCCTTCCCGGAGACAATGTATTGACATCTGTCTATACGACGGTGTAGCCTACGTATCGATCAGGGTCGATATGAGCAAGGAGCAGGTGATGGGCACTGGGACCGATGAGATCAGGGAGCAGGTACGACGCCGGTACGCGGTGAGCGCCGTGTCCGGTCAGGGATGCTGCGGTTCGGACGGCTGCTGCGGCCCCGACGAGACCGATCTCACCGGCGGTCTGTACTCGGCCGACGAGATCGGCGCCATCCCCGATGCCGCCGCCACCGCCAGCCTCGGCTGCGGCAACCCGACGGCGGTGGCCGAGCTCCACCAGGGCGAGACCGTTCTCGACCTCGGCTCGGGCGGTGGAATCGACGTCCTGCTGTCGGCCCGGCGGGTGGGGCCGACCGGACGGGCCATCGGGCTCGACATGACCGACGAGATGCTCGAGCTGGCCCGCTCCAACGCCATCGAGGCCGGCGCCGGCAACGTCGAGTTCCACAAGGGCTACATCGAGGACATCCCGCTCGCAGATTCATCTGTCGACGTGGTGATCTCCAACTGCGTGATCAACCTGTCGGCCGACAAGGCGGCGGTGTTCGCCGAGATCCACCGCGTGCTCCGACCGGGGGGCCGCATCGGGATCAGCGACATCGTCGCCCACGACCACCTCTCCCCCGCCGAACGAGCCGAGCGTGGCGACTGGGTCGGGTGCATCGCCGGTGCCCTGTCGGTGGGCGAGTACGAGAAGGGGCTGATCGACGCCGGCTTCGGTGAGGTCTCGCTCACCCCGACCCATGCCGTGGCCGACGGGATGGATTCGATGATCATCCGCGCCGTCAAGCGCTGACGGCCGCGGTCAGGGATCGATCGTCAGACCGACGCTACGTGGTGTCCCTGGCGGCCTCGATGCCGCTGAGGATGATGTCGAGCCCGAACTCGAACTCCTCGACGAAGCTGCACGCCATCAGCTCCTCCGCCAGGGCGGAGACGTGGGGGAAGCGGTCGGCGTACCCCTCCAGCAGGGCCCGCTTCTTGCGGTCGAGCGCCTCATCGGAGGCCCATACCGAGGTGGTCTCCTGGAACGAGTAACCCATCACGTGGCTGGCGATGACGTGCCAGGCGTGGAGGACGAGATGGGTCGGGTAGCCGGCGCCGAGCAGCCTTGCCAGCACGGAATCCATGAGACCGAACGCCGCCGGCCCGGCGATCCCCTGGGCGCTGATGAGCGGCAGCGTCCAGGCGTGGGCGGTGAAGACGTCCTTGGCCCGCACCGCAACATGGCGCACCGCCACCTTCCAGTCGGCGGTGTCGTCGAGCGGCCCGATCTGGGCGAACAGCCAGTCGACCATCCCCGACAGGATGTCGTCCTTGTCCTCGACGTGGTTGTAGAGCGACATCGCCTCCACCCCGAGCGCCTGGCCCAGCTTGCGCATGCTCAGCGCCTCGATGCCCTGGTCATCGGCCAGTTCGACGGCGGCCGAGACGATGCGGTCGCGAGACAGAGGAAGCCGAACGGTCGCCTGGTCAACGGTCATCGATTCCAGCTCTCTCTCTCCCCCGCTCGAAGCCACCTTGACAAGCTTACACCGTACGTCGTAACTTACGTCGTATGCTTACAGCGTACACATACGGTGTACGCCCGTCGATGTGACAGGGAGACCCTCATCATGCTTAGTCCCGCGGCGCTCGCTCGCTCGAGCGCCCGTCACCCGTGGAGGACCGTGGTCGTATGGCTGGCGGGCCTCGTCGCCGCCGTTGCGTTGACCTCGGCCTTCCTCGGTGACGCCCTCACCACCTCCGCCGACTTCACCAACACCCCCGAGTCGGTGCGGGCACTCGAGCTCATCGAGGGATACCGGGGGCAGGCGACCGATACCGAGCTGGTCGTCGTCACCTCCCCCACCCTCGAGGTCGCCGATCCCGCCTACGCCGACTACGTCGCCAGGCTCCAGGCCGCCATCGAGGCCCTCGGCCCCGACACCGTGTCCCATGTGGGCAGCTTCCTCACCGAGGACGGCCCGGTCGCCGAGAGCGGCCGCGCCACCCTCCTCGCGGTGACCCTGTCGGGTACCGAGATCGATGTGACCGGCGAGCAGGCGACCACCCTCCACCAGGTCGTCGCCGGAACATCCGCTCCTGACGGCATCGGGGCCATGGTGACCGGACCGTCCACGCTGAGCAACGAGTTCAACGAGATCGCCGAGGAGGACCTGCGCACCGGGGAGTCGATCGGGGTGATCGTGGCCCTGCTGGTGCTCGTCTTCGTCTTCGGCACCGTCGCCGCCGGGGTGATCCCGATCGTCCTCGGGGTCGCCGCCATCGTCGTCGCCCTGGGGCTGGCCGCCCTGGTGGGCCTCGTCTTCGACCTGTCGTTCTTCGTCACCAACATGATCTCGATGATCGGCCTCGCCGTCGGCATCGACTACTCGCTGTTCGTCGTCTCCCGCTACCGCGAGGAGCGGGGTCGGGGTCTGGCCAAGATCGACGCCATCACCCACGCCGGGGCCACCGCCGGCCGTGCCGTTCTCTGGTCGGGACTGACCGTGGTCCTGGCCCTGGTGGGGATGCTGCTCCTGCCCAACACGATCTTCCGCAGCCTGGGGATCGGAGCGATCCTGGTCGTGATCGTCGCCGTGGCAGCGTCGATGACGCTGCTCCCGGCGGTGCTGTCGCTGATGGGCGAGAAGGTGGATGCGCTCCGCATCCGGGGCCGCAGCGCCCGCTCCCGGGAGCGTCAGGGCCGGTTCTGGGACCGCATCACCCATGCCGTCATGGACCGCCCGGTGATCAGCCTGGTGGTGGCGGGGGGAGTCCTGGTGGTGCTGGCCCTCCCCTACTTCTCAATCACCACCGGGTTCGCCGGGGTGTCCACCCTGCCCGACGAGATCGAGTCGAAGCAGGCGTTCATCATCCTCGAGGAGGAGTTCTCGGGCGGTTTGGGGTCGCCGGTCGAGATCGTCGTCGATGGAGCGATCACCGCCGAGGTGGACCGGGCGATCGCCGCCCTCCAGACCCGACTGGCCACGCTGCCCGCCTTCGGTGGGTCCACCGTGGATGTGGCGGCTGCCGACGACCTCGCCATCGTCTCGGCGCCGCTCAACGGAGACATCAACTCGGACGCCTCCCTCGGCGCGGTGCGTAGCCTGCGCGCCGACATCGTCCCGGCAACATTCGCCGGGACCGGGGTCGAGGTACTGGTGGGTGGGGAGACCGCGGTCACGGTCGACTTCGTCGGCCAGACCGACACCTACACCCCGATCGTGTTCGCCTTCGTCCTGGCTCTCTCGTTCCTGCTGCTCACCGTGGCCTTCCGATCGGTGGTGATCCCGGTGAAGGCGATCCTCCTCAACCTGCTGTCGGTGGGCGCCGCCTACGGCATGGTGGTGGCCTTCTTCCAGCAGGGGGTCGGCCCCGAGTGGGTGAAGTCGATCGCCGGTGGACTGGGCTTCGACCAGGTCGAGGCCATCGAGGCGTGGCTGCCCCTGTTCCTGTTCTCGGTGCTGTTCGGGCTGTCGATGGATTACCACGTGTTCCTGCTCAGCCGGATCCGGGAGCAGTTCGACCGCACCGGCGACAACACCGCGTCGGTCGCCTATGGGCTGCGCACCACCGGGGCCGTGATCACCGGGGCGGCGGCGATCATGGTCGCCGTTTTCGCCGGGTTCGCCGCCGGGCGGCTGGTGTCGTTCCAGCAGATGGGCTTCGGGCTGGCCGTGGCCGTCCTCCTCGACGCCACCATCGTCAGGACCGTGCTGGTGCCGGCGTCGATGAAGCTTCTGGGCGAGCGCAACTGGTATCTGCCGAGCTGGCTGCAGTGGCTCCCCCACCTGGAGATCGAGGGTCGTCCCGAGCCGATCGAGGAGACGGGCGACCTGGTCGGGGTCTGACCTCACGTGGGTCCGGTCCGAGGGGCGCCCCGGCGTCCCCTCGGACTGGCCCTCCTCGGCGGCTCGGGCCGGGCGATCACCCTCCCCCGCTAGGTTGGGCGGATGCGGGTAGCCACCTGGAACGTCAACTCGCTCAGGGCCCGCCTCGAGGCGGTGGAGCGATGGTTGGAGCGGGCCGCCCCCGACATCCTGCTGCTCCAGGAGACCAAGCTGGCCGACGAGGACGTGCCCGGGCTGCTCTTCGGTATGGCCGGTTACGAGCTGGCCCATCATGGCGAGGGGCGGTGGAACGGGGTGGCGATCGCCAGCCGGGTCGGCATCGGCGAGGTGGTCACCAACTTCGGCGACGGGCCGGTCCGTGACAGCCGATCCGCCGGGGGAAACGAGGAGGACTTCAACCCGTTCGACGAGGCGCGGATGATCGGCGCCTTGTGCGGGGGCATCCGAGTGGTCAGCCTCTACGCCCCCAACGGCCGTGTCGTCGGTTCAACCCTTCTACCGGGGCAAGCTCCGCTGGTTCGACCGGCTGCATCGGTGGGTGACCGAGACGTGCTCGCCCGATCAGCCGTTGATCCTGGGCGGGGACCTCAACGCCACCCCGAGCGACGAGGACGTGTGGGATCCGGACGCCGCCCATGGTGGCACCCATGTCTCGCCCGAGGAGCGCGCCGCACTGGCCCGACTCCGCGACTGGGGGCTGGTCGACGCCTTTCGGGCCCACCGGTCCGAGCCGGGCCGGTTCTCGTGGTGGGACTACCGGGCGGGCATGTTCCATCGCAACCAGGGCATGCGCATCGATCTGCTCTACGTCACCGAGCCGGTGGCCGGCCGGGTCAGGTGGGCCGAGATCGATCGGGAGGCTCGGAAGGGACCGCCTACGCCGTCGGACCATGCACCCTTGGTGATCGATCTCGACCAGCTGGGGAAGCCGTTCGACGCCGGATGGGAAGCAGCCATGGTGCGGATCGAGGCCCGGGTGGGGCGCAAGAACGCTTGAACACCTGACCGGACCTCGGCTCGGTCGTGAGGTGGTGGCGAACTTTGAGCGCCTCACCCCGCCGAGCAGCGTCACTCGGCTCAAAGTTGGGGAGGTCGCCCCTTCTCGTGGCGAACTTTGAGCGCCTCACACCGCCGAGCAGCGTCACTCGCTCAAAGTTTGAGGGTCGACCCGGACCTCAGCTCGGTCTGAGGTCGAGGCGGCGCAGCAGCTGGGCGTTGAGGGCGACGATCACGGTCGATGCGCTCATCAGCACCGCGGCGGCGGCCGGGGGAAGCACGACGCCGGCCCAGGCCATGGCCCCGGCGGCGAGCGGGATGGCGACGACGTTGTATCCGGTCGCCCACGCCAGGTTCTGCATCATTTTGCGGTACCCGGCCTCGGACAGCCGGCGGACGCCGACCACACCGCGGGGGTCGTCGGAGGCGAGCACCACTCCGGCCGACTCGATGGCCACGTCGGTACCGGCCCCGATGGCGATCCCGACGTCGGCCTGGGCCAGGGCGGGGGCGTCGTTGACACCGTCGCCGACCATCGCCACCCGCAGACCCCGCGCCTGCAGCTCGGCCACCTTGGCGTGCTTGTCCTCGGGCAGCACCTCGGCCATCACCTCGTCGATGCCCAGCTCGGCGCCAACCGCCCCGGCCACTTGGTGGGCGTCGCCGGTGATCATCGCCACCTCGACCCCGAGCCGGTGGAGCTGGTCGACCGCCTGGCGCGACTCCGGCCGCACCTCGTCCTCCAGCGACAGCGCCCCGAGCACCATGCCGTCGCCGAGCACGTAGAGGACCGAGGCACCGCGGTCACGCCAGGCCACGGTGCGCTCCCGCAGTGGTTCCGGCTCGGCCAGGCTACGGTCGCGCAGCAGGCCGGGACCGCCCACCGCAACGGCGACCCCGTCTACGATGGCCTCGACGCCCCTGCCGCTCATCGCCCGGAACCCGGTGGCATCGGGCACCGGGCCTCGATCCGAGGCGGCGGCGACGATTGCCCTGGCCACCGGATGCTCCGAGTCGGATTCGACCGCGGCCGCCCGGGTGAGCAGGTGGTCGTCGTCCCCATCCACCGCGGCAACGTCCCGCACCACGTGGCTACCCCTGGTGAGGGTCCCGGTCTTGTCGAACAGGACGATGTCGACGGTCCGCATCCGCTCCAGGGCGAGCCGGTCCTTGACCAGGATGCCGTTACGGGCGGCCATCCCCGTGGAGATGGCGATCACCAATGGGATGGCCAGCCCGAGCGCATGGGGACAGGCGATCACCAGCACCGCCACACTGCGCACCACGGCCTGGTCGGGTTGGCTGGCCAGTAGCCAGGCGACGGTGGTGACGGCGGCGGCGGCGATGGCCACATAGAACAGGACGGCGGCGGCGCGGTCGGCCAGAACCTGGGCCGCCGACCGCGACTCCTGGGCCTGAGCCACCAGGCGCTGGATCCCGGCCAGGGCGGTGTCCTCGCCGACGGCGGTGACCCGGAGCCGGACCGCCGAGTCGGTGGCGACGGTGCCGGCCACCAGCGTGTCACCCGGCCCCTTGGCCACGGGGCGGGACTCGCCGGTGACCATCGATTCGTCGATCTCGGCTCCGCCCTCCACAACCGACCCGTCGGCGGGCACCCGACCCCCGGGACGCACCAGGACGAGATCGCCCACCACCAGGTCGGCGATCGGAACCGTCTCGCTGCCCCCCTCCGTTACCCGCTCGGCGTTGTCGGGGAGCAGTTCGGCCAACGCCTGCAATGCCCCTCTCGCCTGGCCGATGGCCCGCATCTCCATCCAATGGCCCAGCAGCATGATTGTGATCAGGGCGGCGAGCTCCCACCAGAACTCGAGGTCGAACCAACCCAGGGTGGTGGCCGCCGAGGCGACGAAGGCGACCGTGATCGCCATCCCGATCAGCAGCATCATCCCCGGTTGGCGGTCGCCGGCCTCCTGCACCGCGCCCTTCAGGAAGGGTGACCCTCCGTAGATGAAGATGGCGGTGCCCAGCACCGGGGCCAGCCAGTCGGATCCGGGAAAGTCGGGGGCGATGTAGCCGAACCACTCTTGGATCATCTCGCTGTAGAAGACAACCGGGATGGTCAGGGCGAGCGAGAGCCAGAACCGGTCGCGGAACATCGCAACGCTGTGCCCGGCGTGCTTGTCGTGCCCCCCGTCGTGGTCGCCGTCGCCGTCGTGCCGGGAAGCGGGCATGGTCGCGATCGGCGGAGAATCTCCCGGGCCAGGCGAATGGGTGTGGTGATCATCATGGTGCGTCATGGCGCCTCCTCGACCTCGACGGGACTCGGGTCGTGTGCGGATCTGTATGGCCCGCCCCCCGGTGCAATGCCCGGGGACCGGACCGCATTCCCACCCGGAATCGGCCACGGATCTCCCCGGCGTTCTCCTACCCGGCCATGCGATAATCGAAGCGCCGTTGCGCCGCCCTCACGGAGGCACCGATGCCGATCCCCGTCGCTCCGTCCCAGCCGTCTGCCGACGAGTCGATCAGCCGGTCCGAGCTGGCGCTGGCCACCCGCAACCACGGGATGCCGCTGGAGGCGATGCGCTGGGACCTCACCCCGCCCGGCCTCCACTACCTGCTGATCCACTACGACGTGCCCCTCATCGACCCCGGCCGGTGGCGCCTCGAGGTCGGAGGCGCCGTCCGCAATCCGCTGACCATCGACCTCGACGGGCTGCTGGAGCGGCCCCGGGTCGGCGTGACCACCACCATGGAGTGCGCCGGCAACGGGCGGGCGCTGTTCAGCCCCCGGGCGATCTCCCAGCCGTGGCTGCTCGAAGCCGTGGGGACCGCCGCCTGGACCGGCGCCGCCCTGTCCGATCTCCTCGAAGCGGCCGGTCTCGAGGACGACGCCGTCGACCTGGTGTTCACCGGCGCCGACCGGGGGTTCGAGGGGGGAATCATGCAGAGCTACCAGCGGGGGTTGACCCGGACCGAGGCCGTGGGGTCGGGTGCCGTCCTCGCCTACGAGATGAACGGATCCCCTCTCCCGCCGCAACATGGGTACCCGGTCCGGCTGGTCGTCCCCGGCTGGTACGGGATGACCAACGTCAAGTGGCTCACGGGGATCACCGGGGTCACCGAACCCCACCGCGGATACCAGAACGCCACCGCCTACCGCATGCGGGCGCACCCCTACGAGCCCGGTACCCCGGTGACCCGCATCGTGCCCCGGTCGCTCATGGTCCCGCCCGGGGTGCCCGACTTCTTCACGCGGCACCGGATCGTCGGCACCGGGCCGTGCCTGCTGGAGGGGAGGGCGTGGTCGGGATGGGGGCCGATCGAGGCGGTCGAGGTCAGCGTCGACGGCGGCGACACCTGGCACGACGCCGACCTCGATCCGGCGCCGGCCCACCCCCATGCCTGGCGCCGCTTCGGCTTCACCTGGTCGCCATCGACCGGCGACCACGAGCTGCGCAGCCGCTGCCGTGACGCCGCAGGGCATACCCAGCCCGACGTGGCCGAATGGAACGTCGGCGGCTACGGCAACAATGGGGTGCAACGCATCATGGTCACCGTGATCGACACCGAGAGGTAGGGAGCCATGCCGGAGAGGATCACCGAACCGGGGCCGCTCGACGGGATGAGGGTCGCCGTGCTCGTGGACGACGGGGTCGAGGACCTCGAGTACTGGGTCTCGGTGATGAGGCTCCAGGAGGCCGGGGCCGTGGTCACCTCGGTGGGAACCTCGCTCGACGAGGTCACCGGCAAGCATGGCCTGCACGCCAGGGCCAAGGCTTTGGCGGCCGACATCGACCCAGACGAGGTCGACGGGCTGGTCATCCCCGGTGGATGGGCGCCCGACAGGCTGCGCCGCAGCGCCGACATCACCGGTCTGGTACGGGCGGTGCACGATGCCGATAGGCCGATTGGCATCATCTGCCACGGTGGGCTGGTCGCCATCTCGGCGGGGATCATCCGCCGGGACGGTCCGGTCACCGGCTCGCTCGGGATCAAGGACGACCTCGTCAACGCCGGCGGCACCTGGGTGGACGAGCCCGCATTCCGCGACGGCAACCTGGTGTGGGGTCGGGTGGTCGACGACATCCCCGCCTTCAACCGCGAGATGGTCGCCCTCTTCACCAGATCCCGGACCGGCTGAACCGTTTCCCCTCCCCCCAATGGGGGAGGGGTGGCTGAGCCAATCGCCGCAGGCGGACAAGTACAGCCGGGGCGGGGGAA
>JBPCMS010000110.1:0-5033 GCA_051002015.1 Acidimicrobiia bacterium
CCGCCGACGATGGCGCGGCCGGCGTCGGGGGTGAGCAACGTCGACAGCACCCGGATGGCGGTGGTCTTCCCGGCGCCGTTCGGACCGAGCAGGCCGAACACGGTGCCCTCGCCGGCGACCATGTCGATGCCGCCGAGGGCGCGCACGTTGCCAAAGGATTTGACCAGTCCCTCGGTTTCGATGGCCGGTGTCTGCAAGGGGGGTTCCTTTCCTTCCGACTGGGTGTGTCGCCCCATCTACGTGGGGTATCGCCCAGGGATCGACACCCTACGGAAGGATGCGGACAGATTCTGTCCGCAATACCCCCGGTCTTCTTAGGACCGAAGCGCGCCACCCATGACGCGTTTCAGTCCGAAGAAGTTCCGCTCTCGGCGCCGCGCGGACCGTCGCCGGGGCGTAGCGTTCGATGATCTGGCCATTCGAGCCCGGGGAGGAAGCGTCATGGTCGAAACCGTCACCTGGAATGATATCGCGGGTGCGTCGACGCACTACGGGCGGGACCAGCCCCGCCCGCTGCGCACCGAGGGGAGACCGGCCTCGTTCCGGTCGACGGCGGACTTCAAGCGGACCCTCGACGCCTGCTTCGAGGAGATGTGGACCCACTCCCGTCTCGGGGCGGCCGATGTGGTGGTCAGCGCCGGTGCCCTGGTGGCCAAGCCGGGCATGCACGGCCAGGGGGCGGCGTTCGACCTCGACGGCATCGTGTGGCACGCCACCGACGACCGGCCCGAACTCCAGTTCTACGCCATCGACTTCACCAAGGACCCGGTGCTGTACTGCGCCGTCGGCGCCATCCTCAGCCGCCACTTCGTCCACACCCTGCATTACCTGTACAACGCCGACCACGAGGACCACTACCACGTCGATACCAGCATCCGGCCCGGGTTCAGCACCCAGGCCACGTCCCGGGTGAAGTTCCTCCAGGCGACCCTCCACCACGTGCACGACCTGCCGCTGGTGATCGACGGAACCTTCGGCAACCGGACGGCGACCGCGGCCGAGACGGCGCTGCGGCGCCTGGAGATCGTCGGGAGCCTGAGCACCCCGTCGGTGTGGAGGGACTACCTGCTCCAGACCGCCCGGATCGCGTTCTCGGCCAGCGTCCCCACCGGAACCACCGACGATCCCGACCGGCGCGACGACACCGAGCCCGCAGGCGACATCGACCCGATCGACGACCACGAGCGGCCCCCCGGCCAGCAGAATCGGACCCCGTTGTTCTACGTGACCAGGCCCCGGATGAAGGGCCCGGTGGTGACCCGGATCCAGCGCGCCGTCAAGAAGGCAGCGATCGATCCCGGGCCCATCGACGGCATCTACGGGACGCTGACCAAGGACGGCGTCGTCGCCTTCCAGCAACGCCGGAACCTGGAGGTCGACGGCATCGTCGGCCCCGAGACCGCCACTTCGCTGAAGATCCGCCTCACCTGACCGGGGACGCTGGCCAAGGACGGCGACATCGGTGCGGTGGGCGCGGTCCTGATCAGAAGCCGCGCAGTTTCTCCGGGATGACCCGCAGGGGCACGGAGTAGGCGGCGTGGAACTGCTCCGAGGTGTACCCGATCCGGGTGATGGACTGGGCGTACTTGGCGGTGAAGATGGCCAACTCCTCGGCGGTCGGTACGACGTCGTCGAGCCGGGCGGTCCCGGTGAAGGTGGCGACCTCCTCGCCGATTCGATCGCTGTTGAAGTTGAGCGCCACCCGCGGGTTGCGGGCGATGTTGCGCAGCTTGGGCTTGCCCGGCTGGCTGAGGATGAGGAACTCCCCCTCGGTCCACAGGAACCACACCGGGCTCGGGTGCGGGGTCCCGTCGGCTCCGACCGTGGTCAGCCAGACGATCTCCTCGCTCTCCAACTGCCCGCTCACCCGCCGCCCGAACTCCGTGGTGGTATCGATGACGGACATCCGGCCTCCTGTAGCTGCGTCGCCTCGGAGTGTATGCGGCCGATCGGCGGTCCCTCAGGCGCCGGTTTCGCCCGTGGCCGCCACGGGTAGGCCATGTGGTGATCGACCAGGCGGCGCAGCCGCCGTGACAGGAGGAGTCGCTGATGACCTGCATGCACGAGGGATGCACCTGCGCAGCCGGCGAGGACGGTTTCTGCGGCGAGTACTGCCGGATGCACGGCGAGAGCCACGAAGACGGCGGCCACCGCTGCGAATGCGGCCACCCCGAGTGTGTAGCCACCGCCGTGCGGTGACGGGAGCGAAAGGGCAGGCGTCTGCGCTGCCCGCACCCCCCACCGGTGAGCCACAAACCGACCCTTCCGTCGGGCTACGGCCCACCGGTCGCCCACGACCCCACCGGTGAGCCACAAACCGACCAGTCCGTCGGTCTACGGCTCACCGGTCGCCCGCCACCCCCACCGGTGAGCCACAAACCGACCAGTCCGTCGGTCTACGGCTCACCGGTCGCTCGGAGCCCGTCGTCCTTGGGCAACCAGGGGTGGCTTCATCAGCCTTCCAGCAGGCCGGCGATGGCTCGCTCTGCCGTGTACCGATCGCGTGGGTTGCATCGAGCGAGCCGTTCCTCTTCGGCGGTCGGGGTGGAGAGGAACGCGAACCGGTCTCGAACACGAGTGAGCCAATCTTCGGTGGCGAGGGTACCGGTGAGGAGTCCGATCTCCTCGGGCAGGAAGTCGCTCGGTCGTCTGCTCAGCAGATCGGAGACTGGATTGAAGGGGGGCGACCCTAGAAGATCGGACGACTCGCTGGTGCGCTTCTTGAAGGTGATCAGACTCACGAAGTTCTCGCTACCGAACACCTCGTCGAGCAGGCACCGCACCAGGTGGACGTTCTCGTCGCCGATCTGGACGAACACGCTGCCGCTGTCGGTGAGCAGGTCCCTCGCCACGACCAGACGCTCCCTCAGGTAGCTGAGAGTGGCGTGCCTTTCTCGAACGCGTGCGCGCCGGTGCGGTGGAGACGTCGACCCTGGCGGGTCTGCGGCGACTGAAGGGCCTGACCCAGGTCGAGCTGGCGGAACGGCTGGGGATGTCGCAGTCCGACCTCTCCAAGCTCGAGCGGCGCCGGGATCTGCGGCTGTCGAGTCTCCGCAGCGTCGTACGGGCCCTCGGGGGCGAGTTGGAGCTGCGGGCGTCGCTACCCGATGGCGATCTCCGCCTCGTGTGGCCCGACCCGGTTCACCACGGCGCAGGGGAACCGGACGCCGATTGACCGCGAGCCGCCACTCTTACTCCGGATCACGTGGGGCATCATCGGCCGAGTTGCCGGGGTGGTCCGCCGCCGTGCGCTGCTGATCGGCATGTTCGTCAGAGGCAGCGTATTCCCGTGTAGCGCGCCGGCAACCCGTCCACACTCCGGAACCGACGGCAACGACCAGCGCCACCGCGGCAACCAAGCCCCAGCCGCCCCCTCCGGGACCATCGCCAAAATCTCGGTGGTCATCGCCGTCGACCATCGGTGCTGGGTGGGAAGGCGCCACGCCTTGGTCGAGAAGCCGGTCACCGGACGTTGGACGGGGAGGTGATGGTCCCGTCGGTACCGGTGGGCGCCTGCAGCGCGTCCAGCTCCTCGGGGAAGAACCATCCCCCGTGCTCCAACAGCAGCGCCGGATCGAACGCACCCGCCGCCTCCGTCAGAGCGAGACCATGGGCGACATCCCCGGACGGGTCGAGACCGGCGATCATCTGCTGCTCCAGAGCACCCACTGCAACATCGGGCGTCTGCAGCGCAGCCCACTCGGCCGGGTCGAACCATCCCCCGTAACGGGACAGCAGCGCCGGATCGAGGGCACCCACCGACGCCTGCGCGCGGCCAGGGGCGCACCGTCCGGTGCCCGGTCGAGATCGAGGATCCGCTCCTGCTCGGCCACCATGCTCGTCCCCCCTGCTCGGCGGGTTGCCCCTCGGGATCGAACTCGCCGCCGCCCTGCTCCGCCATGCCCCGCTGGGCGCGGTCGTCGAGCACGTCGCCGCCGATCTTGCGTATGTCGACCGCGCCACCACGCGCCACGGGAGGGGCGGCATGGTCGACCGCCTGTCGTGGAGCGTGACCCCCTTGGAGCCGGAGCTTCGCCTCATCCTCCGCGCCGTGGCCGTGTTCCGGGGCGGGTGCTCGCTCGAAGCGCTCCGCGCCGTGCTCGCCGCCACCGGCATGGCGCCGGAAGCCGTCGACGGTGGGCTGCACGAGCTGGTGCGCCGATCCTTGATCCGACTCGATCGACGCCACGGCGGTCGGTACACCATCATGGAACCGATCCGCCGTCTGGTCGAGCAGCAGGTGCCGGAGCAGGCCGACGTGCTGCGGGCGGCGCACTTCGCCACCTTCCGGACGATGCTTGTCGACGCCCGCGCCCTTATGGAATCCGCCGAGCAGGCGGTGTGGTACGAGCGGATCGGTCACGACTTCGCCAACTTCACCGTCCTGGTAGAGCATGGTCTCACCACCGGCGACGAGAGCATCCTCGATGTCGCCCGCGGTCTGGCAGATTTCAGCTTCAGGCGGGGGCGGGCCCAGGAGGGTCTCGGGCTGCTGGCGAGCATGGTCGACCGCTTTGGCACGGTCCCAGAGCTCCCGTGCCGGCCTCCTCCCTCTGGGCGAGGAGTGGTTCGTGGTGGGAACCGATCTCCCCTACTTCGCGGTGACACCCCACGACATCCTCAAGAGCCTCGATCTGACCGAGGGATGGACCTACCGGTGCCCGGGCTCCACAGCCGGGCCGCCACCCATGGATTGAGCCGGGCAGTAACCCGAACCAGCGGGAACAGGGTCTCGGTCCCCACCGGTGAGCCACAAACCGACCAATCCGTCGGTCTACGGCTCACCGGTGGCCCAGATCGCACGCCTATCCACCCAGCACCCGCTCGGCGAGACCGGATAGTAGGTCAACTACTAATCCAATACGGCTCAGTAGTTACTGGAGGTCCATGACGACGGCGCCAGGGGGTCGAACGCCGGTTGGGCGACCAGGCGACGAGTCGAGGACGTCCCGCAAGGGGTGGGGCGTTCCAGGCTCGGACCCGTCCCGCAAGACTTCAGTCACAACTGGTAGCTGCGGGCGCACCGGCAGCGG
>JBPCMS010000111.1:0-11976 GCA_051002015.1 Acidimicrobiia bacterium
GGCGGGGACATGGGTCCCGTCGACATACGACTGCGGCTCTCTGCGCTCTGGATCGCGATGTTGTTCATCTTCGCCTACGTCGACCTCTTCTCGCTCTACCGTCCCGACGTACGGGCCGACCTGGAGAACGGAAAGATCTTCGTGTTCGACGTCAACCAGACCTTCCTCTTCGGTGTCACCCTCTACATCATCATCCCCAGCCTCATGGTGTACCTGACCCTCGTGATGGGCCGACACCTCAGCCGAATCGTGAACATGACGGCAGCCGCTATCTACGCCCTGACTATCGTCGGTAGCGCCGTGGGCGAGTGGAACTACTTCATCTTGGGCAGCATCGTGGAAGGGCTGCTCCTCGTTGTCGTCGTACACCACGCGTGGACCTGGCCCCAACACACCACCATCGATCCAACTAGCTGATCAGGTTCCAAGGGCACGAAAACAAGGCGCTGTCTATCGGCACGTTGGAGCGGGCTGTCCCGTCAGGAAATCCCGAGCGGGCGCCTTCTGACAGCCGCAGTCGCACCAGGTCGACCTTCTCCCTGCCTCCGACATCGAGGCCGATGTTGAACATCTTCTCGTCCTCAACGGCGTGTCGGACGACACGTCCACCTTGCGCCTGGTGACACGGACCCGAGAACCGCGCCCAGTGAGGTGGCGCGGATGACGAGTGATTCCCGCGCTGTCACCACCGCAGTTGAGCAAGCCGACGCCACGGCCAAGCTGGTGGAGTCCCGCGCTCTTCTGACCCCGGCTGCCGATGCGGTAACCAACCTTCTGGAACTGGCCAAGCTGACCAACCGAGTCCTCGGGGACGTGTCGGGTGGCAGGACCTCAACTCGGCCCGCCGTTGAACTGTGGTTCATCGACTATGGCCACCCGAGAGGTCCGTCCAAGAGGGGAGATCCCGCACCCCGGTGCCGGCTGTTCCGTTCTCGGGCCTGTACGGGCGGGCTTCCGGTGGGGTCGCAGACCCGTTGCCTCCACGCCGGCTCCGGCGGGTTAGGTCGCGCCACGTCAAGATCGGCCACGGCAGGGACTACGACGACGTCGTGCCGCTGCTGCGGGCACCCACCACGGCGAGCCCGATCACACACCCTCGACGTTGACGTGCGGATCGACCGGGGCACCATGTCCGTCTTCGAGCAGGCCCAACAGCAGCAGCGATGATCCGGCGGGGATACGATGCGGCTACCCCTCACCTGGAGGATCGTCAGTGCCGGATGCGCCCCAAGCCCTCGAGAACCTGCTCAGCGAGGATCGGGTCTTCACCCCGTCGGCCGCGTTCGCCGCCCAGTCGAATGCCCGGCCGGGCATCCACGAGGCGGCCGATGCCGATTGGCAGGGGTTCTGGCGCGACGAGGCGCTCAGCCGGATCACCTGGTTTACCGAGCCGACCGTCACCCTCGACGACACCAACGCCCCCTTCTTCACGTGGTTCACCGACGGTGAGCTCAACCTGGCCTACAACTGCCTCGACCGGCACCTCGAAGAGGGTGGCGACAAGATCGCCTACCACTGGGTGGGCGAGCCGGGCGACACCCGCACCATCACCTATGCCGACCTCCACGCCGAGGTGGGACGACTCGCCAACGCTCTCAAGTCGCTCGGGGTGGAGCGGGGGGACCGGGTCGCCATCTATCTGGGGATGATCCCCGAGCTCCCGGTGGCCATGCTGGCCTGTGCCCGCATCGGCGCCGTCCACTCGGTGGTGTTCGGCGGGTTCTCCTCCGACTCGCTGGCCGACCGCATCGACGACGCCCAGGCCAAGGTGCTGGTCACCTCGGACGGCGCCTGGAGGCGGGGAACCGTGGTCCCGCTCAAGGCGGCGGCCGACGTCGCCGTTGCCAGGTGCCCCTCCATCGAGCATGTCGTTGTGGTGGGCCGCACCGGCAACGACGTGGAGATGGACGACGGTCGGGACCTCTGGTACGACGAGCTGGTTGCCGGCCGGTCGACGGAGTGCGCCCCCGAGGCGATGAACGCCGAGGACCCGCTCTACATCCTCTACACCTCGGGCACCACCGGCCGTCCCAAGGGCATCGTCCACACCCAGGCGGGCTATCTGCTGGGGACGATGGTCACCCACCATCACGTCTTCGACATCAAACCGGACGACGTCTACTGGTGCGGCGCCGACATCGGATGGGTCACCGGGCATTCGTACATCGTGTATGCCCCGCTGGCCAACCACACCACCGGGGTCATCTACGAGGGGGCGCCCAACCATCCCGACCTCGACCGGCTGTGGAGCATCATCGCCGAGTACGGGGTGACCATCTTCTACACGGCGCCGACCGCCATCAGGGCATTCATGAAGTGGGGCGACGAGTACCCGGCCCGGCACGATCTGACCTCGCTGCGGCTGCTGGGAACGGTGGGCGAGCCGATCAACCCCGAGGCCTGGATGTGGTACCACGAGCACATCGGCGGCGGTCGGGTCCCCATCGTCGATACATGGTGGCAGACCGAGACCGGGGCGATCATGATCACCCCGCTCCCGGGGATCGTCCCCACCAAGCCCGGCTCGGCCACGCTGCCCTTCCCCGGGATCGCCGCCGACGTGGTCGACGAGGACGGCAACTCGGTACCGCTGGGCGGGGGCGGCTTCCTGGTGCTGCGTCGGCCGTGGCCGTCGATGCTGCGCACCGTCTACGGCGACGACCAGCGCTACATCGACACCTACTGGACGAGGTTCCCCGGCGCCTACTTCCCGGGGGACGGGTGCAAGCGCGACGAGGACGGCTACTTCTGGCTGCTCGGGCGGGTCGACGACATCATGCTGGTCAGCGGCCACAACATCTCCACCACCGAGGTGGAGTCGGCGCTGGTCTCCCACCCCGCCGTGGCCGAGGCGGCCGTGGTGGGCCGCAAGGACGACCTCACCGGTCAGGCCATCGCCGCCTTCGTAACCCTGCGGGGCAACCGCGTCGGAGACGACGCCCTGCTGGGCGAGCTGCGCGACCATGTGGCGAAGACGATCGGCCCCATCGCCAAGCCGGCCAGCATCGTGTTCACCGAAGACCTGCCCAAGACGCGGTCGGGCAAGATCATGCGGCGTCTGCTCAAGGACATCTCCGAGCACCGCCAACTCGGCGACGTCACCACCCTGGCCAACGCCGACATCGTCGACGAGATCGCCAACCAGGCCGCGGTGTCCGCAGAGGACTGACGAGGCGGCGGCTTTCCCCTCCCATTGGGAGGGATGCCCGGCGAAGCCGGGCGGGGTGGGATACCGGCTCCCCCGGCCGCGTGTTATCCGGCCTCGGCTACCGCCCGGTTGGCGGGGACGTTCTCCAGGTAGGCGCGCCGGACCTCGGGATCCGAGATCCGTCCGGCGGTCTCGTCGAGGTGGCGGCGGGCCATCGCGGTGAGCTCGGCCGCCGAGGGATCGTCCTGAGCTGCGAGCACCCGGCGACACGACAGGAGGGCGGCTACCGGCTCGTCGACGCCTGCGGCTCCATGGTGGCTGAAGTGCTCGACCACCTCGTCGACCAGGAGGCGGGCCTCGGACGTCTCGCCCAGCGCCTGGAGCGCCTCGGCGTATCCCGCCTTGACCGCGACCACGCGACCTGTGCTGCCCAGCTCGGCGTGGAGATCGAGCGACCGGCGGAATACCGCCGCCGCCTCATCGAATCGCTCCGCTTCGACATGGAGCTTGCCGATGAAGGCGAGGGCGGCTGCCGTCTCGGTGGTGAGCCCGGCGGCCGAGGCGGTGTCCACCGCCTGCTGGGCGAGGGTGGCGGCCGGAGCGGGATCGCCCAGTGCGTTGGACAGCTGTGCCTGGAGGAAGATCACCTGGACCTCGCCCTGCTGGTCTCCCTGCTCGGCGAAGACGCGCCTCGATGCCTCCAGATGGCGCCCCGCCGCCTCGAAACGGCCGGTGTGCAAGGCGGCGTGGCCAAGACCCTGGTGAGACGCGGCGACACCCTCGAGGTCGTCGATCTCCTCCGCCATCGCCAAGGTGCGATGAAACGACTCGACCACGGTGTCATGGTCGTGCTGAGCGACCGCCACCACCGCCAGGTTGTTGAGCACCCGGTTCTCGCCGAGACGCTCCCCGATGGCCCGCTTGGTGGCCAGAGCCCTGTCCAGGTAGAGGCGGGCGGCGTCATAGTCCTCCCGGTCGTAGGTGAGGACCCCGATGCTGTTGAGCACCCGGCTCAGGCCCCGTCGGTCGCCCGCCTGGTTCCACAGCCGGATGCTGGCGCGGTAGTCGGCGTCGGCGTCGTCGTAGTGGCCCATGTTGTGGTGGGCGACGCCGCGGCTGTGCAGACATGCGGCGGCGACGAGGTCATGGTGTCCCGATCGGGCGATGACGAGCGCTTCGGTGAGAACGGGGATGGCCCCCGCCGGTTGTCCCAGCCTCCACTCGGCGGTGCCGACGGCGAGCAGGGCTTTGGCCTCCTTCTCGGTGTCGCCCACCGAGCGGGCCAGCTCGGCGGCGCGGCGGCCATGGGCTTCGGCATCGGCCGATCTCCCCACGTCCGAGGTGAAGCTGGCCCGCATCAGCTCGACGTCTGCTCGCAGCCGATCGTCGTCGAGCTCGTCGGCGAGGGATGTCAACTCGTCCAGCTCGGTGGATTCCGCCGGTCGGTCGCCGAGGGTGTTGTGGATGGACCGGCGCGCCGCCGTCGCCTCGTAACGCAGCATCGGGTTGTCCGGGGCGAGGGTGAGGGCACGGTCGAGGAGCGACAGGGCCTCGACGTTGGCAAAACGGGCGGCGGCTGCCGTACCCGCCCGGAGATACCAGCCGGCGGCCGCACCGGCCTCCTCGGCGGCGTCGTGGTGCTCGGCGATGAGGGCGGCGAACTCCTCCGTGCGGTCGGTGGCCTCGGCGACGGAACGCAGCCATTCCGCCGCCTTGGCGTGGTACTCCCGTCGATACCTCCGCAGCACCGACTGGTAGGCGACATCACGCAGCACGGCGTGCTTGAAGATGTGCTCGGCGGCGTCGGCGATGCTCGACGACTCCCGTCCGTAGATGAGCTCGCGCGCCCGGAGCACGGCCAACGGCTCGTCGACATCCTCTTCCTTCCCACCGGGCCCGCCGTCGCCCAGGGCGGCAACCGCCCGATCCCAGAAGGTCCGGCCGATGACGGCGGCGCGATGCAGCACGGACTTCTGACCAGGGGTGAGGGCATCGATCCTCGCCTGGAGGACGCCTACCAGGGTGGGCGGGACCCGGACGGTGGGCAGACGGTCCCTGGCCACCTCCCAGGTCTCGGCACCCTTCACGATGACGCCGTCCTCGATCAGCATCTTGACCAGCTCCTCGACGTGAAAGGGGTTCCCTTCGGCGGCGGCAACGACGGTCTCCCTGAGATCGTCGGGCACATCCGAGACCTTCTGCAGGATGTCGCCGACCAGCTGCCTGCTCTCCCTGCCGCTCAGGGGCAGCAGGTCGATCCTCTGGTGTCGACGCTCCCCCGCCTGCCATGCGGGTCGACGGGTGTAGAGGGCGGGCCGCGCTCCACACACCACGAGGATCCTGCAAGCTTCCGGCTCGGTCACCAGACGGGTGGCGAGATCGAGCGACGAGTCGTCCGCCCAATGGATGTCGTCGAGAACCATCACGACGGTATCCCCTGCGGCGATCTCCTCGATCCATTCGACGAGGGCGGCGGTTCCCAGCTCGTGGGTCGCCTGCGCCTCCAGATCGGTCGGCACCGCGTCAGCCCCGAGGTCGAACCCGAGGAGGTGGCCGGCGAGAGCCGATCGTCTGCCGCCGAGCCCGAGGTCGAGCAGATCAGGGCCGGTGTCCCCGAACCCGGCGGACAGCTTCTCCCGCACCACGGCCGGGGGGTCGGTGTCGAGGATCTCGAAGCGGAAGGCGATGGTATCGCGGATCAGCGAGAAGGCGTCCCGAGCCGTCCCCTGCCCGGCTCTCCCCCGTATGTAGAACACCTCCTCCGGGAGCAGGTCGAGCCAGGCGGCGAACTCCCCGAGAAGGCGCGATTTGCCCATGCCGGCGTCACCCACGATCGTGACCAATCCGGGCTCCCCGTCCCTGGCGGCGAGGAAGTCGTCCTGGAGGCGCTTCAGCTCGGTCTCTCGCCCGACCATGCCGGTCTCGACACCTTCGACGCCACGGGTCGGGGCCCGGAACGCCCTCGGCTTGGCCCGCTCGACGACGTACGCCCTGGTGGCGTCGGTCTTGCCCTTGAGGTCGAGCGGCGGCACCTGGCGCACGTCGAAGACGCCGCGCACGTGCCGGAACGTGGAGTGAGCGATCAGGATGCCGTCGACCGGTGCCGCCGCCTGGAGCCTGGCCGCCACGTTGATCGGATCGCCGATGGCGACCCACTCCTCCTGGCTGCGCTCACCGACGGCGCCGATGACTACCTCGCCGGTGTTGATTCCCACCCTCATCTCGAGCCTCGGTCCACCCGTCGATGCCATGTCCACGTTGAGGTCGGCGAGCGAGGCCACCATGTCCAGGGCGGCGAGGATGGCGCGCTCCGGGTCGTCCTCGCGAGCGTGCCTCAGACCGAAGACGGCCATGACGGCGTCTCCGATGAACTTCTCCACCACACCACCCCGCCCCTCGATGGCCTGACTCCACCGGGCGAAGTACCGGTCGAGGACCGCCCGCACGTCCTCGGGATCCAGCCGCTCGGACATGGAGGTGAAACCGACCAGGTCGGCGAACAGGGTCGTGACCAGCTTGCGTTCCTCGCCCGTCGGGGCCTCGAGGGCTGCCATCCGGTTGCGCAGGGGACGGAGCCCGGCGTCCACCACCGCATCACCGAGCGTTGCCCGCTGGGCCTCGAGGGCGGCCGCCGCCGCCTCCAACTGTTCCAGCTCACCCACGGGACGCCACCGGCATCGATACCTCCCCGGCCCACCGCACCAGCGGCAACATAGTGCGGCGTCGCTCCCGAGGAGGCGGGGCTAGCCGGGGCTATCGGGTGCGTTCGACCATGAAGGGGATCATGGCGGCGAGGAACCGGCGGGCCGGGGAGTCGGGGGCGCGGCGGAAGGCGACCTCGAAGGACACCACCGCCGAGGCGGCGATGCCGCGGGCGAACTCCCTGGCGAATGCGATGCTGCCGTGGTCGTCGATCCATCGCCGCACCGTCTCCACCTCCGCTTCGGTGCGCTGGGCGCGTGTCTTGGCGAGGAATCGCTCCAGCTCGGCCCGCTCCGAGCCGGCGGCGGCGGCGATGAGGTGGATCAGCACCAGGGTGCGTTTGCCCTCCCACAGGTCGCCGTTCGGCTCCTTGCCGTAGACGCCGGCGTCCCCGGTGAGGTTGAGGACGTCGTCTTGGATCTGGAAGGCGGCGCCGAGGTTGAATCCGAAGGCGATGAACGGCTCGAGATCGGCGACGCCCCGCGAGCCGATCAGGGCGCCCATCCGCATGGGCAGCACGGTGGTGTACCAGCAGGTCTTCCGCATGATCAGCTCGAGGTAGTCGTCCGGGCCGAGATCGAGCCGGTTGTCGATCCGCCAGCCCAGCTCCAGCGCCTGGCCCTCCACGGTCTGCCTCCCCATGAAGGCGAACTCGCCGACGACCCGCTCGGCCAGCCTGGGGGCGAGCGCACGCACCGCCTCGTGCACCGCACCGAGGCCGTATGCGGCAAGGGCGTCCCCGGCGTTGAGTGCCAGCGGCATGCCGTAGCGCCGGTGCAGGGTGGGTGCCCCCCGCCGCAGCTCGCTGGCGTCCTCGATGTCGTCGTGCACCAGGAACGCGGTGTGCATCAACTCGAGCGCCGCCGCCACCGCCAGGGCGTCCTCGGTGGAGCCGCCGAACGCCTCGCAGGTGGCCAGGCACAGCGCCGGCCGCAGTCCCTTGCCCGGCCGGTCCAGGTAGTCGCGGACGGGTGCCCCCAGGTAGGCCTCGGGCGAGTCGACTGGAAGGTGGCGGGCGACCGCCCGGGCGGTCATGGCGGCGTACCCGGAGAGCTCGGCCTCGAATCGGCTCGGGATCGTCGAGGTGGTCATGGGGCGCATCGGGCGGATGGTACGGGCTGACGGTGTCCCCGCACCGGTCAGCGACGGCTGACGCCGAGGCCGTCGGCCACCGCGTTGAGCTTGGCCGATCGCGGCTCGCCCGGCGCCGCCCGCTTGTTGGGCATGACATTGGGCGGCCGCATCGGTCCGGGGATCATCTCGCCATGGCCGGCGGTGGCGGCGATGAGCCGATGGGCCGGCACTGCGGCGATCCCCAGCGCGGCGGCTGCGGCCCGGGTGCGCCGCCGCTTGGCTCCGTGCGAGATGGGTAGGGCCAGCGCCACCACGGTGGCATGCTCGGCACGCATCCCGTGGGCGTGGAGCTCGATCCGGCCCCAAAGGGCGACGGCCCCGGCGACGAGATCCGGGGTGGCCGCCGAGGCGCCGCGCGGTGGGGGCGTGTAGCGGGCATAGAAGCCGCAGGAACAGCCCTTCCCCGGCGGCGGCTCGTCGTGGACGCCGCCCACCAGGCACTGCGCCGTCTGCACCCCGCCGTCCCAGCGGCGCCCGGCCCGGGTCGACCACAGCTCGGCGCCCACCACGCGGAACTGGCGGAAGCCGATGACGGCCCCGATCAGATCGGGTGCGGTCTCCATTGGTGGGGCTCGGCTCAGCGTGCCAGCTGACGCCGGCGCTCGGGGCGGCGAGTGCGCGGCGGCTGCGGCTTCGGCTCGGGGGCGGCCGGCGGCGGCGGGGCCGGGGCCGGTTGCTGCATCCGCTCGACCGTGATCGTCCGTGACGGTCCGTCGAGCGAGGCGCTGAGCCCCGGGTCGGCCGGTGGTTGCGTGCGCTGACGTCGCATCGGGCACCTCGTTGCGAAGGGTACCTTCACCATAGGCCGAAACCCGTTCCTCGGTTCGGCCGACGTCGTCGGGGCACAGAGCCTCGGCTGATGGGAGGAGGCTCGGCGGTCGGGCCGGGACCCCCAACGGCACCGCCATGAGGCGCCAGCCGAAGAGCCATTCACAATGCCTTGGGCCCTCGCGTTGCGGGCTCGATGTCCACCAGCAGGGCGAGCGCCGCACCGGGGAACCCGGGGGCGACCACCAGCCCGTGGTAGACCCCCGGGGCCGTCCCGACCGGCGCGGTCACCGTCACCGTCAGCTCCCGGCTCGTCCCCGCCGGGATGGTGGCGATGGCTGCCGGTTCGATGGACACCACCGAACCCGGCAGCCTCCCCGCACCCCCGACCAGATCGACGGCGTCGAAGGTCACCCCGGTGGCGGGCTCCTCGGTCGTGTTGTGGAGCCACATCAGGACCCGGCCCGATCCGCCTGCCGCCCCGATGGGAACCACCAGCCGTTCCACCCCGTCGGTACGGGACCCGTCGCCCACCAGCCGTCCCGCCATCCCGGCCAGATCCTCCAGCACCCGCAGCGTTGCCTTCACCGCAGCGGACACGTCGCTGGCGAGCCGTCCGTCGCCGCCTGCTCCCCACCCGAGCCCGCCGTCGAGCGGTGCCACCATCCGGGCAAAGCGCGCCACGATCTCGGTGGCCACGTCGATCCCGAGCCGGCGCACGTCGTCGACCAGGTTGCGGCCCGTCCCGGCCGGTGGGGGAGCGGGGGTCATGGCTGCACTCCCGTCCGGTTGCCGCGGTCGAGGATGGCACGGGCAGCGATGACCCCCGAACGGGCGGCCGCCTCGACGCATCCTGCGTTCAGCCCGCAATCGGTCCAATCGCCCGCCAGCATCAGGTTGTCGTACCCCGAATCGTCCGGTCTGAGCCGGAACCGGTCGGTGCCGGGCAGCGACTGGACGTACCGCTCCGAGGGGTCGGTGTTGGCCCGCCAGTACTGGCTGTCGAACCGTTCGGAACCAGCCGGGCCGGTGGCCCCGGTGTGGAGGAGATCCCAGCGGAACCCCCCGTTGGCGTCGACGGCGCCGGGCCACAGCGCCCCCACCCGACGATCGAGGAAGTCGATGGCGGATCGCCTGACCCCATCCCCGGCAGCATCACCGGCGGCCGCCTCGTCGGGGAGCGAGCCGCAGAAGTAGGCGATGCTGCGCGGTGGGTTCTCTCCCCATTGCTCCCGATCGAGGAGGTGGGTCATCGACGCCCAGGTGTCGAAGGGTTGGGCGAACCCGGTCAGCGTCGTCCCTTGGGGCCCGTGCCATCCGAGCGCCCCCTCGTCGGCATCGAGCCACACCTGGAACGTCTGGGTGGCGACGGTGCCGATGTTGGCCACCATTGCCGACCAGCGGTCATCGGAAGCCACGATCTCGGCGCACACGTACGGGATGATTCCCACGGGCACGGCGAGCACCACCGCATCGAAATCGTCTCCCGCCCTGAGGAGGACGGTGCCGGCGTCGGAGCCGGCCGCGCCATGCGTCTCGAGCTCCCCGGCCGGTACCTGGGTCGCAAGCTGGGCAGGGTCGGGGGCGTCCGGCCAGGAGGGCAGCCCGCCGACCCGGACCAGGGGCTGGTAGTCGTCATCCACCCCTGCACCGGTCTCGACTTGGCGGCTCAGCACGATCTGGCCCACCGAGCGACCACCGGGAGACAGCCGGACATCGTCGAGGCGGTGGAAGAAGCGGAACTCGACGCCACGCGAGCGCAGCGCCTGGTACAGCGGGGCGAACACCACCTCGCCCATCCCGGCCCGCATCCTCCAGAAGATGCCGCCCTTGAAATCGAACAGCATCCGACCGGCGAGCTGGAGCCCGACGCCGGCGCTGAAGCGGGGCCGATCCGGGTCGCCCGCCTCGTACCCGAACACCAGGTCGTACATCCCCCGCACGATCGGGGAGTCGACCGTCTCGGCGGCGGCGCCGTGTTTGCCCAGCCACTGGCGGTAGTCGAGGTGGTCGATGGCACCGAAGCCGACCTCGTCGAGGAGGAGCCGGTCGGCGATCATGCCCCGCAGGTTGGTGGCCACCAGGTCGACCAGGTACCAGGTCCGCCTGGCGGCCGGATCGGCCATGACCGCCCGGCGCAGCGCATCCCGCACCGCCCCGACGCTGGCGTCCACCGTCTCCATCAGAGCCGGCGAGCCCAACAGCCGGGCCGCCTCCATGCCCAGGTCGGCGGTCTCCAGGGTGACGGCGAGGGCGGTGAGCCCTGCGGTCCTGGCGGCGGTTGCCAGGTCGGCACCGCGGCGGCCACGGTGAGGGTCGGGGTCGGCGCTGAGGAAGACGCCACCGTCCGGTGGTGGCGGACCGGACGAACGGTGGAAGTCGAGGAGCAGCCCGATGGACCGCCGCGCCACCTCGATAGGCGACGGCTCGCCGTCTGCGGTCCCCGGTTCGCCGGGCAGGGCGCCGTTGGTGGAGAACCTGGTGACGAAGTGGCTCCATCGCCCGTCGGCGGTCTCGGCGAGCCCGATGTCCCCGGTGGGACGCACCGACTGGTCCCACGTCCTGATCGGGCAGTCGGGGTCGGTGCGCTCCCGGTCGAGCTCGGCATAGCACCCCCGCAGGATCCGGAAGGTCTCGTCGTAGTAGCCGAGGAGCAGGTGGAGCCCGTGTTCCTCGATGCGCCCGTTGCGGCCCCGGCTGCTCGCCCCCTTGCCGCCCAAGCGCCAGCCCCGCTGGTACACGGTGATGCCGCCCAACCGCGATCGCCAATCGCCGTGGCTCAGCTCCCAGGCGGTGGCGAGGCCGGCCATGCCGCCGCCGAGGATGATGACGCGGGGGCGGGGCGGCACGTCAGGCGGCGAGGATGGCGTCTGCCCTGGTGGCTTCCAACGCGGTGGAGTCGGCGGGCAACCTGCCCCGAGCCTCGTCGAGCCTTGCCCGCCAGTCGGCCGGCCGCTCGTCGTCCGGAAGCCGGGCAAGGTTGATCGCCGCCCGGAGGGCGAAGACGTGGATGTCCTTGGCGACGGCGGCGTCGAATGCCTCGATCAGCTCGCGGACGTCGCTCGGGCCGGGGCCGACCAGCTCCCGCCGGTACCATACCCGGCGGCGGAGGAGCTCGGGTCGGTGCAGCCCCTCTCCGGTCTTGTCCACCGTCACCAGGGCGTCGTCGATGGTGTCGAGGGCGCCGGCGAGGTCGCCGGCCTCGGCCCGCAGCTCGGCCAGGT
>JBPCMS010000112.1:0-20920 GCA_051002015.1 Acidimicrobiia bacterium
AGGAGACCGGGGCCCAACACGAGGGGGGAGGGGGGGGGGGGGGAGCCCCTCGGGGGGGGGGTGCCCCCCCCCACGGTGCGGCGTACAACGGCTCGACGCTCGGGTCGGTGGACGATGAGGGTGGCCCCGGGTTCAGCGACCATCCCGGCGAGGGCCCGCAGGCGCCGATCGGCCCCGAGTGGTTGGAGCACCACTCCCCTGTCCTCCAGCCAGGTTGCCCCCGGTGTTCCCGCCGCCACCGCTCCACCTCGCGCCCGGTCGGCGTGCCACTGGCCGGCGATGGCCGATCCGGTGCCGTCCACGTACTCGAGGAGGAGGTGATCGACGCCACGGGGCCACGACCTCCGCAGTGTCAGCTCGTCGCCGCCACCCGGCGGCGTCAACTCGGCGAGCGCCGCCACCGTCCCACCGTCCACCACGGCAGTGAGCCCACCGGTCACGCCAGCACCCTCGCCGAGGTCTCGGCCCTGGCGACGATGGCCTCGGTCGCACTGGGCCAGCCGGCCCGCCGCTCCCGGAACGGGGCGACCGCCAGGCGGAGCAGGGCCGCGCTGCGATGGACCGCAAGCCGCCCCTCGACCGGTGGGCCTCCGGCGGCGCGGTAGGAGACGACGAGCTCGGCGGTGAGCTCGTCGGCCCACCCCGGAACCAGCTGCCCTTCGAGCTCCCGGCGTTCCAGCGTCGCCGCAAACGTGCCGAGATCGAGCGCCGGATCGCCGATCGCCGCCTCGTCGAAGTCGATGAAGACCGGCCCTCCGGAGGCCAGGACCACCTGGTCCGGCGAGAAGTCACCGTGCACCACCGTCGCCACGCCATGTCCGCCGGCCAGCTCGCCCGAGACGAGCCGGGCGACGCGCCGGGCGCGGCTCCCCAGGTCGGGCGACAGGGCAGCCACGGCACGGGCGGTGGCGTCCACCGCGGCCATGACGTCGGCGGTGGTCGACACCGGTAGGGACCGGGCTCGGCGGGCGTGGAGGCGGGCGAGCGATGCGGCGAGGGCGCCCACATCGATGTCTGCGCCCAGGGCGAGCGCCTCGGCCACGGTGCGGCCGGGCTCCCAGGCGGACGCCAGGACGGCGCGTCGCTCCCACCAGCCGAGAGGCTTGACCCCACTGGCGGCCAGCGCCTTCTGGGCGATCCGGGCCCGACGCACATCGGCCCGCCGGTAGGCCTTCACGAGCGCCACACGCTCACCCTCGTGCTCGATGGCACCGACCCAACGCCGCTCGGGTTTGTAGCGCAGCGCCACCGGTTCCGCACCCCAGAGGTCGGGCCGGTCCGGCAACAGGCGGCCGAGGAGCTCGGTGCGCTGCGGTGGATCCGACAGCGCCGCTATCGCCGGGAGATCGCGGTCACTGGAGGCAGCGGCCACGGTGACCGATTCGGCCCCGATGGCCGTCACCCCCCAACCCACCCTCCGGTCGGGCACCTCATTCTCCCGGGCCTTCTCGAGCTTGCCGGGCTCGGCGGGGCGAAACGCCTTGGCGTAGCCCAGGACCGAAGCGGCCTCGGTGAACAGCTCGTAGCCGACCAGGCAGCTTGTGCCGGGCTTGTAGCGCACGTAGGTAGCGGTGGCGGCGACGACCGGGGGCCCGTCCCCGGCCGCCGCCAGGCGATCCACCACCGCGGCGGGGTCGAGCACCGTGGCGAGACCGGGCAGCGCCGGGTCCCGCCGAACCAGCTCGGCGTCGGCCGGGGTCAACACGGTGCACCCCCCGCTTCCTCGTCCATCCTCGCCACCGTCTCCAGACCGGCCGACGGGTCCCGGCCGAACCCATCCTCGGGGAGTCCGACCGTGACCACCCGGCCCCGTTCGAGCCGCACCACCACATCGGCGTCGGCAACGGGAGCCG
Organism: Acidimicrobiia bacterium; assembly: GCA_051002015.1. Taxonomy (GTDB): domain Bacteria; phylum Actinomycetota; class Acidimicrobiia; order Spongiisociales; family UBA5794; genus JACDBE01. The sequence continues at coordinate 1,854 of JBPCMS010000112.1, forward strand.
AGTCGTGGGAGATGATGAACGTGGTACGCCCCGCGGTGAGGCGGCGCAGGGCCTCGAGCACCTCCCGCTCGTTGTCGCCGTCGAGCCCGGCGGTGGCTTCGTCGAGCACGACGATGGGGGCCTGCCGCACCGCCGCCCTGGCAACGGCGATGCGCTGGCGCTCACCGCCGGACAGCGACGCCCCGCGTTCGCCCAGGACCGTCTCGTAGCCGTCCGGTAGCCGGGTGATGAAGTCATGGGCGTTGGCCAAACGCGCCGCCGCCTCGATCTCGTCGTCCGTCACCCCGTCGACGTCGTCGGCGCCATAGGCGATGTTCTCGCGGATCGTGGTGGCGAACAGCACGCTCTCCTGCAGCACGATGGCGATCTGACCCCGCACCGAGTCGAGGGTGAGATCGCGCAGATCGTGGCCGTCGATCAGCACCCGACCACCGGTCGGGTCCTGCAACCGCAACAACAGCGACATGAGGGTCGACTTGCCGGCCCCGGACGAGCCGACAACGGCGACCCGCTGACCCGGATGGAGGTGGAGGTCGAGCCCGGCGATCGCCGGGGGACCGTCACCGTAGGCGACGCTGACCTGCTCGAAGCGGACGTCTCCGCGGAACGGGGCGGCGGGACGCGCCCACGGCGCGTTGGTGACACTGGGGATGGTGTCGAGCAGATCGACGATGCGCTCGCCCGAGGCGGACGCCTTGGCCAGACGCCCGGTGTACTTGGCCATGTCCCTCATCGGTTTGAAGGCGCTCTTCAGGTAGGTGACGAACACGACCAGCTCACCCGGTGTGAGTTGATGCGACAGCACCCGGCGAGCCCCCACGTACAGCACCAGCCCGGTGGCCATGGCGACGATCAGGTCGGTCTTGCGTTCGAGCCCGGCCGAGAGCCGCTTCGCTCTGACACCCTCGCGCAGGCTCTGGTCGTTGCTCGACGAGAAGGTGCGCTCGAGGGTCGGCTCCAGGGAGTAGGCCTGGACGACCTCGATCGCCCCGAGCGACTCCGTCGCCACCGACGCCAGCTCGCCCTCCCGGTTGCGCTGGGCCCTGGAGATCACCGTGATCCGCCGGCTCAGCCGGAAGCTGGTGCTCACGAAGAGCGGCAGGGCCAGCAGGGCGATCAGGGTGAGCCGCCAATCGAGCCACGTCATCACGGCCACCATGCCGACGAACGTGACCAGGTTTCCGACCAGCGGCAGGGCGGCGGTGACCGTCACCTCCTGCAGTCGGCCGACGTCCCCGGTGACCCGTTGGACCAGATCGCCACTGCGGGCGCTCATGTGGAACGCCAGCGAGAGCCGTTGGAGATGGGCGTACAGCTCGGCCCGCACATCGGTGAGCACCCGGTTGCCGGCCAAGGCGAAGGCGACGGTGGACAGGTACGAGGCGCCGGCCCGCAAGCCGGTTGCGGCGACGATCCCGATGGCGGCGAGCACCAGAATCCGACCAGGATCGGGTACCGCCACCGCGCTCCCCACCGGTGCGGCGACCGTGTCGATTATGACCTTGAGCGGCCACGGCTCGACCAGGCGGAAGACGATCTCGGCGAGGAGGGCGGCGCTGCCGCCCCCGATCAGGCGGCGCTGGCGGCGCACGTGGGGCCCGAACCGCCGGAGGGTGCGGATCAGCCCGGGGAGCGCCGAGCGCAGCTCTTCCTTTGGTGCCATGTCAGACCCCCACAGCCGGTACCGGGACCGGCAGATCGGCCACGGCGAGGATCCGGTCGACCACCGCGGCCCAGGTGTGGTCGGCGACCACGGCGCGGCGACCGGCCCGACCGAGGGCGGCGGCCCGAACCGGGTCGTGCCGCAGGCGATCGACGGCGGTCGCCATGGCGGCGGCGTCACCGGGCGGGCACAGGATCCCGGTGACACCGTCCTCGACGATGTCGGGAACCTGGCCGACCCGGCTGGCGACGACGGGGAGCCCTGCGGCGAGGTACTCATACAGCTTCAGCGGCGAGAAGTACCCTGCCGTCGCTGGGTACGGCGCCACCGCCACGTCCATGCGCGCCAGCAATCCAGGCACCGCCGCCGGATCCACCGCCCCGGTGAGCTCGGCCCGGTCGGCGATCCCGGCGACGGCGAGGCGACGGACGAGGTCGGGTCCCTCCGGCCCGTCGCCTACCACCAGCAGGCGGTACGCCGGGTCGGCCCGGGTCAGGAGCCCGAACACGTCGACCAGCGTGTCGATCCCGTGCCAGGGCTTGAGCGTCCCGACGAAGCCGACGGTACAGGTCGCCGCCGCCGTGCCCGGCGGGTCCGCCCGGGGCCGGACCCGGTCGGTGTCGACGCCGTTGGGGACCACGTGGCACGACGCGTCGGGGACCACGGTTCGAACCCAGTCGGCGACCGGTGGCGACACGGCGATGATCGTCGACGCCGCCCCCAGCGCCTCCCTGGAGGCGGCATGGGCGGCGGCGCGGTCGTGGAGCGTGCGATGACGGGCGTGCTCGTCGATGAGCGGCGCGTTGATCTCGAGCACGCCGGGGATGCCCGCCCGGCGTGCCCATGCCATGGCGGCGCGGCCCCACAGCGAGTACCGCTCGTACACCAGGTCGAGTGGGCCGAGGTGGTCGAGTGCAGTGGTGTCTGCCCCGGCCCTGCTGGCGGCCACCTCACGCTCGATGCTCGACCCCGAGACCCGACCGGGGAGGAGATGGACGGCCACGTCTTCGAGACCGGTGGGAGCGGGTCCGCCGACCCTGGCGGCGAGCAGCTCCACCCGAGCACCCCGGGCCCTCATCGCCCGGATCACTCCCTGGACGTGGACCGATGCGCCCTTGTTCCCGAACACCGGGATGCCGGGGTCGGCGCAGACATAGGCCACCCGCATCACGCCACCCCTTCCAGCGGTGCCGAGCCGGAGCCGGCGAATACCTCCCGGAGGCGCGCCGTCTGGTGGTGGATGTCGAACTCGGCTTCGATCAGGGCACGAGCCGAGCGGGCGAGGCGGCATCGCAGCTCGGCGTCGTCGAACAGCCTGTCAAGGGCGTCCGCCAGGGCGGCGTGGTCGCGTTGGGCGACGATCAGCCCGGTCTCGTGGTGGTGGACGACCTCGGGGATACCGGTCACGTCGGTGGCAACGCACGGCGTCCCGAGCGCCATCGCTTCGAGCAGCACGGTCGGCAGTCCGTCGCGGTTGCCGTCTTCGCCGATGACACACGGAGCGACGAGGACGGCTGCCTCCCCCACCACGCGCCGCACCGCTGCTTGGGGCAACGGGCCGCGCAGCACCACGGTGCCGTCCAGACCTCGGCTGCCGATCAGCTCCGCCAACGCCGTTTCGAGCGGGCCGCTGCCGACGATCTCGCAGCGGAAGCGACGGCCGCGCCCGGCAAGCACGGCGCAGGCATCGATCAGATCGGCGAACCCCTTCTTCTCGACCAGGCGGCCGACGCCGACCACGATCGGGGGCCGATCGGCGGGCTCGGTGAACGGGAAGAGCTCCAGGTCGAGCCCGTTGTACACCCGCACCACGCGATCGGCGGCGAGGCCATACGTTGCTCGGAGGTGGCGCTCGTTGAAGTCGCTCACCGTGATGGTGGCGGCCGCATCGGCGAGCTTTCGACCGAGGTCCGCCGGCTCGACCTCGTCGTGGAAGATGTCCTTGGCATGGGCGGTGAAGGTGTAGGGCACGTCGGTGAGCCGGGCCGCCAAGCGGGTGACGGTGGTCGCCACCGATCCGAAGTGAGCGTGGAGATGGGTCAGACCACGGTCCTGGACCAGCGCAACCAGTTCGAGGGCTTGGGCGGCGTCGTCCACCCCGGCGGCCAGCAGCTCGTCGAGATGGTCCACCAGGCGCGGCAACCGGTGAACCGACCGGGCCAACAGATCCCACAGATCGGCGGTTCCCCTGGTGCGGGGGAGGTAGGTGACGGGAGCCTTCACCTCGGCGAGGCGCTCATGGAAGCGTCCATCGATCGGGGGGCGGAGCGAGATCAGGTGGAGGGGGGTTCCGGCGGCCTCGTGGGCGAGCACCTCGTTGAGGATGAAGGTCTCGGAGAACCGCGGGTACACCTTCAGGACGTAACCGAGCCGCGCCGGCGATGCGGCCGCCGGTTCAGACGGATGCATGGCACAGTGCTCTCTGTTGGGGGCCGGAGCCCAGCAGTTGCTCGACCAGATCGGTGATGCGGGCGAGGCCGTTGAGGTCGACCGATGGTCCAGTCGGTGGTTCGGTGCCGCCTCCCCCGGCGAGCCACGCCCCGAGGACCTCGGCGGTGACCGCATCGGGGTGGCACACGTCTACCAGTCCCCGTGCCTCGAGCCGTTCGGCCCGCACCAGCTGTTCGGTTCGGGGGTGCACCCGGGGAACGACGAGCGGCCGCTTCCCGGCGGCGAGCACCTCACAGATCGTGTTGTACCCGCCCATCGTGACGATCGCTTGGGCACCGGCCACCAGCCCCTCGCAGTCGTCGACGAAGTCGACCATGGCCATGCCGGGGTGATCGGCGACCCGGGCACGGACACGATCCCGGTCGCCATCCTTCATGTAGGGCCCGGTCACGATGAGGCCACGGGTGCCGTCTGGGAGCCGGGCGGCGGCGAAGGCCTCGGCGACGACCACACCGTCCTGGCCTCCGCCCACCAGGCACAGCGCGTACGGCGGCTCGGGGAGCGAGGCGGCGGCGGCCGGGTCCCGGGGCTGCACCCGCGGCCGTCCGTGGCCCAGGTAGCCGGTGAAGGTCACCAGGTCGGCCACCGCCGGCGGCAGGTGGTACTCCGTGACCAGGTCGTACAGCGGCTTGTCGCCGTACACCCACACCGCGTCGTAGAGCTCGACGACGGCCTCGGTGGTGCGCGACACCCGCCACTCTCGGATGGCGACGGGAGGGGTGTCGAGCACGTCCCGCAGGCCGAGCACGACCCGGGTGTGACCGCCGGCGCGGAGATGTCGTAGGGCGGGCACCAGCTCGCCGCACGCCCCCCGCGCCACCTTGTCGACGATGAGCACGTCGGGATCGAAGATCGCCAGGGTGGCGTCGATGATGCTCGCCCGGAGGGCGATCATCTCGGCGAGCGAGGCGCCGAGGGTGCGTGCCCCGTAGGCGCCGTCGCGTTTGGTCAGGCCGGGCAGCACCACGCAGTCGATGCCGGGTGGCACGGCGAAGGCGGTCAGCTCCCTGCTTCCGGTGATCAACAGGACATCGACCGGGACCGGACCGGCGATGAGGGCGGAGGCGATGGCCAGGTTGCGACGACAGTGCCCGAGGCCCACGGTGTCGTGGGAGTACAGGGCGATGCGGCGCCGCGCCTTGGGCACCGCTCCGTTGCTGTGATACGCCATCCGCATCTCCTCGTGGTCTGGTCCGGCGCCCGAGGTGGACGACGGGCGTAACCGGTGATCCGCAAGGTGGGCGCGGGCGATGAGACGACCGTGAGCCGCGGGTGAGAAACCTCTCACCCGGGGACGCCGCCCACGTCGGTGGCCGGTCGCCCCTCGACCGCATCGCAAGGTGACCGGTACCGGTACCATCGGGTCATGGCCAAGCCAGACGATGCCGAGCTGCGCAGCAGGCTGACCCCGGAGCAGTACCACGTCACCCAGGAGGCGGGCACCGAGCGTGCCTTCACCGGCGTCTACTGGGACGCCAAGGACGAGGGCACCTACCGCTGCGTGGTGTGCGGCGCCCCCTTGTTCTCATCGGATACCAAGTACGACTCGGGCACGGGGTGGCCCTCGTTCTACCGGCCGATCGTCCCCGACGCCGTCGACACCAAGCGGGACTTCAAGATGTTGCTGCCCCGCACCGAGGTGGAGTGCGCCAGCTGCGGCGCCCACCTCGGCCATGTCTTCGAGGACGGGCCCCGCCCCACCGGGCTGCGTTACTGCATGAACTCGGCTTCGCTCGACCTCGATCCCTCGTCGGCGGCGGACGCCGAGGCTGCGGGCCCGGACCAGATCGACCGACGCTGACCTCGCCTCAGCGGTCGGGATCGCCCGGCGCCGGTCCGTCCTCGACCCGGGTCTGGAGGTCGAGGAACTCGTAGACCTCGGTGAGATCGACCCCGGGGACGGTCTCCACCGGCATGGCGGCGAGCACATGGCTGTTGGGCCGCACCGACGGCCACGCCCACCCCTCCCAACGACCGGCGAGGTCGGGGGGTGGGCGCCGGCAGCACTCCCCCTCCGGGCACTTGGACACCGAGTGCCTGTTGGTCCGCCGCCCCCGGAAGTACTGGGCATCGTCGAACCCGACCCCGACGGTGATCGCCGCCACCGGATCGCGGCCGGCGGCGACGTGGGTGCCGCACCAGAACGTCCCGTTGGCGGTGTCGGTGTACTGGTAGTGCATCGAGTACTTGTCGTCCGAGTCGAACACCTGTCTGGTCCCCCACTCCCGGCACAGCCGCTGCCCCTCGATGGCCCCGACCGAGTTGCGGGGGAAGGGAACGTCGTTGTTCTCGTACGCCTTCCAGATGATCCCTTCGTCGTCGGAACGGACGAAGTGGACCCGCAGCCCGAGATGCTCGGTGGCCAGGTTGGTGAACCGGTGCGCCGCCATCTCGTACGACACCGAGAAGGCGTCGCGCAGGTCTTCGATGGCCAGGTCGCGCTCGGTCTTGGCCTGCTCCAGCAGCGGCACGGCGGCAATCTCGGGGAGCAGCACCGCCCCTGCGAAGTAGTTGGCCTCGACCCGCTGCCGCAGGAAGTCGCCGAAGTCGGCCGGTTCGTGCTGGTCGAGGGCGAAGTGACCCAGGGTCTGCATGATCACCGAGCGGGCGCCCTCGGTCGGCATGGCGTTGCGTTGGGGGATGTAGATGCGCCGGTGACGCAGGTCGGTGACCGAACGGACCGTCGAAGGAACCCGCTGCGAACGGTGGACGGTGAACCCGAGGGCGGCGGCGATCTGGCGCATGTCCCCCTCGGTCAGGGCCGAGCCCCGGTAGCCGACCTTGGCAACCAGGTCCGCGGCCACCGACTCGATCTCGGCGAAGTAGTTGCCCCGCTGCCGCATCTCGGTGCGTAGCTCGGTGTTGGCGATCCTGGCCTCCTCACGGGTGGCCATGGTGGGGAACACCCGGCGCCGCAGCTCCCGGTGCAGCCCCACCAGATGCTCGAGGACGAGGTCGGGGAGCTTGGCCGAGGGGCGGAGTTGCGAGAGCCCCAGGTCGCGGTACAGCGGATCCTCCTGGGCCCGGGCCAGAGCCAGCTCGAGCTCGGCCCGTCTGGTCGGCGGTCGGGGGCTCATCAGCTCGACGGTGTCGATGGCGAGGGCGGCGGCGATGTCGTTGATCAACCCCAGCCGGGGCTCGCGCTTGCCGTTCTCCAGCATCGAGAGGAAGGGTGCGGTCTTGCCCACCCGCTCCCCCAGGTCGTCGAGGGTCATCCCCCGCAGCTTGCGGAAGTGCCTGATCCGGTGACCCAGCGTCGCCCCGTCGATGGCCTGCGTCGACACGAAAGTTCACCTAACACCGGTCGGTTTGTGAAGTTTATACGATATTGATCATCGATCAGGTTGCAAGGTGACACGCTCTTCATCGACCCTGTCGGGGTGATGAACCAGGGCATCAGCATCATCGGCCCCGTCGGGGTCGGGTACGACAAGATCCTTACCGATGAAGCGCTCGACTTCGTCGCCTCGCTGCACCGTGCCTTCGACCCGATCCGCCGGGAACTGCTCGAGGCCAGGTGGCATCGGCAGCGGCGGATCGACCGCGGCGAGACCCCCGGGTTCATCGAGGCCACTTCGGAAGTCCGCTCGGCGGAGTGGACCGTGGCGGCGCCTCCTGCCGACCTGGCCGACCGCCGCTGCGAGATCACCGGCCCGGTCGACCGCAAGATGATGATCAACGCCCTCAACTCGGGAGCGAGGGTGTTCATGGCCGACTTCGAGGACTCGTGCTCGCCCACCTGGAGCAACCTGATGGATGGTCAGGTCAACCTGGTCGACGCGGTGCGGCGCACCATCGAGTACACCGGCCCCGACGGCAGGCACTACTCCCTGGGCGAGTCACCGGCGACACTGCTGGTCCGTCCCCGGGGCTGGCACCTGGTCGACCGCAACGTCCTCATCGACGGTTCCCCGGTGTCGGCATCGCTGCTCGACTTCGGGCTGTTCTTCTTCCACAACGCCGCCGAGCTGATCGAACGGGGCAGCGGGCCCTACCTCTACCTCCCCAAGCTGGAGAGCCACCTCGAGGCCCGGCTGTGGAACGAGGTGTTCGTCGCCGCCCAGGACGCCATCGGCATACCCCAGGGGACGATCAGGGCAACCGTGCTCATCGAGACGATCCTGGCCGCCTTCGAGATGGACGAGATCCTCTACGAGTTGCGGGACCATTCCGCCGGGCTCAACGCCGGCCGCTGGGATTACATCTTCTCGATCATCAAGAAGTTCCGCAACGACCCGGCGATGGTGCTCCCCGACCGCAACCAGGTGACGATGGCGGTTCCCTTCATGCGGGCGTACACCGACCTGCTCATCGCCACCTGCCACCGCCGTGGCGCCCACGCCATGGGCGGGATGGCCGCCTTCATCCCCAGCCGCACCGACGAGGGGGTCAACACCCGGGCGTTCGCCAAGGTGCGGGAGGACAAGGAGCGCGAGTCCCGTAGCGGCCACGACGGCACCTGGGTCGCCCACCCCGATCTGGTCCCGCTGGCCACCGAGGTCTTTGACGAGGTGCTGGGAGACCGGCCCAACCAGATCGACCGGCTGCGCCCTGATGTGGTCCCCGATGCGGCGGTACTCATCGATGTCGCCATCCCGGGGGGCACCGTCACCGAGACCGGGGTGCGGATCAATGTCGACGTGGCCATCCGCTACCTGTCCGCCTGGCTGTCGGGCAACGGCGCCGCCGGCATCTACAACCTCATGGAGGACGCCGCCACCGCCGAGATCTCCCGTTCCCAGGTCTGGCAGTGGGTCCGCCACGGGGTCGCCACCGACACCGGCGACCTCATCGACGCCGCCTACGTCAGGGCCGTGGCCGACACCGAGGTCGCCCGGATGCGCCACGAGTTCGGCGACGAACGCTTCGCCTCCGGGCGGGTCGAGGAGGCGCGCAGCATCTTCGAGCAGGTGGCCCTCGACCCCGAGTATCCCGATTTCCTCACCGTCCCCGCCTACGCCGTCCTCGAGACCAGGAGCGCACCGTGACCTCTACCCGTGCCGACCGGATCGCCGCCATCGAGGCCGATTGGGCCGACAACCCCCGCTGGGCGGGCATCACCCGCGAGCACTCCGCCGAGGACGTCGTCAGGCTCCAGGGCCGCACCGTGGTCGAGCCGACCCTTGCCCGGCGTGGCGCCGAGAAGCTGTGGAGCCTGCTCGCCGACCGTGATTACGTCCATGCGCTTGGTGCGATGAGCGGCGGCCAGGCGGTGCAGATGGCGAAGGCAGGGTTGGAGGCGATCTACCTCTCCGGTTGGCAGGTGGCGGGCGACGCCAACGTCGCCGGGCAGGTCTATCCCGACCAGTCGCTGTACCCGGCCAACAGCGGGCCCGAGCTGGTGCGGCGGATCAACAACGCCCTGCTCCGGGCCGATCAGATCTCGTGGTCGGAGGGAACCGACGCGGTCGATCACCTGCTCCCCATCGTCGCCGACGCCGAGGCGGGGTTCGGTGGGGCGCTCAACGTGTTCGAGATCACCCGCGCCTACATCGACGCCGGTGCCGCCGCCGTCCATCTCGAGGACCAGCTCGCCTCGGAGAAGAAGTGCGGCCACATGGGGGGCAAGGTGCTGGTCCCCACCAGCCAGCACATCCGCACCCTCAAGGCCGCCCGGCTCGCCGCCGACGTCGCCGGGGTGCCGACGCTGGTCATCGCCAGGACCGATTCGCGCGGGGCCACCCTGCTCACCAGCGACATCGACGAGACCGATCGGGAGCTCACCACCGGGGAGCGCACCGCCGAAGGGTTCTTTCACGTCGCCAACGGACTCGATGCGGCGATCGGCCGCGGGCTGGCCTACGCCCCCTACGCCGACCTGATCTGGTGCGAGACCTCCACCCCCGACCTGGAGGAGGCGGGCCGGTTCGCCGCCGCCATCCACCAGCGGTTCCCGGGCAAGATGCTCGCCTACAACTGCTCACCGTCCTTCAACTGGAAGCGACACCTGGACGACACCACCATCGCCGCCTTCCAGAAGAAGCTCGGTGCCATGGGGTACCGGTTCCAGTTCATCACGCTGGCCGGGTTCCATGTCCTCAACGCCGCCATGTTCGAGCTGGCGAAGGGGTACGCCACCGGGGGGATGACGGCGTACGTCTCCCTGCAGGAGAACGAGTTCGCCATGGAGGGCGGCGGCTACACCGCCACCCGCCACCAGCGCGAGGTCGGCGCCGGCTACTTCGACGACGTGGCGTCCGTCATCTCCGGCGGCACCGCCTCGACCCTGGCCCTCGAGGGCTCCACCGAACAGACCCAGTTCCAAGCCCCGATTCCGCCAACCTAAGGTTCCCACGTGTCGCCTCGACACGCGATCCGCTGAAGTTCGGGGGAGGTGGCCGGGGGCGGCCGGCGCCATCAACTCGAACCTGAGGTTCGGCGTACCCCTGGCGAGTACCAATCCGCTGGAGTTCGGGGAGGCCGGCTCCGACGAGGGCCTCAGGGGATCCGGCTGAACCAGAGTAGGGAGCCGGTGGCGGCGAGCAAGATCAACGCCAGACCGGCACCGGCGAACCAGTCGGTGACCTCGCGCTGCTCCTCCTCGACCGCCACCTGGCTACCCAGGGTGTCGAGGATCGACTGCAGCTCCTCACCGGTGGCTGCGGTGAAGAACTCGCCGCCGGTGGTCGAGGCGACCTCGTCGAGGGCGCCCTCGTTGGCAGGCACCGGGATGCCCTCGCCCTGGATGAACACGATGCCGTCATCGGTGCCGAACGAGACCGTGGAAACCGGGATGTCGGCGTCGGCGGCCTCGGCCGCTCCGGCGAGATCGGGACGGCCCATCGTGGTCTCCCCGTCCGAGAGCACGATGATCGCCTCCGCCGGCGCCTCCCCGCCACCCCCGTCCCCGTCCCCGAATCCCTCGTCGGCAGCGTCTGCGGCGCGGTTGGCCAGCGCCATCTCGACGGCGGCATGGATGCCCTCGCCGATGGCGGTACCTTCATCGAGCGAGAGCCGGTCGATGGCGCCGCGAGCGGCGGTCCGGTCGACCGTCGGGGGCAGGATGCCTGCCGCCGACCCGGAGAAGGCGACGATGCCGACCTCCAGCTCGGGCGGGGCCAGCTCCAGGAAGTTGCGCGCCGCCTCCCGGGCCGCCTCGATCCTCGTCGGGGAGACGTCGTCCGCCTCCATCGACAGGGAGACATCGATGGCCAGGATCACGGTGGCGTGGTCGCGGGGCACCTGGATGGCGACGGCGGGCTTGGCCACCGCCAGGACCAGGGCGACCACGCCGACGAGGAGCACGGCGGCGGGCGCGTGGCGGCGCCAGCCAGGGGTCTCCGGTGCGACCTTGTCGAGCAAGGCAAGGTTGGTGAAACGGACGGCATACTGCTCCCGCCGCTGCAGCGAGGCCAGGTAGGCGAGGAACCCGGCGACGGGCAGCACCAGAAGCAGGAGCCGGGCGGGCTCGAGAAAGGTCACGGCTTCCTCCCCGTCGACCGTCCCGAACGACGCAGCACAACGTGGCGAAGCAGGTCGGTCACCCAGTCGCGGTCCGTGCTCAGCGACAGATGGTCGGCGCCGGTGGCGCGGATCCGGCGGGCGATGTCGGCCCGCTGCTCGGCCGCCGCCGCGGCGAACTGGTGCCGCACCCGGGGCGAGCGGGTGTCGACGTAGCGGCGCCTCCCGGTCTCGGTGTCGCGCATGGTGAGCATTCCCACGTCGGGGAGCTCGAGCTCCCGAGGGTCGGAGACGTCGATGGCCAGGGTGTCGTGACGGTCGGCCAACGCCCGCAGCACCTTGTCCCAGGGCCCGTCGTCGATGAAGTCGGAGATGACGGCGACGAACCCACGATGGGCGGCAGCCCGGTCGGCGGTGCGGATGGCGGCGGCGAGATCGCCCGGGCCGGTGTCCCGGTCGACCGAGTCGAGCCGGGTGAGCAGCCCCATCAGATGGGTGCGTCCCGACCGGGGCCTGACCCACTCGGTTCGGGAACCGGCGGCGACCAGCGATGCCACCCGGTTGCCTCCCCTCGACACTAGGAAGCCGAGGGCGGCGGCGATGGCCAGGGCGGTGTCCCGCTTCTCCTCGAGGGCGGTACCGAACGACATCGATCCGCTCAGATCCACCACCAGGGTGGTCTCCAGCTCGCGGTCGGCGATGGTGTCGCGCACATGCGGCTCGTTGGTGCGGGCGGTGACGTTCCAGTCGATCCGGCGCACCTCGTCACCGGGCAGGTACGGTCTGGCCTCGCCGGCGTCGAACCCGTGCCCGGGGAGCAGCCCCCGGTAGTCGCCCTGGAGGATCCCGTCGAGCCGCCGCATCACGGTCAGCTCGAGCGATCGCAGCATCGCCGGTCTCGACGCCTCGATCATGTCGTGGGCACGCCGTCGATCGGAGGCTGGGTGTGGGACACGTCGGTTGGGTTGCCGGGACGCACCTCGACCGGAGGAGCCGGCGCCCTGGTCGGCACCGCAGCCGCCCAACCCGACGAGCGGTGCGCCTCGGTCACCGTGATCCGGGGTGCGGGCAGCTTGGACAGCAGGTCGACCAGCACGTCGTCGACGGTGACCCCCTCGGCCAGCGCCTCGTAGGACAGCACCAACCGGTGGTTGAGCACGTCGTATGCGATCTCGTAGACGTCCTGGGGCAGGGCGTAGCCCCTCCCCCGCAGCACCGCCATCGCCTGGGCGCCCCGGACCAGGGCGATGCTGGCCCTGGGGCTGGCCCCGTACTCGATCAGACCCACGAGCTGGGGCATGCCGACGTCGGCGGGTCGTCTGGTGGCGGTGACGATGCGCAGGGCGTAGTCGACCACCTTCTGATCGACGAACACGTCACCCACCACCCGCTGCATGGCGAGAACATCGCCCGGGTCGAGGATGGGCTCGGCCTCGGACGGGAGCAGGTCCATGCGGCGGACGATCTCCCGCTCCTCGTCGACCGTCGGGTAGCCGACCGGCACCCGCATCATGAAGCGGTCGCGCTGCGCCTCGGGCAGCGGGTAGACCCCCTCGGATTCGATCGGGTTCTGGGTGGCCATCACCAGGAAGGGGGCGGGGGCGGGGAAGGTCTGGTCGCCGATGGTCACCTGGTGCTCCTGCATCACCTCCAGCATCGCCGACTGGACCTTGGCCGGGGCTCGGTTGATCTCGTCGGCGAGCACGAAGTTGGCCAGCACCGGCCCCGGCTCGACATCGAACTTCTCCTGCGACGCCAGGTAGATGCGGGTGCCGACGATGTCGCTGGGGAGCAGGTCCGGGGTGAACTGGATGCGGGAGAAGCTGCCCCCGAGCACCCGGGCCAAGGTCGACAGGGTGAGCGTCTTGCCCAGACCGGGCACCCCCTCCAGCAGGCAGTGGCCTCCGGCGAGGAGCGCCACCATCAGCCGTTCGAGCACGCGGTCCTGGCCGACCACGACCCGTCGCATCTCGAACATCGTCTGTTCGAGCTGGGCCGATCGCTTGGCGAATTCGTCCATCATTGGTTCATCCCCCCAGGAGGTTGTCGTAGAGCAGACCGAGCAGGTCTTCGAGCATGGGATCCATCTGGCCGTCGCCGATGATGAAGTCGTCGAGCAGCGGCAGCAGATCCTCGGGACCGAACCCTCCGGGGTCTTGCATGAACCGGTCGAACAGGTCACGCAGCTCGGGGTCGGCCAGCGGGCTCTCACCGCCGAAGCCGTCCAGGAAGTCGTCGAGCAGCGGGGCCAGATCATCCGGCTGGATGCTCCCTGGGTCGTCGAGGAGCTGGTCGAGCAGGCCGCGCAGCTCGGGCGGGATCAGCCCGGGATCGTCGAACCCCGGGAGCGACGACCCCGGGTCGAGCGACTCCGGTTGGGGCTGGTCGGCGCTGAACCGATCGGCAATGGCCACCGCCCCCTCGATGGCGACGGCGAAGCCGAGCCCGTCGCTGCCCCCGGAGAAGCTGGCGATGGCGACGTTGACGCCGATGACCCGGCCTTCCCGGTCGGCGAGCGGGCCCCCCGAGTTGCCCTGGTTGATGGGGGCGTCGGTCTGGATCAGGTTCTCGAGCCGGCCCCCGCCGGGAATGTCGAGGTCGCGGTCGACGGCGGAGACGATCCCCGAGGTGACCGACTGCTCGAACCCGAGCGGGCTACCGATGGCAATGGCGAGTTGCCCGACCCGTACCGGGTCATCCAGGGAGAGTGGCGCCACTGGCAGGTCGGCGTCCACCGCGACCACGGCGACGTCCGCAACCGAGTCGCCGCCGAGCACGGTGCCGTTGATCTCCCGCCCGTCCGAGGTGCGGACGGTGACCTCGCGGGCACCGGCGACGACGTGGGCGGCGGTGAGGATACGCCTTTCCGCATAGACGAAACCGGACCCGACCATGCCGGCTCGCTCGATCTGCACCACGGAGGGCAGCAGCGAGGCGGCCACATCTGCGATGGGCTCATCGACTCCTTCGAGCCCGGCCAGCGCCGCTCGGGCGTCGTCGTCCCACGGCGCCCAGGCGAACAGGGCGCCGACCAGGGCGATGGCGCCGAGGATCCCGAGCACCCAACCCCATTGGTCGATGCCCCGTCGCCCCGGAGCCGGCGGAGTGGCAGGCGGCCAAGGCCGCGGTGGGGCGGCGACCGGGCTGGTTGGCGCGGTGGGCGGCAGCTCGACCGTGGTGGTCCCCGTCGGCGTCGCCCCCTCGACCGGATGGGTCGTGGTCGGCGGCGCCTGCGGAATCGCCATCTCGGGGACGGAGCCGGGGTCGTCCACCTCGGGTGGCGTCTGGGGTAGATCGCGCCACGAGCGCCCGGTGGCGATGGGCTTGTCGGTGTCGAGCGTCATGGGCCCTGCGACTCCTGGTGATCGGTCAACCGGCCGCACCGTACGGCCGGGCACGTAAACGGGGGCTAAAGGGATCGCATGGTGCGTCGGAGTGACGCCGGCAAGCCGCGCCGAAACCCGGGTAGACCGTAGGTTGCGGAGACCCAGTCGCTCGTTGTGTCATTACGGGCCTTCTTCTCCGGGATAGACAGCTGAGCCAGGCTCAGCTTTCGGCGAACGGGTCGTGGAGGGGGTGGATGCCGTCTTCGGTGATGGCGGTGTGGTCTGCTCCGGCGGCAACCGGGAGCCAGATCACAAACGAGGCTCCGGCGCCGCGCACCGAGCGCAGGGTCAGCTCACCGGCGTGGGCCTTGGCGATCTGACGGGCGATGGCCAACCCCAATCCGTTGCGGGTCTCGGTGCCGATGCTGGACCCGTCCCCGCTCCACCCACGCTGGAAAACCGCCTCGTGGTCCCGGACATCGATCCCCGGACCTTGGTCGGCCACCCCAACCCAGGCGAACCCATGGCGTCTGCCGGTGCCGATCTCGATGGTGGAGCCCTCCCTGGTGAGCCGCACCGCGTTGTTCACCAGGTTGCCCAACGCCCGCTTCAACCCCTCGACATCGACGTCGACCACGGCGTCCTCTCCTACGTAGGCCACGTCGACCTTGCGTTCCCCCATCGGCCCGATGTACTCGGCGACCACCTGGTCGGCCATGGTCCGTAGCGACACCGGGGTGCGCACCGACGCCGGGATGTCGCGGCGGGCGAACACCACCAGGTCGTCGACGGTCTGCGCCGCCCGGTCGACGGTGCGGCGCACCACCTCGGCGGTCTTGCGGAACGTGTCCACGTCGGCGCCCGGGTCGGACAGCACCACATCGAGGTTGGTGGCCATCACCGCCAGCGGGTTGCGCAGCTCGTGCGAGGTGTCCTGGATGAACCTGCGCTGCCCCTCGGCCCCGTCCTCCAGCCGCTCCAACATGGCGTCGAAGGTGTCGGCCAGCTCCCTCAGCTCGTCGTCGGGTCCCCCGAGGTCGATCCGCTCCGACAGGTCGCCTGCCTGGATCTCCTTGGCGACCGCGGTGATCCGCCCGATGGGGCGCAGGGTGCGGTCGGCGATGACCCATCCGGCTGCTATCGACAGCGGGAACAGCCCCACCATGGCGATCACCGAGTAGCGGCGCAGCGTCTCCAGCGCCCGCTCGTTGGCGAGCTGCTCGACGGTGACCAGCCGACCCTCGATCTGCTCGGCGACGATGATCTGGTTGCCCAGGGGGTCGAAGAACGTGGTCAGCTCCAGCCGCTGCGCCATCTCGACGTCCTTGAGCGATTGGCCGAGGGCGTAGTTGACCCCGGCGACGACCAGGAAGGCCATCCCGAACACCACCAGCGAGAAGGTGAGCGCCAGCCGGAACCGGATCGACCGGAAGAAAGCGGTGAGACGGCTCACGGGTCCTCGATCAAGCGGTACCCGGCTCCGATCACGGTCTCGATGACGTCCTCGGCCCCCTCGTTGCGTAGCTTGCGCCGCAGGTTGGAGACCGTCACCCGCACCGTGTTGGTGAAAGGATCGGCGTGCTCGTCCCACACATGCTCCAGCAGCCGCTCGGCGGAGAGCACCTCGCCGCCGTGGAGCATGAAGTAGCGGAGCAGGGCGAACTCCTTGGCGGTGAGCTCGAGCGGGGCGTTACCGTACGCGGCGGTGCGCCGGGCCGCATCCAGCGACAACCGTCCCACCTGGATGACCGCCCCGGTCGATGCCGGCCCCCTCCGCCCCAGGGCCCGCACCCTGGCGAGCAGCTCGGGGAAGGCGAACGGTTTGACCAGGTAGTCATCGGCCCCGTCGTCGAGCCCAGCCACCCGGTCCTCGAGCCCATCACGGGCGGTGAGCATCAACACCCTTGGCTCCTCGTCGCCGGCAGCGCCCCCGCCCCTGATGAACCGGCACACCTGGAGGCCGTCGATGTCGGGAAGGTTCAGATCGAGGCACACCAGGTCGTACTCGCTGACCCCCAGCTTGTCGATTGCCTCCCCACCGGCGCCGACCAGATCGACGGCGTAACCCTCCCGGCGCAACCCGGTGGCGAGCGCCGAGGCCAGATCGGGTTCATCCTCCACCACCAGCACACGCACCGGGCCGCCTCCTTCGTCGGGATTGAGGGTACGCCGCTCGACCGCCATCGCAACCGTGCCCGGCGAGGTCGGGGGCGTGACCCGGCTACGGTTGCCGCCATGCCCAGGAGGCTCCTCATCGTCCTGTGCTGCGTGCTGATCGCCGCCTGCTCGGGCGGCGTCGAGGTGGGCAGCGCCACCACCACCACCCCCGATGCCCCCACCGGATCCCCGGCAGGCACCAGCGGTGGCACCCCTCCCCCCGGTGAGACGGTGCGGGTGGTGACCGTCTTCGACGGTGACTCGATACTGGTCGAGACCGTCACCGGCGAGCGGGAGGTGCGGCTGGCCGGCATCAACGCCCCCGAGACCGACGAGTGCTTCGGGGCGGAGGCGGAGCAGTGGATGGTGGAGCGGGCCGGTGAGGAGGTCACCCTGGTCACCATCCCCGACGAGGACGACGAGGACCAGTTCGGACGGCTGCTGCGCGATGTGTGGGCCGGCGAGGTGTGGCTCAACCGGGCCGCCGCCGCCGAGGGCTACGCCATGACCCTGCACACCGGGCGGTTCGGCGAGGAGGAGCTGGCCGTCGCCGGGGACGCCGCCTGGGAGGACCGGCTCGGGATGTGGGCGGTCGACGCCTGCGGCCCCGCACCCGAAGGCGTGGTGGTCACCGAGTTCGTGTTCGATCCCCCCGGACCCGACGACGACGTGCCCAACGACGAGTACGTGGTGATCGAGAACATCACCGGCGAGCCGGTCGACGTGTCCGGCTGGGTGCTGCGCGACGAGTCGTCCCAGCACCGCTACCGGTTCGAGGACGGCGCCGTGCTCCAACCGGGTGTGCCGGTCACCGTCCGCTCCGGTTGCGGCGACAGCACCCCCACCGACCGGCACTGGTGCGCCGACGGCCCGGTGTGGTCCAACCAGGGCGACACCGTTCTGCTCCAGACCGCCGGCGGAACCGTCGTCGCCCGCGTCCCCTACACCGGCGAGTAGCCGCTCTCAGTCGACCCGGTAGCTCTGCGGGCAGATCCTGTTGAGATCTTCCCACTCCGCCTGACTGAGCATCCCCGGGCTGATGTCGTTGTAGGGAGCCCATGACTCCTCACCGGTGAAGTTCAGATATGAATCAATGTACGTCTCGACCGAGGGTGGCTCACTGATCTCGAACCCCTCGGCTTCGAGACACGTCTTCAGGCTGAGGTTGTAGGCGTACGACCCCTCGAAGTACTCACGGGTCGGCTCGGATAGAGGCGAGATCCTTCCGGCGGCAACCAGGTCGTCTCTGCACCCCTCTTGCAGCTCAAAGATTGGCGTGGCATCTTGGCCGGGGAGGGTAGGGATCTCGATCCCCCCATCGTCGGTAGCAGTTGCAGCGATCCCATGCTCGGCGAGACACTCGACGACCAACCGGTTTCGCTCGGCCAACGCATCAGCAAGGTATGCACCGTGCTCCGGACCGACCACGGGAGCGTTGGGGTTATACGGCGCATGGGCACTCCCCGAACATGATAGCGTCGCTGCCCCGAGCAAGATTACGCCAACCGCCGACCGTACCCCACGCCATGCCAAATTGACCATCGCTCAGCTCAGGTCTGGCACGTACCGAACGTCTGTGACACCGACAGATTACCCAAGGCGCCGATTCGCCAACCCGTATTGGTATGGCCAAAGCTCTTCTGAGTCGTGTACCAATTCAGGTCGAGGTAAAAGGTCTTGACCCCTCCGTCGTAGTGCCAGTGGTTGTGATCATCCGTGCCGCGGACCTGCGTCATCACGACTCGAGGGGAGAAACAGGCCGTCTCTCCATACTTGTAGGTCCAACCGGCGTAGGCAATCACGGGCAACGACAGGACCGCGATCAGCGTGATCAATGTCGCCACTCTACCGATCCGCTTCCTCATCGCTTCGCTCCTCGCGCTTACCGACCGTTCACCACGGCCAGTGTGCGTTCGCTCCCCCAGAGCGAACCCTCCATCACCAACCTACACCCCCCCAGTTGCTGTCAACCCCCTTCATGGCACTCGCAGGACCCGCACCGGGTCGCGGTGGGCGGCAACCACCGCGGGGATCAGGGCGGCGGCCCCGGTGGCCAACACCGACAGCAT
>JBPCMS010000113.1:0-7973 GCA_051002015.1 Acidimicrobiia bacterium
CATGGCGGGGACGGTGTCCGCATATGTGGTGGTGGCGACGGTCGGCAAGACCCGCCAGTCGCACGTCGAGCAGCTTGCCCGCCAGTTCGCCGGCAGCCGGAGCCGCCTGATCGGCGTCGTCCTGCTCGGGACAAGGGCGCGCCGCGGCTATGACCCGGCGACGGACCTGGGGATGGCGGCGCCGCTCGAGCCGGGATCGGCCGTCAAGCCCGCCCAGGTCGAGGAGGGCGAGCAGAGCCTGCTGGAGCGTTTCGGGGAGTCCCTCGCCGCCATGGGTGGCGACGACGCCGACCGCCGCTGATCGCGGCAGACGGGGGAGCCGTGCTCAGCCGGTTGTCGCATCGGGTCGCCGATCGCCTCAAGGAGCTGACCCCGCTGGCGGTGCGCAAGGGGTTGTCCCGCACCCGGCTGGCGGTCCGCACCAGCACCGGGCGGTTCCGCACCCTTCCAGATGTGTTGATCATCGGCGCCCAGCGGTGCGGGACCAGCTCGCTGTATAAGTATCTGGGCAGGCACCCGAACGTTGTGCCCTCGCTGCGCAAGGAGGTCGAGTACTTCTCGATCGACCATGCCAGGGGCGAGACCTGGTACCGGGCCCACTTCCCGCTGGCGATCAGGCGCCGCATCGCCCGGTGGCGGCGCCGCCCATGGCTCACCTTCGAGGCGACACCCGACTACCTGTTCGACCCCCGGGTGCCGACCAGGGTCAAGGGGCTGCTTCCCGATGTCAAGCTGATCGTGGTCCTGCGCGACCCGGTGGCGCGTGCCGTCTCCCACTACCACCACATGGTCCGCCACGGCCATGAGCCGCTGGGGCTGGCCGAGGCGTTGCACGCCGAGGACGAGCGTCTCGGCGGAGCCTACGAGGAGGTCATCGACCACCCCGACAGCAGGGCGCTCGCCCTGCGCCGCCACTCGTATGTCGGCCGGGGCCGGTACGCCGAGCAGCTACAGCGGTGGCGGGCCCTGTTTCCCGGCGAGCAGATGATGATCGTACGCAGCTCCGACCTGTTCGACGCCACCGGCGACACCTTCGGGCGGATCCTCGACTTCCTCGGGTTGCCCCGCTGGCAGCCGGAGGAGTTCCGCAACTACAGCTACACCAACCCGTTCGAGGGCGACTACCCGGACCCGTCCGAGGAGGTCACCGCCTTTCTCAACGACCGTTTCGCCGAGCCCAACCGCCGCCTGGTGGATCTGCTCGGCGAGGACTTCGGCTGGGACAGCCGGGTCCGGCCCTGAGGATCGTCCGTCCCATGGCGGTCTCGGCGTACTCGCCCAGGGAGCTTGCTCGGAGGGCGAGCAAGCTGGTGTTCACCGCCGCCGACCCCTTCCTCGGCGACTTCCCCGGCCCTCGCATCCTCATCTATCACCAGATCGGGGCAGGGCTGGGTCGTCAGATGGAGGTCACCGAAAGGGCGTTCGTCGACCAGATGGATTGGCTGGCCGACCGGTACCAGGTGGTCGAACTGGAGGCGGCGCTGGCCCGTCGGGGGGATCCCGGTTCCTCCCGGCTGGTGGTGCTCACCTTCGACGACGGCTACGAGGACTTCTACCAGCTCGGTTTTCCCGTGCTGCAGCGCCACGGAATGCCGTTCACCCTGTACCTCACCACCCACCCGGTCGAGTCCCGGGAGCCGCTGCTGGCGGGCGGCGGAGCCGACCCGGTCACATGGGACCAGGTGGAGGCCATGGCGGAATCCGGTCTGATGACCTTGGGGGCGCACACCCACCGCCACCCCGATCTGCGCACCATCGGCACCGACCAGGTGGAGGACGACCTGGGCACCTCCGACGATCTCGTCGCTCGGAGGATGGGTACCGCCCCCGCCCACTTCACCTACCCGTTCGGCTGGTGGTCGCCCCAGGCGCACCCCGTGGTCGCCCGCCGCTACGCATCGGCGACGGTGGGGAGCGGCCCCCCGGTGACCACCGCCACCGACCTGCTCCGGGTGAACCGGATCCCGGTGCAGCTTGCCGACGGGGTGCTCTTCTTCAAGCGCAAGCTGCGGAAGGGGCTGCAGATGGAGGATCGGGTGCGGCGGAGGATCGCCGGCTATGACGGTCCCTGACCGCGGCGGGGCGGCGGCCAGCTATCTGTTCGTCATCGACTCCTTCGGGGCGGGCGGGGCGGAGCGGTCGTTGCTCGAGTTCCTCCCCACGCTGGCCGCCGCAGGGATCACGCCGGTCATCGCCTGCCTCTCCCGAAGCGAGGTCGGTTTCGAGGACGAGGTGCGGGCCCAGGGCTGGGACGTCAGGGTGGTCGGCGGCGGGGGCCGTCTCCGGGCGATCAGGGCGCTGCGGCGTCTGATCAGACAGCTCCGCCCCGCCCTGGTGTACACCGCCCTGTTCGAGGCGGACATCGCCGGACGGGTCGCCTCCATCGGCATCGACGTCCCCGTGGTGTCCAACCTGGCCAACACCGCATACGACCCCGCCCGGCTCGCCGATCCCAGCGTCGACGCCAGGAAGCTGGCCCTGGTACGGATGGTCGACGGCTTCACCGCCCGCCACCTCACCGATCACTTCCACGCCATCAGCGAGGCGGTGAAGCGGTCGACCGTGGAGACGATGGGGGTGCGGCCGGAGCGGATCAGCGTGGTGAAGCGGGGACGCGACCCGGAGCGGCTCGGGGCGCCGTCTGCCCAGCGCTCCGCCGCAGCCCGCCGCTCGCTGGGGCTGGACCCGGACAGCCGGGTGATCCTCACCGTCGGCCGCCAGGAGTACCAGAAGGGTCACCGCCACCTGGTCGACGCCTTCGCCGGCGTGGCGGCGTCCCACCCGGAGGCGGTGCTGGTGATCGCCGGGCGGGAAGGCGCTGCCTCGGATGCTCTCGCCGCCCAGATCGACCGGCTCGGGCTCGGTCACCGGATCCGGCGGCTCGGCCACCGCCCCGACGTGCCCGAGGTGCTCGCCGCCGCCGACCTGTTCGTCTTCCCTTCGGTGTACGAGGGTCTGGGGGGCGCCCTCATCGAGGCTATGGCCCTCGGCCTGCCCATCGTGGCCAGCGACCTGGCGGCGCTGGGCGAGGTGGTGCGTTCCGGGGAGAACGCCGACATGGTTCCCGCCACCGACGCCGACGCCCTGGCGGGCGCCATCACCGCCCTGCTCGATGACGAGGAGCGAAGGGTCGCCTACGGCATCAGGAGCCGGGAGCTGTTCGAGGAGGGCTTCGACGCCGACAAGGCGGCGGACGCCGTCGTCGCCATGCTCACCCGCATCGCCCGCTGAGCGGCGGCCGGACGCGAGCGCTCAGTCTGCTGGCTCGCCTTCACCGTCCGGATCGGGCTTGGACCTGTTCCGGTCGGCCCGTTCGCTGCGCCTCAGCTCTCGTCCGCGGGCAACGCCCTCCATCCGCTGCTCGTACTCCCTGGAGCCCTCGATGGTCGAGGACCGGATCACCTCGTAGTGTTCGCCGTAGGTGCTGACCAGGGCGGCGGCCACCGCCGCCGCCGGCAGGGCGATCAGGGCGCCGACCCCGCCGAGCAGCGAGGCACCGATGATCACGGCTCCGAAGCTGACCGCCGGGTGCAGGTTCATCGTGTTCCTGGTGACCCGGGGGGCGATCAGGTAGTTCTCGATCTGCTGGTAGGCGATGACGGCGATGAGCACCCACACCGCGTCTATGGGGCTCTCCAGCACCGCGATCAGCAAAGGGAGGACGCCTGCCAGGTAGGTGCCGATGGTGGGGACGAACTGCGAGACCAGACCCACCCATGCAGCCAGCGCGAAGGAGTACGGCAGCCCGATCGTCTGGAACACGGCGAAGTGGTAGACGGCGGACAGGACGGCGAGCAGCAGCCGGGAGTACACGTAGCCGCCCACCTTGTCGATGGTGATGGTGGTGACGGCGTCGATGTGCTCCTGCTGCTCCGGCTGGAATCGGCGGAGCATCGCCTCGCGCAGCCGGGGGAGGTCGGCCAGGATGTAGAACACGAAAAGGGCGATGGTGAGCGCCTGGAACACCAGCCCCAGGGTGGTGGTGGCCAGCCCCAAGATCCCTCCGACCGCATCCGAGGCGAGCTCTGTCAGCCGATCCCGGTCCTCGGTGAGCTGCCCGATCAACTGATCGACGTTGGCGTCGACCCCGAAGGTGTCCTCCACCCAGGTCGAGATCTGCTCGACGTACCCAGGCGCCTCAGCGGCCAGCCGGACCACCTCGTTGACCACGATCTGGGTGAGGGCGAACAGGAACAGCACACCGAAGATGACCCCGGCCAGCATCATCACCCCGGTGGCAGGCCCCCGACGCCATCCCCGCCTGCTCAGCATCTCGACGGCGGGGAGCAGGGCAAAGGCGACGAACACCGAGATCAGCAGCGTCACCAGGAAGCCCGTGGTGGAACTGAAGACCCAGGTGGCGACCGAAACCACGGTGAGAGCCACCAGGGTCGCCATCGCCACCCGCGGCAGCCAGGTGCGGTACCAGTGCGGCCCCGCGGGGTAGGTCAGGGCCGGGCCCGGGGGAGTTTCGGGTTGGTGTGACGGCATCAGGGGGAGCTTACGATGGCGGGCGCCGCCGATGGGGAATGGGTCGCTGGACCCTTTGCCGACCCGGGAGTCCACGGTACCCTGCGAATGCATCGGCGGCCGGGGTTGTCTGACCCGGGTCTCGAACCATGACGGTAGGTTTGCCGACTCATATGCACCCCGGGAGGGCGATGCCAGACCAGAAGCAGGTGGAGGTGCTCGTCGCCGGCAGCCTTCACCACGTCAACACCATGGCCTCGCGGCCGGACGGCGGGAGCGTGCTCACCGCCGGGATCACCGAGATCGCCGCCCGCCGGTATCCGGCGGTCCGGGTCGATCTCGATGTGGAGATCGTGGCCGGGTTCGACGAGCTGCGCCGCCGCCTCGAGGCGGGATCGGGGCTCCTCGGCGAGCGCACGCCCGATGTGGTGATCCTCTCGGTGGACGACGAGGTGCGTCGCCTGGGCAGCCGCGGCCCCGACCCGGCCTCGGCCGTCGAGGCGGTGCGGGGCGACCTCGTTGCCCTCACCGGGCTGTTCAAGGCCGCCGGGGTGCGGGTCCTGGTCGCCAACGCCTGCACCGTCGACCCCGAGTCGTGGCCGCGCACCTACGCCGGGCTCGACCAGGAGCCGGTCGGGCTCCGTGCTCACCGGCTCGATGTGATGCTGATCGAGGTGTCGCACACCGATGGCATCTCGGTCATCGACGTCGACCGTGCCATCGCCGAGCTCGGCGCCACCGGCAGGCTCGACGCCGCCATGGTCTACGGTGCCGAGGCATGCGAGCGGATCGCCGAGGACACGGTCAGCGTCCTGGAGGACTACGGGTTCCTCGACGACCGACCGCTGCTCGAGCAGGTCGGCGCCGGGTCGGGTGGCGCGTGATCATGCAGCTCCAGATGCCCGTCGTCGACCGTGCGTTCCAGGGCGGTCGCCTGGTCCGGTGGCACGTCGGGCCCGGCGATCCCATCCGCCCCGGCCAGACCATCTGCACCGTGGCCGTCGAGCGGGCGACGTTGGTGAGGCGGGCGGAGGATCGAGGGGGTCTGCTGCGGCGCAGGTCTAAGGGCATGGTCAACAAGCAGGAGTCGAACAAGGGCAAGGTCTATCTCGAGGTCAAGCTGATCTCGAGCGACCGGGGGCAACTCCACAAGGGGCTCGTCGACGAGGGAGACCAGGTGGCGGCCGGAGACCCGCTTGCGGTGGTCACCACCACCGACCACGGGAGCGATGCCGTCGCCGATGACGCCTGGCGATCGGCTCCGTTGATGCGGGTGACGGCACGGTTCGGTGACGACACGGAGGTGGAGTGATGGCGCCCAGATCGGCGAAGGTGGCGATGCGGGCGGTCCGGTCCGTGTTCGGCAGGAACAGCGCGGTCGAGAAGTGGGCCCGCGACCGTTACCTGGGCGGTGCCAAGAACGAGGTACGCATCGACAAGGGCGACGGCTGGGTCCAGATGAACGGCTCGAGCTTCGTCATCGTCAGCGAGTCCCCCGACCTGCCCGAGCCGCGGCGGGGCATCCTGCTGCGGGGCGGCTGCGACCTCCCCTCGACCTACACCTCGGCGCCGCTGATGCGCTCGGGTATCGAGGGGACCGTCGCCATCTACCGCCAACTCGGCGGGACCGGGAGCCACCGGTCCGACCAACTCCTGCAGACGCTGGACAACATCGACATGGCCAACGTGGCCGATGCGATGGAGAAGCTCCAGCTGCGGGCCCCGTACTTCCAGCCGATCATGTTCGAGCCGGACTTCGAGATCAGGAAGCACCCGCAGGCCGGCCGGTTCCCGACCTCGGTGGTGGTGATGTCGATCTCCCAGGATGAGGTGCGCCAGCTCTACCGGCACAAGGAGCACGGCTACGTCGTCGACCCGGGCGGCTGGTGGCTCAACCAGGATCTCGAGCGGGTGCTCGACGACCTGTCCGCGGTCGAGTGGGTCCGCAACCACTTCACCAAGATCGGCCGGCTCCGCATCGAGCAGTCGATGGCCAACAACACCCGGTTGATCGGCGAGGTGCGGCAGCGCACCGGCGCCGAGGTCGTGTTCTACAACACGATGGTGATCGACCCCGCCTCGACGGTGCACAACTACCAGTGGATGAACGCCGCCCACGCCTCGCGCCGGCGCCAGTTCGCCATCGCCCTGGCCGAGCTGTCGGCCCGGCTCGCCTTCCCCGTGGTGGACGTCGACCGGCTGCTGAAGAGCGAAGGCGTCAAGGAGCAGGTCGATTTCGCCCACTTCCCGGTGGAGCGCATGCAGCCGATCGGGGCCGAGTTCCACCGCATCATCAAGGAACTCGGGGTCGCCTGAGCCCCCTCGGGGGCCCCCGGTATGACGCCGTTCGCGTTCTTCGTCGGCTCGGGCCGTTCCGGTACCACCCTGTACCGGAACATCTTCGACTCCCACACCGAGCTCGCCATCACCCACGAGGCGCATTTCGTGGCGCCCATGGTCAGGCAGCGGAAGCGGTACGAGGGCTCGGGCCGGTTCGCCGTCGACACCTTCGTCGAGGACCTGTACGCCGATCCCAATTTCCGGCGACAGGGGCTCGACCGCCCGGCGGTGGCGGCAGCACTGGCCGGGGCCGCCCCCCGGACCGTGCCAGATGCGGTCAGGGCCGTGTTCGCCGCATACGCCGCCGAGCACGACAAGACCCGGTACGGGGACAAGACCCCGGGGTATGTCACCGGCATCAGGCTGCTGGCCGGTGCCTTCCCCGAGAGCCGGTTCGTCCACATCATCAGGGATGGTCGCGACGTCGCCCTCGGCTACCTCGACCGCGAGGAGTGGGGCCCGAGCACGCTGCCCGACGCCGCCTTCTACTGGGCGAGCAGGGTGGGCAGGGGCCGGGCGGCGGGCCGCCGGCTGGGCCCGGGCCGGTACCTGGAGAGCCGGTACGAGGACCTGGTGGCCGATCCGGAGGGGGTCACCCGCCGGTTGTGCGACTTCCTCGACCTCGGCTATGAGGAGCAGATGCTGCGCTACCACGAGCAGGGCGCCCGGTTCATCGCCGGCACCAAGGATCCGCAGGCGTTCGGGGGGCTGGCCCAGCCGATCACGAAGGGCATGCGCGACTGGCGCAACGAGATGGCCCCCGCCGACGTGATCCGCTTCGAGGCGATCGCAGGCGACCTGCTCGGCGAGCTGGGCTACGAGCTGACCGGGGTCCCCGCCTCGCCCTCGGTAAGGCTCGAGGTGGCCAAGGCCAGGCTCGGCTGGGAGCGCCAACGCCTCCTGAGCCGCATCGAGCCCCTGGCCAAAGCCGCCAAGAAGAAGGCAGCGCTGTTTCCCCTCCCCCCGCGGCGAAGGGCTGGCTGATTTTCCCCTCCCCCTGCGGCGAGGGACTTCGGTATCCCACCCCGCCTCGCAGAGCCTCGGCACCCCTCCCAATCGGAGGGGAAAAAGTGGCTGAGCGAGGGTCCTGGGCTAGCCGGGTAGACCGTACAGCTCGAGCAGCTTGGCGGTGACGGCTTCGGGGGAGAAGGCGGCGCTGCGCT
>JBPCMS010000114.1:0-9778 GCA_051002015.1 Acidimicrobiia bacterium
GTCGAACGCCGGTTGGGCGACCAGGCGACGAGTCGAGGACGTCCCGCAAGGGGTGGGGCGTTCCAGGCTCGGACCCGTCCCGCAAGACTTCAGTCACAACTGGTAGCTGCGGGCGCACCGGCAGCGGGTAAGGCGCTGGGAGGCCTTCTCAGCTGCCAGTTGCCAGCAGCTCGATGACCGGGGCGAGGGTGTCGAGGCGCTGGTCCGTGAGGCCGGGGCGATCGGCGAAGACCGTCCAGGTCTCGATGCCGAAGCGTTCGCTGCGCTCGGTCAGCTGCTCGGCGAGCTGTTGGTGGGTGCCGATCAGCACGAACGGGCTGTCGAGGATGTCCTCGACCGGTGCGCCGAAGCGATCGGCGATCGGCTGGGCGGCGGCACGACGGTCGTCGGTGACGATGACAGCCTGGACAAGGACCTGGAACCGGAGGCCGCCGGCACGGGCTTTGGCCGCTGACCGGACGTGGGCGAGCCGGTCCTCCAGTCCAGCGGCGGTGAAGTGCGTGAGGTTGACGCCACTGCCGTCCGCCGTGGGAGCGAAACCGGTGAACCCGACGAGGTCGGCCTGCGCCGCGGCGACCCGCAGCACCCGGTCGCCGTTGCCGCCGACGAGGATCGGGACGGGACGCGACGGGACCGGCCAGCACCGGTGATCCAGCAGCGTGTAGTGGTCGCCGTCGTGGGTGACGGCGTCTCCGGCCAGGAGCCGGCGGAGGATGGTGAGCGCCTCGTCCAACCGGGCGGCCCGGACCGGCGCCGGGTCGAACGGGAGGCCGATGGCGTCCCATTCCGGCTTCATGTGCCCGGCGCCGAGGCCGAGCTCGAACCGGCCGCCCGAGAGATCAGCGAGCATCGCCGCCTCCCGGGCGAGGATCGCCGGGTGGCGAAAGTCGACGGCCAAGACCAGGGTCCCGACGTGGAGGACCTCGGTGGCCTCCGCGGCAATGGCCAGCGAGGTCAGCGGCGGCGGCAGCCCGTCGACCAGGTGGTCGGCCAGGTGCAACACGTCGAAGCCGATGGCTTCGGCCTCCCGGGCCACCTCCCGCCACTTCGCCGGATCGGATCCGAGGGTCGAAACGCCGAGTCGCATGCGCCGTTACGGTAGACCCTGGCCAACTGGCCGACGGACTTGCTGACGCCGCCACCAGTTCGGCGGCGGGAAGTCCCGCCGGTCGAGCCGGCCGGCGAGGCCGGTGGGTCCAACCGGCCCGGCGGGCCCGGAACCGGACGCGTCGGGTCCGTTCGGGTGGAACACCGCGACGTGAGCCACGGAGCGGAGCCCCGGCTCAGCCCTGGCGGGAGGCCGACCAGGTGGTGTGCTCGCGGGAGATGGCGTCCTCGGCGTCGTCGACGAAGGTCGACCACTCCTGCTCGTCTGGGAGCAGCGTCTCGAGCTCGAAGCGGATCGCCAGCAGCTCGTGGGCGGCGACCGAATAGGCCACGGCCAGGCTCTCGAAGTTGCGGGCCCCGATCCAGGTGGTGATGGTGGCGACGCCGATGGCGATCAACCCGGCCACCGGGATGTTGAGACGGCTGATGCGCAACACCGCCAGCACCAGCTCGGTGAGCAGCAGCACCAGCATCGCCCCATCCCATGAGCGCGCCCGGCGGTGGTGATAGCGGGACTTGCCGGTGTACCAGGCGCACTGATCGGCGATGCGATCGCGCCGGTACACCGCCAGCCGGGTCTCCAGCGGAGCGGCCCGCACTGCCCGCATCGCGGCGGTGACCTGGGGGGCGTCCGGCTCTGGTGGGGTCAACGGTTGGTCCGGAAGCTGGTCGAGCAGGGCGATGAGGCGCTCGACGAAGAGATGCTCGGCCTTATCGGCGTCGAAGGGGGTCGCCCTCATCATGAACTTCCATGACATCGTCTTCACCGACTCCGCCGCCGCCCGCGCCTGGTACCAGATCTTCTCCGATCGCCAGCTCCTGCTCAGGACGCGCAGGAGGATCAACGCCGCCGCCAGCACCGCCGCCACGAAGGGGAGCCAGCTGACATCCCCGACGGCGTTCTCCACCAGCGCCGAGATGCTGATCGCCACCCGCGCCCTGATGGGGATCGCCGGGGCGACCCTGGCGCCGTCGACCCTTTCGCTGATCTTCAACATGTTCCGGGATCCCAGGCAACGATCGGTGGCGATCGGGGTGTGGATCGCCGCCTTCTCGGCGGGCGGGGCGATCGGGGCCGATGCTCGGCGGACTGCTGCTCGAGCATTTCTGGTGGGGGTCGGTGTTTCCTGCTCGCCCTCCCGGTGATGGTGCCGCTGCTCCTGATCGGACCCCGGGTGTTGCCCGAGTTTCGCGACCCCGACGCCGGTTCCCTC
The DNA here is from genome assembly GCA_051002015.1 of Acidimicrobiia bacterium. Classification (GTDB taxonomy): domain Bacteria; phylum Actinomycetota; class Acidimicrobiia; order Spongiisociales; family UBA5794; genus JACDBE01. Next base: position 2,322 of record JBPCMS010000114.1, read on the forward strand.
GACCTGCGCAGCGCCGCCATGTCGCTCACCGCCGTGCTCGCCATGATCTACGGGCTGAAGGAGACCGCCCAGTCCGGCTTCGGTCCGGTGCCGGCGGCGTCGATCCTGGTCGGGCTGGTGGTCGGCGCCCTGTTCCTGAGGCGGCAGCGCCGGCTGATCGACCCGCTCATCGATCTCCAGCTCTTCAGGACCCCCACCTTCAACGCGGCCCTAGCCACCAACATGCTCAGCATCTTCGTGGCGGTCGGGTACTTCCTGTTCGTCGCCCAATACCTGCAGCTCGTCCTCGGCCTGACCCCGCTCCAGGCGGGCGTGTGGTCGCTGCCATCGGCGGCCGGGTTCATCCTGGGATCCACCCTCGCTCCCCGGTTCGTACACCGGATCCGGCCTGCCCGGGTGCTCGGCGCCGCCCTTACCACGGCGGCTCTCGGGCTCGGGCTGCTCACCCTGGTCGGTGCGTCGGATGGCCTCGGCCTGGTGGTGATCGGATCGCTGGTGATCTCGCTGGCCCTCGCCCCAGTGTTCAGCCTGACCACCGAGCTGATCGTCGGCAGCGCCCCGCCCGAACGGGCCGGAGCCGCCGCCGGCATCTCGGAGACTGGCGCCGAGCTCGGCGGCGCCCTCGGGATCGCCATCCTCGGCAGCATCGGGACCGCCGTCTACCGCAGCGCCCTGGCGGGGAGCGTCCCCGCCGGTGTCCCCTCCGGGGCGGCCGATGCGGCTGGCGACACCCTGGGGGGCGCCGTGGCCGTGGCCGGAGAGCTTCCGGACCGGGTCGGCACCGCCTTGCTCGACGCCGCCCGCGACTCCTTCGTCCAGGGCCTGCACCTCGCCGCCGGCATCAGCGCCGCCATCGCCGTCGCCGCCGCCGTCCTCGCCTGGGCCATCCTCAGAGACATCCGCCCCGGCTCGCCCAGCCCACCGAGCCGGAGGCGACGGGGCGCACCGTCCACCACGCCGATCCCGAGGGGCTGCTGCCCCGCCCGGCCGAGGGATAGCCGTGTGCCGGAGGCCGCATTTCGGGGGGCCCGCGGTCGAGACGTACGTCCGGCTAGGAATCGAGCCGGGGTGGCAGGTCGAACAGCGGGAACAGGGTCTCGGTGTCGAGGAAGTAGTTGAGCCCCACGATCCTGCCGCCGGCGATCTCGAGAACCTGGAGCGCCCAGGGCCGGTGGCTCCCATTGGGGCCGGAGGCTCGGTACTGACCGAACGCCGGCGCCCCGTTGGCCACCGTGGGGACGAGGCGCGAGCCGCGGCAACCGATCCCCGTCCCCAGCATCCAGTCGCGGATGTCGGCGTGACCCTGCAGCCACAGCTCGTACGGGGGCATGGACTGCTTGGCGTCCTCGTCGACCAGGGCGAGCAGGGCGTCGATATCGTAGCGCTCGAAAGCGTCGACGTAGCGCCCCAGCAGATCCCGTTGGGCATCGTCCAGCGATGCGACGCCGCCGGTGGTGGTGACGTCGTTGGCGGCCAGCGTGGCCCGGGCCCGCTGCAGGGTGCTGTTCACCGACGCCACCGTGGTGTCGAGCGTGGTGGCGACCTCGGCGGCCCTCAGACGCAGCACCTCGCGCAGGATCAGCACCGCCCGCTGTCGTGCGGGGAGACGCTGCAGGGCGGCGATGAAGGCGAGGCGGACGGTGTCGCGGGCCACGGCCACCTCGGCCGGGTCCCCGTCGGGCGACACGACCCGGCCGTCGGGGATGGGCCCGATCCAGGTCACCTCGGGCAGCCCCGGATCGAGGGTGGCGGAGGCGCTCGAGGCGGGCCCGAGATCCATCGGTCGCGCCCGCCGCTGCCTGCCGTTGAGCATGTCGAGGCACACGTTGGTGGCGATCCGGTACAGCCAGGTGCGCAGCGACGATCGGCCCTCGAACCGGTCGAAGGAGCGCCACGCCTTCAGCATCGTGTCCTGGACGGCGTCCTCGGCCTCGAAGGCGGAGCCGAGCATCCGGTAGCAGTAACCGACCAGTGCCACCCGGTGCTCCTCCAGCAGGAGCTCCACCGGGTCGCCGTGTGGGGTGGTACGCGTTGCGAGATCGGTCATGGGGGGTCTCCCGCTGTGTTCAGCCCGTCGATGGTACCGGGCTGCGGGCGGCGTCGGTACGCCCGCTCGGCTCAACTTTGAGCGGGTGACACTGCCTGGCGGTGTGAGGCGCTCAAAGTTTGGCCAGAAGCGACTCCCCCGCCCCCAGCCGCACCGGCTCGGCGAGGAGGCTGTCTCCGCCGACGTGCAGCGCATCGATCACCATCTCACCGCTGACACAGCGCACCTCGAGCCCGGCGTCGCTCGGACGCGCATTGAGAACCCGCGACACGGTCGCCGATGACACCCCGGCCACCTCGGCCACGTCCTTGATTGTCGTCATCGGATCCTCGGCAATCCATCGGCCGGTGAGCCGGCGGAGCGTACCGTGATGCTCGACGGGCTCGTCGACACCGAGCCGATGGCCTCGGCAGCTTCACTGACAGGAGGGGACCCGGAGGCTCAGCTTGCGTCGCGGTGTGGTCGCCGTGCCGGGCCCGGTCGAGCCCCGGTAGCGAGAGGGAGATGCCCGCGCCGCGAGATCGCCGTTGCCGCGCTCGGCGGCTCGCCCGAGGCCCGCGCGCTCCGCTCCGCGGTCCGAGTCGGCCACCAGCGAAACATCTTCCAGCGACACTGACCTACATGGCAACACGCGTGACAACGACGAGGCATCAAGCTAAGTTGACGCGATGAATCCCGTCGTCGTGGCGAATGCCCGCACGCTCGGGGTCAGCGACAACGACATTCAGCACGCCTACCGCAACCCGATCCGCGTGTTCAGTCTCGACGACCTCGTCATGTTGATTGGGGCCAACGAGAAGGGCCGCTTCCTCGAGATCGGCGTGGCAGCGGCCGAAGGAGTCGAATTCATCGTCCACGCCATGCCCGCCCGACCAAAGTTCCTGAGGTGACCGCGATGCCCAGATCGATCCAAGAGATTCTCGACCACGCCGACGAGCTCGCACGGCGATTTGAGGACTACGAGCCGACCGAGGGCGACGAACGGGCCGTCGAGGAGTACCTTCTCGAGCGCGCTGCCATCGCACGAGCCCGCAGCGAACGTCAGATCGTCGAAGCCGTGGCAGCAGCACGCACATCCGGTATCCCCTGGATCAGGATCGGTGAGCTGCTCGGCACCTCGGCCCAAGCCGCCCAACAGCGTTACGGTGCGCTCGTCGAGCAGGTCTGACACCACGCCCATCCCCGAGATCGGCGAGATCGGCTCGGCACACGCCACCAGCTGTGGGCAAGGGTTTCGGTGGTAGCCCCGACCGGATTTGAACCGGCGTTACCGCCTTGAGAGGGCGGCGTCCTAGGCCGCTAGACGACGGGGCCGTGACGGGTCGAGAGTGTAGCCGAGCCGCCCTGCGGTCGGACTCGGTGAAAGCCCGGCCGGCGACCCCGGCATTCTTCTCGTTTGGCTCGGGGGGGAGGAATCGAACCCCCAATGGCGGGACCAGAACCCGGCGTGTTACCGATTACACCACCCCCGACCGGGACCGGAAGGATACAGGACCGCGCCTGCATGGCAACCTGGGGTTCGGCGGCGATGTTCCCCGCTTGTTAGCACGGTGCGGCCGGTAGCCTTCCGTCCCAGGACCGCGGGCAGCATTTGGGGGACCATGAAGCGAATCACCGGCCTCGTCGCCATGCTGCTGCTGGTCGGCGCCTGCTCCGCCAACCCGGCAGCCGAGACGGCGACCAGCGCACCTACCGGGTCCACCGGTACCAACTCCACCAGCGGATCCACCGACGAGGGCACCGCAACCACGACGGGCGGACCCACCCCGATGGCCGAGAGTTGCGCCCCGCTGACCGACGGCACCCCGTGGACCGACGAGGTCAGCGCCGAGGCGGTCACCATCCAGGAGCCGGGCCGTGACACGGTCGGCGTCCAGGCCGTGGTCTACCCCCATCCCGACTACGAGGGACGGCCCTGGTCGCAGTGGGGCCAGGGGTTCGCCCTCCCCGACGGCCGCTTCCTCTCCGCCATCGGCGATCACGGCGGCGCCGACGCCAACTCCTATCTCTACGAGTTCGACCCGGCTACCGGGCTGCTCACCCAGATCGCCGACGCGCTGTCGCTGATCGACCATGCCCCGGGCGACTGGGGCTACGGCAAGATCCACGCCCAGATGGTGGCGGGACCGTGCGGCGACGTGTTCACCTCCACCTACTGGGGATCGCGGCGGGGGCTGGCGTACCAGGGCAGCTACACCGGTGACTACCTGCTCCGCATCGATCCCGAGACCCGCACCATCGCCGCCCCCCAGGTGCTGGCCGAGGAGCGGGGCTCGGCCTCGATGGCGTCGTGGCCCCAGGGCGGGCTCGTCTACGCCGAGGCCGCCGACCCGTTCGGGCGCAAGACCGGCGACTTCGTCGTCGTCGACGCCATCACCGGCGAGACCGTCTTCAGCGATGACAGCGCCGAGCATCTCGGCTACCGCAGCATCGCAGTCGACGCAGACGGCGGCGCCTGGATCACCTGGAACGGCACCTCGCTGGCCCGCTACGACCCCGAGTCCAACAGCCTGGAACCGACGGACGTGACCCTCCCCGGCACCACTTTGAGGGCAGTGACCAGGCCCGCCGCCGACGGCACCATCTACGCCGTCACCGACGAGCCACCGATCTTCTTCGCCCTCGAGCCCGACGGCGCGGTGCGCCAGCTGGGCGAGGCCCGCAAGTACACCACGTCGCTGGCATTGTCCGCAGACGAGACACGTTTCTTCTCGGTCCCCGGCGCCCACAGCGGGCTTCCCGAGGAGGGCACACCGCTGGTGGCGATCGACACCGAAACCGGCGCCGAGGAGGTCATCCTCGAGCTGCACCCGCTGGTCGAGGAGGCGCTGGGGCTGGCGCTCGGCGGCACCTACAACGTGGTCGCCTCCGGAGAGAACACGCTGTATATCGGGATCAACGCCGGGCCGCTGGGCTCCGACGAGGGCTTCGGCGAGATCATCCTGCTGATCGTCACCCTGCCGTGACCACGGTGCGGCGGTCGGCGGCAGCGCTGGTGCTCGTCCTGGTGGTCGCCGCCTGCTCCGGCGACCCCGACCCATCGACAGCCACCATGGCCTCGCCGGACGGGTCGACCGCGGCACCGTCAGGCTCTACGGCCGGGGTGAACGGCGGCGAGGGGATCACCTGCTGGGCCTCCCCCGCCGCCGACGGCGACGACGGGATCGCCTTGGTCGACGCCGCCGAGGCGTGGGGGCTGGTCGAGCCACTGACCGGCATGTACGGGCACGCCGCCGCCTGGGGAGACGTCAACGGCGACCTGCTCCCCGACCTGCTGGTGGGCACCTTCGCCAACCGGGCCCCCGACCGCTACGCCTTTCGGGGAGCCACCGGCCCCTCCCCCGACCGGCTGCTGCTCTCCACCGGAGACGGCTACGAGGTGGCCACCGACTTCCCCGAGGAGTTCGGTCGTACCAGCGGCGCCGCCTTCGTCGACCTCGACAACGACGGCGATCTCGACCTGGTGCTTTCCCGAAATGTGTCCGACCGTGATCCGGGGATGGACGTGACCTCGCTGTTCGCCAACAACGGGGGCTCGTTCACCGTGGTCGCCTCCGGGCTCGACCCCGACCTTCCCGGCCGCTCGATCGGGGTGCTCGACATCGACCAAGACGGGCTGCTCGACCTGATCATCGTCGAGGACCGCTACACCGGGGGCTCGAGCCGGGCATACCACAACCTGGGCGATCTCCGCTTCGAGGACGCCAGCGAGGCGTGGGGGCTGCCGCTCGACATCGCCGGGCTGGGGATCGCCACCGGCGACCTCAACGGCGATCGCATCACCGACTTCTTCGTGGCCGGCTCCAACCGGCTGTTCGTCGGCACCGGGAACGGGGTGAGGGAGATCACCTCCAACGATCTGATGTGGCCCCCCGGTGGACCCGAGGACGACGCCGCCGGTGCCGCCATCGCCGACGTCAACCGCGACGGATGGCCCGATCTGGTCGTGGGCCAGCACTACAACAGCACCCTGTCGCAGGGTACCCTGACCCCGGTGCGGCTCTACCTCAACCGCACCTCGGGGGTGGCCGACGATCCCGTGCTTGAGGACGTCACCGAGCAGGCCGGGCTGATCGGGCTCCCCACCAAGGCGCCCCACGTCGAGGTGGTCGACCTCGACAACGATGGCTGGCCCGACATCCTCACCACCGCCGCCGCACACGACGGCGCCGGGCCCGCCGTGTTCCGCTCGACCGGGGTCGAGGACGGGGTCCCACGCTTCGAGGCGCCCGCCGGTCTCGGCTCGCCGCAGTACTGGGTGGCGGGGCCCACCGCCGACGTCGACCGCGACGGCCGGGTCGACATCCTGCTGGTCGAATGGGAACCCGCTCTGCCCTCGCTGCTGGTGCTCAACCGGTCGGCGTCGGGCCACTGGCTCGAGGTGTCGGTAGGCACCGAGCTGGGCGGCGGTGTCGGCACCACCGTCGCCGTATACGAATCCGGCGGCGCCGGCGATCCCGACCGTCTGCTGGGGGTGCGAGAGATCGTGGCCACCGTCGGCTACACCGCCGGGATCGAGCAGATCGCCCACCTCGGCCTGGGCGACGTGACCGAGGTGGACGTGGTGGTCACCCCCCCACCGGGCCACGACCCGATCACCCTCACCGCCATCCCCGCCGACCAACACATCCGGTTGCCGAACGGCTGCTAGAGCCGCCGTCTTCCTTTCCCCATCGCCGAAGGCCGACAAGGGCAGCCGGGGCGAGGGAAGGCAGCCAAACAGCACCGTCGGGGCCTCGTATCCCACCCCGCCTCGCAGAGCCTCGGCACCCCTCCCAATGGGAGGGGAAAAGGACCGGGAGGGGGAAGCTGCCGGACTACGCGGCGGGCCTCGTATCCCACCCCGCCTCGCAGAGCCTCGGCACCCCTCCCAATGGAAGGGGAAAAGAACCGGGAGGGCTCTACGTGCCGGCGGTGGGCCAGCGGTCGAGGAGGCGTTTGCCGGCGGTGGTGAGGCGGTTCAGGGTGCGGTCCTTGCCCAGCACGGCGATCGACTCGAACAGTGGCGGGCTTATCGAGGAGCCGGTCACCGCCACCCGGAGCGGCTGCAGGCCCTTGCGGGCGGACAGGCCCTGCTCTGCCAGCATCCCACGCAGCGCCGTCTCCACGGTCTCGGCCGACCAGGGCGACTCCACCTTGTGCAGAGCCCGCATCGCCTTGGCCAGCACCACCGGGACCGACGGGTCGGTCATCACCTTGTCCCAGGACGTCTGGTCGTAGGCGACGGCGACATCGCTTTCCGTCGCCGCCCCGAATCCCGCGTACACGTTCAGCAGGAAGGCGACCTGGGGTCCGACCTCGTCGAGCCGCTTGGCCCGCTCCTGCACCAGCGGGGCGATCTCACCGATCCGCTCCAGCTCGTCGGGGTCGAGCGGCCGACCCGCCCCCCGCTCGACGAACGGCAGCGCCC
>JBPCMS010000115.1:0-33914 GCA_051002015.1 Acidimicrobiia bacterium
CCCAGCCACTGCAGATAGTCGAGCTTCTGCCGCATCCCCTCGAAGTCGCCGACCCCGTCCCCGTTCGAGTCGAAGAATGCGTAGACCGGCACCTCATAGAAGACGGCGGTCTTGAACCACGGCGCACCCATGGCGGGCTAGTCTACCGAGCGGCTCCGCCCCGGCCCGTTGGCTGTACGGGGGTGGCCTTCCCCCGCCCCGGCTGTCCTTGCCCGCCTTCGGCGATCGCCTCAGGCACCCGTCCCCCGAAGGGGGAGGGGAAAAAGCCGATCGGTGGTGAGGCTCAGCCGGCGGGGAAGGGGCCGGCGCGGGCGAGGGCGGCGGGGAGGGTCCTGCCCAGCTGGTCGCCCAGCCACCGTCCCGTGGCGATGGTGGCGTCGAGGTCGATCCCGGTGGCCACCCCCATCCGGTCCAAGGTGTAGATCACGTCCTCGGCGGCGACGTTGCCGGTGGCGTTGGGGGCGAATGGGCATCCCCCGGCGCCACCAACCGAGGCGTCGATGGTGGTCACGCCGGCGGTGAGGGCGGCGTACACGTTGGCCACCCCGGTGTTGCGGGTGTCGTGGAAGTGGGCGCGCAGGTTGGCGTTGCCCGCAACCAGCGCCACCGCATCGAACACCTCGACCACCTGGGATGGGACCGCCACCCCGATGGTGTCACCGAGGGCGATCTCATCGGCACCGATCTCCGCCGCCCGTCTCGCCAGGGAGGTGACGGCCGCCACGGCCACCTCCCCTTCGTAGGGACAGCCGAAGGCGACCGAAATGGTGACCGTGGTGAAGCGGCCGGCGGCGCTGGCCTCGGGGAGCATGGCCTCGATCTCGGCCATGGTTGCCTCCGTCGACGATCCCTGGTTGGCCAAGGTGAAGAAGTCGGTGGCGCCGACCACGAAGTTGATCTCGTCGACGGGGGTGGCCAGCGCCCGGTCGAGTCCACGCCGGTTGAGCACCAGACCGATCGACCGAACCCCCGGAGGGCTCTCCCCCAGCTCGGCCATCACCGCCTCGGCGTCCGCCATCTGCGGTATCAACCCGGGGTGGACGAACGAGGCGGTCTCGATCCGGCGCGACCCGGCGGCCACCATCCGGCGGATCAGCTCCACCTTGGCCTCGGTGGGCAGCACCACCGCCTCGTTCTGCAGACCGTCGCGCCCCCCGACCTCGACCAGGGTGACCTCGGTGGGGAGCCCCAACGGGACGGTAGGGCTCAGAGGTTGCCTCGCTCTTCCTGCTCGCGCTCGATCGCCTCGAACAGCGCCCTGAAGTTGCCCTCGCCGAAGCCGATGGCACCACGGCGCTCGATGAACTCGAAGAAGACCGTCGGCCGGTCCTGCATCATCCTGGTGAAGATCTGGAGGAGGTGACCGCCGTCGTCCTGGTCGGCCAGGATGTTGAGCCGCTTCAGCTCCTCGAGGTCGGCGTCGAGGTCGGGCACCCGATCCATCACATCGTCGTAGTACGTGTCGGGGACCGACATCAGCCCCAGTCCCCGCCGGCGGGCGGCGGCAACGGTGTCGACCAGGTTCTCGGTGGCGATGGCGATGTGCTGTACCCCCGAGCTGCGGTAGTAGTCGAGGTACTCCTCGATCTGCGACTTGCGCCTACCGGTGGCGGGCTCGTTGATGGGGAGCCGGATGACCCCCGATCCGTCCCACACCACCTTGGACATCAGGGCGCTGTACTCGGTGGAGATCGCCTTGTCGTCGAAGTGGCGAAGCAACACGAACCCGAACACCCGCTCGTAGAACTCGACCCATTCGTCCATCGAGCCCAGCTCGACGTTGGCGACCACGTGGTCGATGTGGTCGAGCCCGATCGGCTCGGCGACGCTGTCGTTGCGCAGCCGGAAGTCGGGAGGGGGCCAGGTCATGTCCGGGTTCTCCACCAGGCCATGGACGGTGTCGCCGTATGCCTTGATGGCGGAGGTCTTCCACTTGCCCCGGTCACCCTCGACCACGGTCGGCTCCTGGTGCGACACCGCCCCCCTGGAGACCGCCATCTCGTGGGCGGCCTCGGCATCCGGCACCTGGAGGGCGACGTCGCGCACCCCGGGGCCGTGCAGCCTGAGGTGATCGGACAGCTCGTCCTCGGGGTGGAGGGCCCCGGTGAAGATGAACCGAACGTCGTTCTGGCGCAGGGCGTACGAGGCGCGATGGCGCATCCCGGTCTCGGGTCCTCGGTAGCCGACGATCTCGTACCCGTGGACGGCCCGGTAGTAGTGGGCCGCCTCGTAGGCGTTGCCCACCCAGAACTCGATGTGGTGGAACGCCTCGATGGGAAAGTCGTTCCTGTGGGCCTCGATTGCTTCGCTCATCTCCGATCCTTCCTGCCGTTTGGTCACTTCATGTCGTCCGGTCACCGTCCCGGGCCGGCATCACCGTGCCGGCACATGGTCCAAAACCTATGGGGGTCGCTCCCGTAGCCTCGGCGCGCCCGTTGATCACCACGGTATCGCCGTCGGCGAGGAACGTGCGCCGCTCCCCACCGACTTCGATGGGTCTGGACCCGTTCCAGGTCAGCTCGAGCAGGCATCCGAGCCGGTCGTCCTCGGGGCCCGATACCGTTCCCGAGGCGAACAGATCCCCGGGGGTGACGGCGGCGCCGTTGACGGTGGCGTGGGCGAGTTGCTGGCGCATCGTCCAGTACATCTCGGCGAACCGAGGACGGGCGATGACCTCGCCGTTGAGCTCCACCGAAAGGGCGAGGTCGACCGCTCCGCCTGCCCCGCCTGCCAGGTATGCCGGCGGCGCCGGATCCTGGACGGGGGCATCGACCCTGAACGGTGCCAGGGCGTCGAGCGTCACCAGCCAGGGCGAGATCGTGGTGGCGAACGACTTCGCCAGGAACGGCCCCAGCGGCCGGTATTCCCACGCCTGGATGTCGCGGGCAGACCAGTCGTTGACCAGGCACATCCCGAAGATGTGACCCTCGGCGTCGACCACCGGGATCGTGCTCCCCATGGAGTTGCCCACCCCGGCCACGAAGCCGACCTCGGCCTCGAAATCGAGCTTCTCGCACGGCCCGAACCGGGGCCCCTCCCGGCCGGGGAGCTGGCCGACCGGACGGATCACCGGCGTGCCGGAGACCACCACCGTCGACGACCTGCCGTGGTAGCCGACGGGCAGATGGCGCCAGTTGGGCATCAGCGGCGGGTCGTCGGGGCGGAACATGCGCCCGACGTTGGTGGCGTGATGGATCGACGAGTAGAAGTCGACGTAGTCGGTGATCTCGACCGGGAGTTGCATGGTGGCGGCGGTGGCTGGCACCAGGAATCGGTCGAGGTCGACTCCGATGGCGACGTCGGTCGTCAGAAGCGCCGACACCCGAAGCCGCAGCGCCCGCCAGACCTCGGGCCCGCACGCCAGCAGCGGGTTGAGCGAGGCGGCGGCGACAGCCCGATGGGGCAGCCCGAGACCGTCGAGATGCCGAGCGGCATGGGTCTCGGCCAGGTCGAGTATGTGGTCGCCGATCGCCACCCCCACCCGGTGGGCCCGTTGCGGGGCGGAGAACACTCCGAAGGGGAGGTTCTGCACCGGGAAGTCGGAGCCGGCGACGACCGGCACCCGGGAGGACAGACCGGGATCGAGGGTGGGGTCGGTCACGAGGCGGCTCCGGTCAGGATCCCCATCGCCACCAGGTCGTCCACCGGTTCGGCGAAGCTGCACGATCCGTAGGCAGGGAACAGGCGGTGGCGCATGGCCAGCAGCGTCCCTGCCGCCATCCGCCTCCCCCGCCATGACAGCCCGGTGGTGGTGACGGCGAAGGCGTGGGGATCGGTGTCGGCGATGGCTGCCACCAGGTCCTCGGGGGCGGCGCCCTCGCCGGCCAGGGTGGCGGCGACCAGCAGGTTGAGGAAGCCGTGACGCATCACATCGAGGTCGGGATGCCGGTGACGGATCGGGTGGTGTAGCCCGGCGGTGACCTTGAAGGGCAGCGCCGCCCGGTTGCATGCCACTACGAAGCCGGCCACCTCCTCTGGTCCGGGGAAGGCGTCGGCGGTGAGCCCCCCGGTACGGAGCTTGGCCCCCACCGGCCGGATCCGGCGGCGACGAAGTTTGGCGAGGGCGGCGACGGCGTCCGCCATGCCGGGACCGCGGGCGATCTCGATGAAGGGCACCACCTCGGAGGAGACGGACAGGGCGGCGTCGACCACGACGGCGATCGGCGCCTCGGCCTCGCCAGCCGTACGTCCGTCCGAGGCTTCGGCCGGCGCCTTGGCCTCGATGAGCTCCACGATCGCCCCGGGGGTCATGGTCCGGTCGAAGCCGGCGGTGGCGATGGCATCTGCTCCTCCGACCCCGTCGAAGATCACGCTCAGCCGCCACGGGTCCTCACCGCTCCGCATCGAACCGGTGAGGGCGGCCGCCAGCTCCTCGAGCCGCGAGGTGGGGCAGAGGAACCGTCCCAGCATCCAGGCGTGGGGCCCACCCCGCGCCTCCCGGTATTCGGCGATCGCCTCGCTCATGCTCAGCGAGGTCGGCGGGAACAGACCGGCGTAGTCGACCAACCGCTCGAGCAGGGCCCGGCGTCCGTCGATCAGCAGGGTCATCGACCCCCCAGCCAGGTCCAGGCGTAGTCGTCCTCCTCGGCGTCGCGGGCGCCGGGGCCGAGACCCAACGGGCGGAAGGTGTCGATCATCACTGCGATCTCCTCGGTGCCCTCCTTGCCGATCGACGCCTCGACGCTCCCCGGCTGGGGTCCGTGGGTGTGCCCGCCGGGGTGCAGCGAGATGGAGCCTGCCTCGATCCCCGAGCCGCGCCTGCTCATGAAGTTGCCCTCGACGTAGAAGATCACCTCGTCCGAGTCGACGTTGGAGTGGCTGTACGGGGCTGGGATCGCCTCGGGGTGGTAGTCGAACTTGCGGGGCACGAAGCTGCACACCACCAGGTTGGGCGCCTCGAAGGTCTGGTGGACCGGGGGCGGCTGGTGGACCCGCCCGGTGATGGGCTCGAAGTCGTGCACCGAGAAGGTGTACGGGTAGAGGCAGCCGTCCCAACCGACCACGTCGAACGGGTGGTCGGCGTAGGTGTAGCGGGTCACCCCCGAGCGGTGCCGCACCAGCACCTCGACGTTCTGCCCATCGGCCAGCAGCGGCTCGGTGGGGCCGGTGAGGTCGCGCTCGCAGTACGGGGAGTGCTCGAGGAACTGGCCGTTGCGGGAGAGATAGCGGCGGGGCGGGCCGATGTGGGACCTGGTCTCCAGGACCAGCGCCCGGACCGGGTGATCCTCGTCGACCACGATGCGGTGGATGGTCGAGGCCGGGATGATCACGTAGTCGCCGGCGGTGAAGGGGAGCCGTCCGAACACCGACTCGAGGACGCCTTCGCCCTCTTCGATGAACAGCATCTCGTCACCCGTGGCGTTCTTGGTCAGCGGGCTGGTCTGGCTCGAGGACACGTACGAGATGCGGCAGTCGTCGTTGGCCAGCAGCAGGTGCCGGCCGGACACCAGGTCGCCGCCCCCCTTGAGGGCGTGGGTCTTGAAGTGGCGGGGCTTGAGCGGGTGGTTGGGCTCGATCCCCTGCTCCTCGGTGTCCACCGGGTCGATGGCGACGATCGCCGTCGGCGGGTTGAGGTGGTAGAGCAACGCCGAGTCGAAGCTGAAGCCCTCCTCCCCCATCAGCTCCTCGGTGTGCAGTCCACCATCCTGCTTGCGGAACTGGGTGTGGCGCTTGTGCGGGATCTCACCGACCCGGCGGTAGTACGGCATGGCTACTCCTTCAGGAGACGGGGACGGTACGGCCGGCCAGTTGACCGGAGATCTGGTTGGCGGCGGCGACAACGGCGGCGGCAAGCTCGGCCCCCGAGGGAAGGCGCGGGGTGGGGGCGACGATGCCGAGCGAGGCGATGGGCCGGCCGGAGCGGTCGACGATGGCGGCTGCCACACCGGCGACGCCATCCTCGAGCTCGTCGTGGGAGACGGCGTACCCCCGGCGACGGATCCGATCCAGCTCGGCCTCGATCCCGGGGCGACCGGCGGCGAGCCGCCCGACCGTTGCCAGGTCGGCATGGGCAAGCATCGCCCGCCCGTGGGCGGCCGCCGCCAGCGAGTGGCGGGTGCCCGGGCGGTAGTGGATCCGGACCACCCTGGCGTCGGGGACCACCTGGTCGACGGCGACGGCGTCGTCCCCGTCGACAACGGCGAGCACCGCCGTCTCTTGGAAGGTGTCGGCGAGCTCCTGGAGGTGGGGGCGGGCGGTGGAGCGCACCGCAGGCGAGACCATGTCGGCCAGGCCGACCAGCCCGTACCCCAGGTCGATCCCCTGCGGGGTCCGCCGCACCAGGTCGTGGCGCTCCAGGGTGGCGACGAGGCGGGCGACGACGGTCCTGCCCAGCCCGAGTCGCCTGGCCAGCTCGGCGGTGGGGGCGGCGCCGGTCGAGCGGATCTGGTGCATCATCCTCACCGCCTGATCGACCGTCTTCGAGGTTTCCGGCATCTCCGGACCCTAACCCAACCCCCTCCGATATTCAACCGTAACATCCCGATAATCGGGCGCCGACGCAACTCCCGATTTTCTTAGGATCGAAACGCGTCATGAGAGACGCGATCCGATCCTAAGAAAGCGGTCAGCTAGCCTTCCCGGCGATGGCCACGCTCCGGCTGTTCGCCAATCTCCGTGAGGCGGCGGGCACCTCATCGATCGAGATCGAGGGTGCCACCGTCGGCATGGTGCTCGACGCTGCCACCGACCGGTTCGGCTCGACCTTCGCCGCCGGGCTCGACACCGCCAACGTGTGGGTCAACGGGCACGAGGCCGACCGCAGCACCACGGTCGAGGGCGGTGACGAGGTGGCGGTGATCCCCCCGGTTTCCGGTGGCGTCACCGTGTTCGAGGACGGCGACATCACCCCGGCTCTGCTCGGGATCATCCTGCTCGCCACCTTCGCCATCGCCAACGTCATCTCGCTCGAGGCGCTCGCCTTCGCCGCCGTCGGCGGCACCCTCGCCTGGCTGTGGGATCTGGGCGACACCCAGGCCGAGGCCGGCAGGAGCACGCCGGTGATCGGCGCCCTGGTCGGGGCGGCCGCCGCCGGCAACGGCGCATACGCCTGGGGCGTCGCCGGGTTCGCCGCCGGTCTCGCCCTCGGGCTGATGGCGGTGCTGGTCAACGCGCTGTACGACAGGCAGCAGCGGTCGCTGAGCGCCCTGTCCTCGGGCACGTTGATGAGCCTGACCGCCGGGGCCGGTGCCGGGGGCCTGGTCCTGGCGAGGGCCGAGTCTGCGGTACACGTCACGGTGTTCCTGGTGGTCGTGGTGCTCGCCGCCGTCGCCCAGTGGGCGGCGCGCCGCTTCCTGCCCGACATCGGCGGGCTCGACCCAAACCTGGCCATGGCCATCGGCGTCCTCGTCGGCGCCGGCGCCGCCGGTTTCATCGCAGACACCCTCTCCCCCGCCGAGGCACTGATCGCAGGCGCCGCCGCCATCGCCGGGCTGCTCGCCGGCAAGGCGATCGGCTCGATGCTGCGCACCGGTGACGTGGCCCACACCACCCGCTCCCCCGGTCTGCTCACCGCCATCGACGGCGCCGTGGTGGCGGCGGCGACGTTCTGGATCGGATTGCTCCTCTTCCGCTGACCACCGAAATCGCCGGTTGGGCCTCGATCCCGGGTAACCTCCCCCTGCCATGAAAGATGTGAGCAGACGGTTGCTCGCCGTTCTCCTGGCCATCGCTTTCCTCGGCCTCGCTCCCGTCGCCGCGGTCGCCACCAGCGAGGAGGACGTCGAGCTGGCCGAAGCCGACCGGCGGGCAGCCTATGACCGCCTGGTCGAGGTCAATGCCAAGCTCGACGACGCCCTGCTGCGTTACAACCAGATCAACGCCGAGCTCGAGGCGCTCGGAGCCCGCATAGAGGTCATCACCGGGCGGATCGCCGACGCCGAGGTGGAGATGGCGACGCTGCTGGAACGGGCCGAGGAGATGGTCACCGAGGCGTACATGGCGGCGGGCGGCTCCCTCCTCGAGCTCGCCTTCGAGGCGGAGAGCCTCCAGGACATGCTCACTTCTCAGGCGCTCCTCGACCGGGCGGCAGACGCCGACCTGCTCGAGCTCAACCGGCTGGACGCGGTGACCCGGGAGACCGACCGCCTCCGCCAGGAGGTGGAGGCGGACCGGGACCGGATGGAGCAGCTCGGGGTCGAGGCCGCCGCCCTGGTCGACGAGCTGGCCGACCTGCAGCGGGAACGGGATGCCGAGTACGAGCGAAGCGACGCCGCCGCCCGCCAGGCCCGCGCCGAGTTCGAGGAGGCCGAGCGGGCCCGCAAGCTCGCCGCCGCCGCCGCCGCCCGCGGGTCGGCCGGAGGGGTCGGATCCATCTCCGGCTTCGTGTGTCCGCTTCCCGGGGCCAGCTTCATCAACGACTGGGGCTTCCCCCGTTCGGGCGGCAGGGCCCACCAGGGAACCGACCTGTTCGCCCCATACGGCACCCCGGTGCTCGCCTCCGGCAACGGGACCGTCAGCCACCGGCAGAGCAGCCTGGGTGGCACCACCATCTACCTGAACACCGCCTCGGCGATGTACTACTACGCCCACCTCTCCGGTTATGCGGACGGCGCCCCTTCCGGCTCGCCGGTGAGCGCCGGACAGGTCATCGGCTACGTGGGCACCTCCGGCAACGCCATCGGGACCTCGCCCCATCTCCACTTCGAGATCCACCCCGGCGGCGGTTCTGCGGTCAACCCGTACCCCACCCTGGTGTCCGCCTGCTGACGTCGCCGCTAGCCTCCACCTCCTCACCACGTGAGTTGAGATGAGCTCCCATCGCCGCCGCACCGACATCATCGCCGACCCCTCGTTCGTCGCCGACCTGACCGATCTCGATGTCGCCACCCTGCGCAGCCGGCGCCGGATGTGCCTCGACGTTGAACGGGAGCTGTCCTACCACCGCCGCCTGCTCCACGGCAGGCTCGACCTGATCGACTTCGAGCAGCGGCGCCGCCGCGGCGACGAGCCGAGCGACGCCCTCGGATCGCTCGGTGAGATCCTCAACGACGACGTCTCCGACACCGCCCGGGTCACCGCCGATGCCCTCGCCACCGACGCCTACGTTGGTCCCGACCCCGGCCGCCGTCCCATCGACCTCGTGCTCGGTGACGACACCGTCGGCAGGCTCGGGGAGCTGACCGACGACCAGCTCGCCACCGCCAGGTCCAAGGTGGAGAGCGTCGAGCGGGTGATCTCTGCGCAGCGACGTACCGTCCACCGGGCCGAGGCGACGCTCGCCACCGAGCTGGCGGGGCGCTACCGCGCCGGGACCATCTCCACCGACGAGCTCATCACCGGCTGAGCGTGCATGCCGCCACCATCCGATCGGGTCTGGTCGAGTCCACCCACGAGTGGATCGGCGTCGCCGTCACCAGCGACGGGGAGCTGATCGAGGGCTGGGGCGACGCCGACCGCCCGTTGTTCTACCGCTCGGCGATCAAGGCGCTCCAGGCGACCGTCAGCCTCGAGGCCGGCGCCGACCTGGTACCGGAGCACCTCGCCCTGGCCTGTGCCAGCCACTCCGCCCAACCGGTCCACCTGGCCATCGTGCAGCGGATGCTCGATGACGCCGGTCTCGACGAGGGTGCGCTCCGGTGCCCCCCCGATCACCCGCTGGGTCGGTCGGCCCGGGAGCGTGCCATCCGGGACGGGGAGAAGCCGCGGCGGATCATGCACAACTGCTCGGGCAAGCACGCCGGGTTCCTGCGGGCCTGTCTGGCCTCGGGATGGCCCCTGGACACGTACCTCGACCCCGATCACCCGCTCCAGCAGCGGGTGATCGAGCTGGTGGCCGAGGTGTCCGGTGTCGACCCTCGCCCGGTCGGCATCGACGGGTGCGGGGCCCCGACGCTGCGGGGCACCGTGCGCTCCCTGGCCACCTCGTTCGCCCGGCTCAGCGACGACCGGCGCCTGGAGACGGCCCGGACCGCGGTCACCCGCTTCCCCGCCCTCACCTCCGGGAACGATCGCGCCGACGGACGCGTTGCCATGTGGTGGGGTGGCCCGGCCAAGGGAGGCGCCGAGGGGGTCATGGCGGCCGGGCGCAACGGGATCGGTCTGGCCACCAAGAGCGTGGAGGGATCGTTGAGGATCGCCGTGATGGGACTGATCGAGATGGCACACCGGCTGGGGCTGATCCCCCCCGCCGCCCTCGACGCGCTCGCCACCGATCACGTCCCCACCGTCTA
Organism: Acidimicrobiia bacterium; assembly: GCA_051002015.1. Taxonomy (GTDB): domain Bacteria; phylum Actinomycetota; class Acidimicrobiia; order Spongiisociales; family UBA5794; genus JACDBE01. The sequence goes on from JBPCMS010000115.1 coordinate 10,170, forward strand.
CGGCGGTGGTCGTCCGGTCGGGTCGATCGTCCCCGACCTCGCCGGGTGATCGCACATGACCGCCGCCCTCACCACCCGATGGGACAGCCTGGCCTTCGACCTGCCCCCCACCGTCCCCGGGACCGGGCCCTTCACCAGCAGGGCGTTCCTCGAGACGTGGTGGGAGCACCGCTCCGAGCCGGAGGACGCCCTGCTGCTGGTGGCCGCCGACGACGCCCTGCTCCCGCTGCTACGGCGCGGAGACCTGGTGGCCTTCCTCGGCGAGCAGGACCTCACCGATTACCACTCGCCCCGCGGCGACGACCTCACCGAGGTGATGGCTTCGCTGGTCGATGTCGCCGATCCGGGATGGCGGTTCAGCTTCAACTCGATCCCTGAGCCGGCGGCATCGCTGGTGACGGAGGCTCTGCACGCCACGGGTATCGAGTCGGCCGCCACCCGCCACCAGACCGCCGCCGTTGTCGCCCTCCCACCCACATACGAAGACTGGCTCGATGCCATCGGCAAGAAGCAGCGCCACGAGGTGCGCCGCAAGCGGCGCCGATTCGTGGAGGCGCTCGGCGATCCCCGGCTCGAACGGTTGTCCGGCGCCGACGCCGTCGCCGCCTTCTCCGCCATGCACCGGCTTTCCCCCGGCGACAAGGGCATGTTCATGACCCCGGCGATGGAGGCGTTCCTCAACGGCCTCCACCACCGTGCCGGCGCCGTCATCGACGCCCTGTGCGGGGATGACGGAAGACCGGTGGCGGCGGGCTTCGGGTTCGAGGACGGAGGCGGGTACTACCTGTACAACTCCGCATTCGACCCGGCGGCTGGGGCGGCCTCACCGGGCGTGGTGCTGATCGACATGTTGATCGAGCAGGCCATCTCCTCGGCGAGGACCGTGTTCGACTTCCTCAAGGGCGACGAGCCGTACAAGTTCCGGCTGGGCGCCGAGGAGCGGCCCCTGTACGAGGTCACCGGACGGTTCGGGGACCGCCGATGACCGACGCCCCGCCCGCCGCTGCGGAGCATTCTCCGTCCATCGATGAGGTCGTCTACCTGTCGGTGCACACCTCGCCGCTGCTCACCCCTGGCACCGGGGACGCCGGTGGCATGAACGTGTACATCGACGAGCTGGCCCAGACGATGGTCGGGCGGTCCGTCGAGGTGACCGTGTTCACCAGGCGCATCGACCCGGACCTGCCCGAGGTGGTGACCGCAGATGGGGGCTACCGGGTCGTCCACATCACGGCGGGGCCGGCCGCTCCGATCCCCATCGAGCAGATCCCGCAGCACATCGGCGAGTTCACCGAGCGGGCGTACGGATGGTTCGACGACCACGGGCTGCGTCCCGACGTCCTGCACAGCCATTACTGGCTCTCCGGCTGGGCCGGGGTGGTGCTCAAGGACACGATGGGGATCCCCCTCGCCAACTCGTTCCATACCCTCGGCAGGATCAAGGACCTGGCCAGGCGCGACGACGAGCCGGCGTCGAGCCCGATGCGGACCCTGACCGAGACCGAGGTGATCGCCCGCTCCGACTGCGTCATCGCCTCCACCCCGTACGAGTTCGACGACCTGGTGGAGCACTACGGAGCACGTCTCGAGCGGTTGTGCCTGTCCCCGCCGGGGGTGAACCACGACCTGTTCGCCCCCGGGGACCGGGCCGAGGCCCGGCGGTGGCTCGGACTGCCCGAGCAGGCTTCGATCGTCCTCTTCGTGGGGAGGATCCAGCCGCACAAGGCACCTGACGTCGCCGTGGAGGTGGCGGCGATGCTCCCCACCCACGTCCACCTGCTGGTCATCGGCGGCGCCAGCGGCACCCAGGGGGCGGCGGAGATGACGCAGCTGCAGCGACGGGTCGACCAGCTGGGGATCGACCACAGGGTCCATTTCCTCCCCAACCAGCCCCACCGGTCGCTCTCCCGCTTCTACCAGGCCGCCGATGTGCTGATGGTGCCATCGCGATCCGAGTCGTTCGGGTTGGTGGCGGCCGAGGCCCAGGCGTGCGGGCTGCCGGTGGTGGCGGCGGCCACCGGCGGCCTTCCCTTCGTGATCGAGGATGGGGTCACCGGGACGCTCGTCGCCGGCCACGAACCGGCCGGCCACGCCGCCGCGGTGCGGGCGATCCTGGACCACCCCGAGCTTGCCGAGGCGATGGCACAGGAGGCCGTGGTCCGGTCGGAGCGCTTCTCGTGGAGCGCCACCGCCGATCGTCTGCTCGAGCTCTACCGGGGGATCTCGGGGAGGTGAACCGGGACCAGGCGTGGGCGTTCGTTGCCGAGACCATCGAGCGCTGGGCCGCCGATCCCGCCACCGACATCGTCTGGTCGGGGGAGTACGAGAGCCGGCTCGGCATCCGGATGCGGCAGCGGGTCCGCGACTTCACCACCGTTTGGTTCGAGATCGGGTCCCGCACGGTGCGCTTCGAGGCCTACCTGCTCCCGGCGCCGCCCGAGCATGTCGAGCGGGTCTCCGCCTGGTGCCTGCGCCGTAACTGGACCTCGTGGCCGTCGACCATCGCCGCCAACCGTGACCGCGACCTGTTCGTCATCGGGCGGATCCCCCTCGATCTGCTCGACGAGACCTCGCTCGATCAGGCGGTCGGGTCCATCCACGAGACGGTCGAGACCTCGTTCCGGCCGCTGCTCCGGATCGTTCGCGAAAGATCCCCATGACGACTTGTCGACATGGGTTGTGCACAAGCCGCTGTGGATTGGTGTGGATACGTGGACAACCGCCGCCCCGAGCATGAGCCAGAGCGGCCGTTACCCGCGGTTGGCATCAACTGATCTAAACTACAGGAGCATTTCGGGGCCCCTTTCGGGTTATCGGGGGGCTTGAAACCATCCGCCCGGCTCCGTATCTTCGGATGCACAAAGCCCAAGGTGCTTACGCAGGGCCCAACAACCTCGTTCGGGGAAGTGCGGGGAAGAAGGGGCCGGGCGGGGGTTCCTTGGGCTTTGTGCTGGTGCCGTACGATCGTCCGATGGCGGCACGGCTCACCGCGGTCAGGCTCCCCATCCCCTGGGACGCCTTCGATCTACCCAATCCCCTGGCCACCCGCTCCACCGTGCTCACCACCGGCGAGCCCGCCTGGCGGTGGAGCTCAGGATTCCCCAACCTGGGGATCCCCCAATGCGACGATCCGCTCGGGACCGCCGCCCCCGGGTGGGATCTCGATCACGTCGTGCTGCTGGTCCCCGACCTCGACGCCGCCATCGCCATCCTGGTGGACACCGGCGCCGCGGCCAGGCTACGCGTGGTGGTGCGGGACCGGCCGACCGCCTTCTTCCGGGTGGGGCCGCTGCTCGAGGTGATCGAGTCCCCGGTTCGGGCCCCGGCGCTGTACGGGGTCGCCCTGGTAACCGATGAGCCCCTCGGGGTGATCGCCCTGCGCTGGCGGTCGATGGGGCTGGACATCGCCGATCCCAGACCAGCGATCCAGCCGGGGCGCCGGATCATGACGGTGCGTGCCGTCGAGGCCGGGTTTGCCGTGATGTCCCCCGACGGAGCCGTCTCGTCCCCCCACACGCCGATCTGACGGGCCCGCTGCGGGCGGCGCCGGTCGGCCAGTGGACGCCGGCACCCCCATCCGCTAGGAATGAGGCGGCAAGCTCGTCGACACGAAGGGTAGGAAGGCATGAAGTGGTTCTGGATCATCCTGCTGGTGCTGCTCGTTGTGTTTCTCCTGTGGTGGTTGCTGGATGGTCGGCGCCGCCGTCAGTCGAGCACACCCGTTGGGTCGAGCAGCCGTGAAGCCGTCGGAGACCGCGACACCGGGGGTGACATCGCCACCGGAGCCGGCGCGGTGGTGGGAACCACGGGCGCCACCCACGAGGCTGTCACCATGGCGGACGATGCCGCCGGCGGCAGGGGTGACACGGCGGCGAACGACATGGGCGACATGGCCGACGACGCCGCTGACATGGGCGACGACACGGGCGAGACAGCTACCGATGCGGCGGACGCGGTGGACGACATGGCGATTCCATCGGACGAGCCCGTTGACGATCTTCGCAACATCGGCGGTGCCATCTCCACCGGAGTCGGCATGGGTAGCGCGACCGACGACGTAGCAGGCACGGCTGACGACGACGCCGACACCGCCGCCGACGCCATGGGCGACACGGGTGACACGGGCGACATGGCCGACGCCGCCGCAGACGCCATGGGCGACACGGGTGATACGGGCTACATGGCCGACGCCGACGTGGCCGACACCGCCGCAGACGCCATGGGCGACACGGGCGAGACGGACGAAGCCGGCATGGCGGGCGCAGACGAGGATGACAGCCTGCGCAACATCGGCGGCCTCGTCGCCGAGATCCCCGATGGGCCGTACGGGTCCGGCTCCGCCGTTCCCGCCGAGGACGGCTCGGGACCAGCCGGGTACGAGATCAAGGGAAACGCCGACTTGATGCTCTACCACACCCCCGACAGCCCCTACTACGAGCGCACCAGGGCCGATGTCTGGTTCGATAGCGAAGCCACCGCCGGCGACGCCGGGTTCACCCGCTGGGACGAGAACTGAGACCAGGGCCGACCTCGGCAACGCAGTGCGCCAACCTGCTCATCGGATTCGCCCGATGAAGCTCGCAGAGTTCGTCACCGGACGGATGACGGTCACCCGACTCCGGGCGGGGTGCCACCGGGGACGTGGGGTCGATGTGGGCGTATCCGGTGACGGTGGCTCAGGGGCGGCGGTAGGGCACGTAGGTGGGCCACCACATGGCGGCGTCGACGTCGGCCTCGAGGGTCTCGAGCGATGAGCGGGCCAGCCCAGAGGTGATCGCCTCGCCGGCAACGGCGAGGGCGATGGCCCGGGAGACCTGGCGAAGCGCCCGAACCGGGGGGTAGAGCGCCCCGGCGTCGAGCCGCTCCTGCGTCACCGCCTCGGCCAGGGTGCGGGCGGCGGCGAGGATCATCTCGTCGCTGACCCGGGTCGCCTCGGACACGATCGCCCCGAGCCCCACACCGGGGAAGATGAAGACGTTGTTGGCCTGGCCGACCTCGCGGACGACGCCGCGATGTGTCACCGGGGCGAAGGGACTGCCGGTGGCGACGAGGGCACGGCCATCGGTCCAGCTCATGATGTCGGCCGGGCGCGCCTCGCTGTTGGCCGTCGGGTTCGACAGCGGCATCACGATCGGGCGATCGCAACCCTCGCCCATGGTCCGCACCGCCACCTCGCTGAATGTGCCGGCCACTCCGGTGGTACCGACCATGATGGTGGGAAGGACGTGCTCCACCATCTCTTCGAGGGTGGGGGTGGCTCCGAGGTCGATACCGAAGGCGGCGGCCGCATCTCCCCCCAAGGCAAATGACCGCTTGGTGTCATCGAGATCCGTGCGGGCGGCGTGGACCAGGCCGCGCGAGTCGATGAGGACCAGTTTCCGACCGATCTCGTCGGCGGACATACCGGAGTCGAGCATGGCCTGCCGAAGCAGCCTGGCGATGCCGATCCCGGCTCCCCCGGCACCCACGAGCATGATCCGTTGCTCGGGGAATGGGCGCCCGAGGTGTCGCATCCCGGCCAGAACCCCCGCCACCACCACCGCCGATGTGCCCTGCACGTCGTCGTTGAAGGACGGGACCCGGTCCCGGTAACGGTCGAGGATGCGGAGGGCGTTCTGATGCTTGAAGTCCTCCCACTGGATGAGGCAGCCGGGCCACACCTCCTGCACACCTGCCACGAAGGCGTCGATGAGAGCGTCGTACTCGGCGCCACGGAGCCGGGGGGCGCGGTAGCCGATGTAGAGCGGATCACGCAGCAGATCGGCGTTGTCGGTGCCCACGTCCAGGCTGACGGGCAGGGTCAGCGCCGGGTACAGGCCGCACGCCGCCGTGTACAGGGCGAGCTTGCCGATGGGGATTGACATGCCCCCTGCGCCCAGGTCGCCGAGGCCCAGGATGCGCTCGTTGTCCGTGACCACGATGAGCCGCACGTCCTCGAATGGCCCGTTGCGGAGGATCTCGGGGATCCGGTCACGATCCGCCGGTGTGATCCAGGCACCGCGGGTACGGCGCAGGATGTGGCTGTAGAGCTGGCCGGCCAGACCGACGGTCGGGGTGTAGACGATCGGCAGCATCTCCTCGAGGTTGTCCGCCAGCACCCGGTAGAAGAGGGTGGCGTTACGGTCCTGCAGCGCAGCCATGCCGATGTAGCGCTCCAGCGGATCGTCCTTGCGGCGGCTGCGCTCGAGCTCGAGCTCCGCCTGCTCCTCGATCGTCATCACCTGGTCGGGCAGAAGCCCACGCAGGGCGAAGGCGTCGCGTTCCTCGGGCGGAAACCCCTGGTCCTTGGTGAGGAGGCGGTTGCCGAGGAGGGTGGTCCCGGAGATATCGACCTTGGCCGACCGACCGGCGGCGATGGCGTCATACGGGGGCGGAAGGGGGCGCATTCGGCTGAGGATAAGCGGCCGGGGCCGGCGGTCCGTTTCGGGGACGCCGGTGACCCTACGACGCCTTCGGGGGCGGGCCGATCACGGCGTCGATGGCGCGGATGGGGATGACCCAGCGTGACGGTGATCGGGTCGCAACGAGTATGTGGTCCGGGGTGACGGCGGCCACGGTGCCAGCCACCTCGAATCCGTCACCGAGCACGGTCACCGGCGGTTCCTCGATCTCCAGCATCCGCAGATAGGCGACGAACGATCCGTAGACCCGGTCACCGGCGACACCCTGTCCGGCAGGGTCGAGCCTGATCGCGCCGATGGCGCCGACCCTGACCGCGGCGAGCGCTTCGGGCAGCGCGAGCAGGGCGAGGTCGTTGCGGGCGGCCAGCAGGGTTCCCGACAGCGTTCGCCGTCCCAGGGTGACGGTGACGCCGTCGCCATGGTTCATCGCCTCCCACAGCGTGTCGACCACGGTGCGTCCGCGCAGACGGAAGCGCTCCGCCTCCTGCTCGGCGTCCGCCATCTCCAGGTCGTACTCCCTGGCCCCTCGCCGCGCCACGTCACCGAGGTCATCTCCGGTGGCCGTGCCCGGGGTGAGCGGGTCGCCGGCGGGCTCGGTCGGATCGACCGGATCTGGCGCCATCACCCGGTGTCGGGCTCAGGTGCCGTCATCGACGACGGCGGCGGGCTCGGCCGGCGTGCCGTGGACCGGGAACCCACGCAGCCACTCGAAGATCTCGTCGCGGAAGAAGCGGAAGGTCCTCCCCCCGGGGAGCCGGTAGGACGGGATCTGTCCCTCGCGCGCCATCCGGCGCACCACCTGGATGTTCATCCCGAGCAGCTCGGCCACCATTCCGGTGTCGAGTACGGGAGGGTATTGCTCCATGTGCTCCATGAACACCCCTCAACGTCGATGGTCGCCATGATACGTCCGGCCTACGACATTTTGGAGACACCGGTTTGGAGACCGCCGGCCCGAACTTCAGCGGATTGGTACTCGCCAGGGGTACGTAGAACCTAAGGTTCGATGGACACGCCCGCCGCCGCTCGAACTTCAGCGGATCGCGTGTCGTGGCGACACCCAGGAACCTTAGGTTCGCCGGACACCCATCCATCAGATCGCGATCGTCGCTGCGTTCGGAGCGGGTTCGCCGAGGAGATGACCGATCTGGCGGTTGAATCGCGCCGCATCACCCGTGGTCCGGTAGACGACCCCTCCTCGGCCGGACGGCGCCGCCATCCCGTTGGCGGAGAGCACCCTGCCCACCTGGCGGGCAACCGCCGGGGCGGGGTCGATCAGCCGTACCCCTTCGCCCAGCAGCCTTCGGATGACACCGCCGATGAACGGGTAGTGGGTGCAGCCGAGCACCACGGTGTCCACTCCGGCCTCGATCAGGGGTGCCAGGTGGGTGGCGACGACCGCCTCGATCGCCGGGCCCTCCAGGTCGCCGGCCTCGATCATCTCGACCAACCCGCGGCCGGCTCGCTCCACCACGGTCACCGCGTTGGCGTGCCGGTCGACCACCGAGGCGTACAGCTCGCCCTGGAACGTGGCCGAGGTGGCCATGACCCCGACCACCCCTCCCCTGGTCTGCTCCGCCGCCGGCTTCACCGCCGGTTCCATCCCGACGAAGGGGACACCGGGGATCGCCGCCCGGAGCTGGTGGAGCGCCGCCGCCGACGCCGTGTTGCAGGCAACCACGATCGCCTTCGCCCCGGCGTCGAGGAGATGGGCGACGATGGCGAGGCTCCGCTCCCGCACCGACTCGAGGCTGCGGTCGCCGTAGGGCGCCCAGGCCTGATCGGCGAGGTAGTGGATCGACTCCGCCGGGAGCTGGAGCCGCACCTGAGCCAGGATCGACAGCCCGCCCACCCCGGAGTCGAACATCCCGATGGGGGCATCGGGGCCGGCGCGGTTCACGGATCCTCCTCCAAGGCGCGGCGCAGGTCGTCTGCGAAGCGCTCCGGCTCGACCAGGAAGGCGTCGTGGCCCTTGTCGGAGGCGATCTCGACCAGCCGGTTGGGCACCCCGGCCGCGGTGAGGGCGGCGGCCAGCTCTACCTGCTCCTCGGGGTAGAAGCACACATCCGAGCCGATCGAGAAGTTGAGGTGGCGCTGGTGGCGGCACGGTGAGAACAGCTGGTCCCAGTCCGCCGCCCCTGCCTCGGCGAGCAGATCGACCGACTGCCAGGCGTCCATGATCCGTAGATACGAGTTCGCATCGAAGCGGGCGACGAACTTGGTCCCCTGGTGCAACATGTAGGATTCGAGGGTGTGACGGAGCCGGTAGCCACCAGGGAGTGCCTCCCCCACGATCTCGTTGCGTGCCCTGGTGCGCATGGCCGACAGCGAGACGAAGGTCTTGTGGCCGATCATCCTGGCAAGGGCGAGCCCGGCGACCGGTGGGGTGTCGCCATAGGCCCCGCCGGCGAAGGCGGGGTCGGCGGCGATCGCCGAGATCTGCTCGAAGTTGTGCACGATCTGCAGTGCGGTCGCCCCGAGTCCGGCGGCGACCGGAACCACCACCTCGACCCGATCGGGATACCGGGTGGCGAGCGACAGGGCCATGAACCCCCCGGTGGACCCGCCGACGGCGGCGTGGAGCCGTCCGATCCCCAGGTGGTCGAGCAACCGCATGTCGGCGTCGACCATGTCGCCGAAGCCGACGGCCGGAAAGGACGCCCCGTACCGGCGGTCGGTGGCCGGGTCGGTCGACGACGGTCCCGTCGAGCCGTAGCAGCCTCCCAGGTAGTTGGCGCAGACCACGAACCACCGGTCGGTGTCGATGGCCCTGCCCGGCCCGATCAGTTGGTCCCACCACCCGACGTCGAGGTCGTCCGTCCACCGATCGCCCACCCCGGGAACGGCCCGGTTGATCCCGGCGGCGTGCTGGCTGCCGGTGAGGGCATGGAACACCAGAACGGCGTTGGAAGCGTCCCTGGTCAGCGTCCCGTACGTCTCGTAGGCGAGCACCACCCGGTCGAGCGAACCCCCGCCGGACAGCGGGAAGGGCTGGCCGGACGATCCGAAGGTGAAGAAGCGGGTCTCGACCTCGCCCACACCTGCGTTGCTCATGGTCGGCGCCTCCGGGTGGATGCCGGGGCACGATAGGTGAGCGGGACGCCGCTGCGGTCTTGACAGCGGGTGTGACCGGCCGCTAGGCGCAGCGCCGACGCAGCTCGGGTAGGACCTCGGCGCCCAGCATCCGCAGGGTGGCGTCGGGGTCGACGCTGGCAACCTGGATGGCGACGATGTCGGCGTCCAGGAGCGTCACCAGCGGCGTGTAGGCGTCGATCACGGCCTCGGCGCCGGACACCACGGTGTACTTGTCGAGGATCTCGGATCGATCCATCTCGTCGGCCCGCCGGCGAAGCACCATCGGGTCGACCGCCTCCAGCCTGCCGGGGGCCCGCAACCCGCGCATGCTGCCGAGGGCCAGCCATGCCTCCTCCCCGCTGCCCGCCTCCACCACCCATCGGGTGGCGGTGACCAGGCAATCTGGGGCACCGGCGGCGGCGGCGGCGGCTCGGAAGGGGCCGATGACCTTCTCGGTCGACTCGGCCGGGTCCTTGACGCTCGTTATCAACCCGTCGGCGTTGCTACCGGCGAAAACGGCCGACTTGGGCCCTCCTGCCGCCATCAGCACCGGCAGCTCACCCAGCGGAGGACTGTAGAGCTTGGCCTTGTCGACGGTGTAGTAGCGACCCTGGTGATCGACCTTCTCCCCGGCGAGGAGGCGGCGGATGATGCTCAGCGCCTCGGCCATCCGGTCGATGCGCTCCTGGTAGCCGGGGAACTCGAACCCCATCGGCCCCTCGTTGATGTTCTCTCCGGTGCCGACCCCGAGCATGAAGCGGCCTCCGCTGAGGCGGTCGACGGTCGCCGCCGCCTGGGCGATCAGGGCCGGGTGGTAGTGGAACAGCGGGCAGGTGACGCTGGTGGCGAGCTCGACCCGATCGGTACGCATCGCCGCCGCCCCCAGCCAGCTCCACACGAAGCCGGCGGCGGACCGGTCGTCGACCCAGGGATGAAAGTGGTCGGACCCGAGGACGACGTCGAAGCCGACCTGCTCGGCGAGCACCGCCTGCTCGACCAGCACCTCGGGTTGATAGGACTCGTGGCTGCACAGCCAAGCGAACCTCATCGGTTCAGCTTGCCATCGGGATCTCGACGACGAAAACGGTGAAATCGCCCTCGGGCCTGCACTCGACCACGCCGCCCACCCTGCGGATGAAGCGCTGCGCCTCGGCCAGGGTCCGCGCCCGGTCGGGGTCGTGGTCGGCCCTCGGTCCCGAGTCGACCACCATCCACCGGTAGCGGCCGCCGGCGGCGTGTCCGTAGACCAGGACCTCTTCGCCACCCCGGCCCGAGGCGTCGCGCAGGATCGCCTCCATCACCCGGGACAGGTTGTTCGAGGGATTGGCCACGAACCCGGACCCGATCTCGGTGGTGAACGGCACATCGGAGTCGATGGATGCGATCACGGACTCGGTGAGGCTGACCACGTCGACGGCGGCTACCGGTCTGGTGGCGGCGACCGACGGCTTGGCCCCCGCCACCGCGACCTCGGCCTCGTGCCCGTCGAGAACATCGACATCGTCCGGCTCGGCGGCGTCGGGCTCGGCGGACATCCCGGCGATGGTCTCGACGTCGGGCCCCTCGGGCTCGGTGTCCGGCTCGGAGCCGGCGTCGGGCTCGGCGGACATCCCGGCGATGGTCACGGCGATGGTCACGTCGGGCCCCTCGGGCTCGGTATCCGGCTCGACCTCGGTGACGGCACCGGGCGCAGCGTCGGCGGGCGGCCGGTCCCCGGTATCGGCGGCGACCTCGGGAGAGGTATCGGCATCATCGGCGATACCTGGCTCGGGCATCTCGCCGGGCGTCTCGTCGACCGCTCCTCTCGGTGCATCGGCGAAGCCGCCGGACGCTCCCCCGGCGACCTCATCGACCACAGACGCCGCCGCCACCGGTTCAGCCACCACATCTTCTCCGGCGACGGCTGCGGCCTCATCGGCGGAGATGGTGTCCGCCCTGCGCCAGCGCGAGTGCCTCCGCCGCGTGGGCGTCGCCGTGTCGGTGGGGGTATCGGCCCCTTCCGCAGCCGGCTCGGTGACATGCTTGGGGTCGACGGTCGACCCCTCCGGCTCGACGAACGACCTCGCCGGCTCGATGAACGGGACGGTCGCCGTTCCCGAGCGCTCCCATCTCTCCAGATCCGAAGTCTTGGCGATCTCCTCCCAGACGGGGGCACCGGTCACGGTCTCTGCGGTGGCGTCGCGGCCCGGTTCACCCGGGGGTGCGTCTTCGGCGGCGCCGAGCAGCCATGCCGCCGCGGCGGTGTGCGGATAGACGAGGTCCACCGTCCCGTCCACCCGCCGCGGCCACAGCCGGGCAGGGGAGAGGGCGAACAGGGCGGGGGCGAGCACGAACCGGCCGAGGGTGACGGCGAGGAGACCGGCTCCGACCACACCGGCGGTGATCATCTGCTGTGTCCTCCAGCCGGTCAGCATCAGCGCCAGGAACGGCAGCCACAGCAGGAGAGCGGCGCCGAGGTGGGTGAACCGGGTGGCGGAGAGGGCCCGGATCGACGACTCCGGCGCCCCCTCGGTGACGTCGTGGGCCTCGCGTGAGGCTCCCCAGGCGAGGACCAGCCAGGCGGCCACCAGCGCCAGGCCGATCGCCCACGCCATGGGGGTGGCGACCGCATCGAGCGTCTCGGCCGGGGTGGAGCCGAGTGGCGAGGTCAGCCAGCCGGCGACGAATCCCAGTCGGACGACCAGCACTGCACCGGCGGCGGCGAGCACGGCGGCAACCACCAACCGCATCGCCGCCCCTACCCCGCCCAGCAGCCAGGCGGCGAGAAGCAGGATGACGACGGCGGCGATCACCACGACGAAAGGCGCCCTGGCGTCGACGGCGGCGGCGGTCGCCATCTGACGAGCCGTGGTGCCGCCGATGTCGGCCCGGAACGGGGCCGCCACCGCCTCGACCTCGCCGATGACGTCCTGGGCGGCCGGCGAGTCCGCATCTACCGTGAGCGGGGCCCTGACCAGCTTGGCCCTGTCGCTGGCGAGCCGGTCGATGATCTCGGCGGGCACCGTCGCCGGGGAGCCGTTGGCGAAGCTCCCCTCCTCCGAGTCGGCCCTGGCCACTCCTTCGATGGAGGAGAGCGTCGCCGTGTACTCGGCCAGCTGGGCCTCGGCGTCGCCGAACTCGACGTTGGCACCGGTCACGAAGGCTGCGTCGATCTCGTTGGTGGCGAACCGCTCGGCGATGGCATCGGCCACCTGGCGACTCTGCGACGACCGTGGCAACGAGTCCGCAGACGTCTCCCCGGTGTTGAGTCCCACCACACCGAGCAGCGATCCGACCCCGAGCAGCACCATCGCCACCGCCACCGTGATCTTGGGGCGGGCGGTGGCCACCGACACGATCCAGCGGGAGATTCCAGGGCGGACGGCTGCCGGTCCCAGACCGGCGCCGGTGGTGAGCCCGGCCCCGAAGAGCGAGAGGAGCAGACCGAGCACCAGCACGCTGACCGCCCCGGCAGCCAGCACGCCGATGGCGGTGGCATAGGCGGTGGTCCGGACCAGCACCGTGGGCATCACCCAAAGGGACAGGAGCACGGCGGCGGCGATGGTCGAGGCGATGGCCACGGTCCGGCCGGCGCTGCCCACGGTGGCGACGACGGCCGCGGTCCGTCCCGCCCCGGCACGGCGCTCGGCGACGAATCGGTGGCCGAACACGAACCCGCCGGCGGTGGCCAAGCCCCACGACGAGGCCACGCCCAGCAGCACGCTGAGCGTGGTGAAGTCGACCAACCGCCCAACCCCCCACAGCACGATCATGGTCAGGGCGACGGCGGTTACCGAGGTGAGGGTGATCAGCCCGGCGACGGCCGGGTTGCGCAGCAACAGCAGGACAAGCCCGATCGATATCAGGGCGGCGATGGCGAGCGGCATCGCCGAGCCCAGCGATGCCTCACGGGCATCCCGCTGGATCATCGCCGAGCCTCCGACCGTGACCTCTATGACGGTGTCGTCGTAGGTGACCCCGCGTAGCACGGTGTCCGCCCTCTCGGCGAGCTCGGCGTCCGAACCGCCGATCCGTGCGGTCAGCAGACCCTCCGAGCCGTCCTCGGTGGCGTACGAGTCCGGACCACCCAGGCTCCAGTAGGTCTCCACCTGGGTGATCCCGGTGTGCGATCCGAGCTCGTCCGCCATGGCGGCCACGGCGGCGGCGACCTCGGGGGCGTCGAGCTCGGCGAACACCGGGTCGATGAGCAGGACCAGGTTGGGAACACCGATGTCGAAGGCGCGGACCATGGTGCGCTCGGCGTTCCAGGCGTCGCCGGCCTGATGCGACCAGCCGCCACCGGACGAATCGTCGAGCACCCGGCGGCCCAGAAAGCCCCCGGCGAGGAGGATGCCGACCACCACGGCGACGGCCGCCAATCGATACTTCATGATGCTGGTGCCCCCCTTGGCGAACCCGTGGCGGGCACGCCCCGCGGCGATGCGGATAGGCCGGTGATTGTAGAGACGGTGACCGGGCTGAGAAATCGGATCTTACGTGGATTGCGGTGCTTGTCGATAGCGATTGTGGTGCACCAGATCATCGAGGGGCTTGCGTCCGCCGTACCGTGCGGGGCCGGATCCCGGCGCCGGGTAGCCGAGGGCGATGGCATACCGGCACCGGCTTCCGTCGGGTAGGCCGATGACGGCTGCGGTGTCGCCGTCGCGGTGGAGGGTGACGGGACACGAGGCCACCCCGATGGCGGCTGCGGCCAGCATGGCGTTCTGGGCGACCCGGCCGCTGTCGAACTCGTAGCCGCCCGGCTCCTGGACGATGATCACCGCAACCGGAGCCATGGCCAGCGGGTCGGTGAAGTCGCCGGTGGCCGCCACCGCCCGCTTGACCTCGGGGTCATCGATCACCACGAAGGACCAGTCCTGCCGGTTCTTCGACGAGCCGGTCCATCTGGCGGCATCGAGGATCATCCGCAGGTGCTCCGGATCGAGCGGCTGGTCGGCAAAGCGCCGCACCGCCCGTAGCCCGACCACCCGGTGATAGAAGGTGTCATCCACAGGGGTCAGCGTACCGGGCCCGGCCAGGACCCAACGAAGAGGCGTCGAGTCGCCGTGATCGGCACGAGATCTGTCACAGGGCGTCGGTAGGTTCGTTCCCATGAAAACGACATACGTGGCGGGTGAGTCGGCCCATGACCTGATCCGAGCCTTGCGCCAGTTCGAGCTCATCCCGCAGAACGGCGGGATGATCGAGGTCACCGCCTGCCTCGCGCTTGGCGAGGCTGTCCCGCTACATCGGGCATTGATCCGCACCGAGGCCGAACTCTTCGCAGAGGACGCCGACCGGGTCGGCATCGACGGCAAGCCGCCGCCACGCGGCAGCGCTCAGAGACGAGCCGACGCCCTTGTGGAGCTGGTCCGGCAACTGGGCGAGGCGCTGGCGACCTGACGATCCGGTCATGGGCGCATCACCTGGACCAGCTCGGTGCCGCCGTCTGCGACGAGCAGACCCCGCCCCGGTGGGACCCGGGCGGGAAGTCGTCTGGGCAGCGGGGTACGCCACAGGTCGGCGTCGACACCTGCGGAGGGGCGGAGCCACACCCCGAGCCTGCATCCGCCCATCGCCCGGGCCCAGTGGTCGTACACCGTCTTCACCTCGGGACGGACCGCGGCCACCACATGCAGCCCGGGGTGGCGGGTCGTCACCAACCGCCCGATCTCGGTACCGGGGAGATCGTCCCTCTCGTCGATCACAACCAGCACCGGATCGTCAGCGCCGAGCAGCCTGTCGACGAGTTCGCCCAGATCTGCGGCACCGGCGAGTAGCTCGACCCCGTCGATGGCGCCAAGCGGCGATGTCCCGGAGGCGAGGGCCAGCACCCGGACGTCTCCGGCTCGGTTTCGTACCACCGAGGCGACCGCGGCGAGCAGCGTTGTCTTGCCGCTGCGGGCCCCGCCTGCGATCAGGAGGTGATCGCCTGCCGACAGCCGGACACCTACCGGAGCCAGATCGCGGTCTCCGATCCCGATCGGGATCGTCCACCGCTCGGTTCCGATCTCGAGCAAGGCAGCGACGTCGGCGGCGGATACGTCGTCGGTCAGCATGCCCACCGGCGGCGGGGGACCCTCACGCCCGGTCATGGCGTCGGCGGCGGCGACGGCAACCGGCCCGGCGACGGCCACCTGGACGGTGCGTCCGGTGAGGGCGTGGATCGCCCGCCCGGGGGGCAGGGCATCGACGCCGCGCACCCCGAACACGGCGGCCCCGATCGGGTCGGCCTGGCGGAACAGGAGGCGGTTGGCGACGGCGGCCTCCGCAACGGCGGGCAGCCCCGCCGGTCGGGGCGTGGCGAACACGGTCACGATGCCGGCGCCGGGCCCTTCGGCGATCACCTTGATCAGCCGGTCGCGCATCGTCGACTCCACCGGACCGTCCACCGCCCGGAGCACCGCCTCCAGCCCGTCGATCACGAGCACGATGCCGGTCACCTCGTCGCCCGTCGCCGACCGCCGCCTGTCGATCTCGGCCAGCAGCATCCGCAGCAGCCGAGCCATGCGCTCGCCCTCGAGCGGCGACACCACCGCCCCCACCCGGGCCAGCCGGGCGAGCGAGGCGAGATCGCCTCCGCCGTCGACGATGTACAGGTGGCGGGGATCGGGGGCGGACGCCAACCCGAGCACGATGGTCTCCAGGGCGGTGGTGAGGCCACAGCCGGTCACCCCGTACAGACCAAGCGACCCGTCCTCGGGCGACCAGGTGAAGGTCACCATGCGCTGCCGGTCGGGCTCGTCTGCCAGCCCGACCGCCACCGCCCCCGGGCGGTCGTCGTCCCAGCGGGGAAGATCCTCCGTCATGATCCGGCCGGGTAGCGGCTCCGGCCATGGCCGGCGGGGCGCCTCCATCCCCAGCCGTATCAACGCTTCGTTGGCGGCGGCGGCGACCCGCTCCAGGTCGGTAGGCCCGTCGGGGCCCCGCCCCACCACGACGCGATCGTCCCCGGTCCGGTCGGATCGCTGCTCGTGGGCGAAGCGGAACGGCCGGATCGTCACCGGCGACCGCCCCGACCCCGACCCGGCGGTTGACACCATCGCCGCCTGGAAGGCCACGATCTCCCCCGGTCCCAGCCGCACCAACCCGCGCCCGGGCATCCGCCGTCCGATGGCGGCGGCGGCCGGATCGCCGAGCACGTCCATCGAGTCGGCCCGGTCGGTGACTCGCAGGGCGATTCGGATGTTGGTGTTGGCTCTGATCGCCTCGCCGACCACCCCCGCCGGGCGTTGGGTGGCGAGCAGGAGATGGACCCCGAGGCTCCGACCCCTGGCGGCGATGTCGATCAGCGACTCGACGAACCGGGGCAGCTCCCGAGCCAGGGCGGCGAACTCGTCGACCACGATGAGCATCCGGGGCAGACGCCCCCCAAACCGGAGGAACGAGTCCAGGTCGGGAGCGCCCATCGCCCGCAGCCGCCGTTCTCGGTGACGCAGCTCGGCCTCGAGACAGCGCAGGGCCCGTCCCGCCAGCCCGTCGTCGAGATCGGTGACCAGACCGACGGTGTGCGGCAGCGCGGCGGCGGCGTCGAAGGCGCTGCCGCCCTTGTAGTCGACCAGGACGAAGGTGAGTCGGTCCGGGCCGTGGTGCATGGCCAGCGCCGCCACCAGGGTGCGGAGAAGCTCGCTCTTGCCCGACCCGGTGGTCCCCGCCAGCAGCCCGTGGGGCCCGTCTGCGGTGAGATCGATCCGGAGCGGCCCGGTGTCCGTGACCCCGATCACGGCCTCGGGCCGGTCGCCGGCGGCCTGCCACCGGCCGATCAGCGTGGCCGCGGTCGGGTTTGAGGCCCCGAGCAGATCGAGGAGGCGGACCAAGCCGGGCAGGTCGGAGCCCGCCTCGACCAGATCGGGATCGGAGAGACCGGCCAGCGAGCGGGCCAGCCCGGCGGCGACGGAGGCGACGGCTCCGGCGACGGCGATCTGCAGGGGCTTGCCGTCGACGGTGAGCCGAGCCCGGTGACCCTCGACCAGGGCGACCTCGGTGCACTCCGAGGGGAGCTCGTCCTCCGTGGCCGCCACCACGATCCCGACCGCAGCCACCCCGCTGCCCGCCAGCAGCCGACGCAGCGCCACCCCCTCCGGGTCGCTGAGCTGCCCGCGGTCGATCACCACCAGCACCACCGGCCGGTGGTCCTCGGCACCCAGGCCCAACCCGATCCGATCCAACACCGCCGCCGTCTCCACCGGGTCGCCGGCAAGCAGCCGCCGCCCGTCGCCGGTCCCCACCATGGTGTGCGGGAGCCACTTGGCCCAGGCCCAGTCGGCCGGTCGGTCGGTCATCACCGCCACCCTGAGGTCGGAGGGCCCGTGGAGCGCCGCCGCCTGGCAGGTCATTCCGCGCGCCAGGTCGAGGGCGGTGGAGCGGTCCCCTGCGATTCCGAGGACGGCGCCCGGCGCCATGTCGACCGTGACCGGAGCGAGCCCCAGCTCGGTATGGGCGGTCACCGCCTCGACCACGGCGCCGCCGATCGACTCGGGATCTCCGATCAGCGGTGGCCTCCACCTCACCTTCCCGTACCCGGCGACCAGACGGAGGAAGTCGGGGTCGCCGGGCCGGCGCTCCCAAACCCTGCTGGAGCGGCCCCGCACCCACCAGGCGAGCGTGGCGACCGACGGGTGGGCGGTGCGGCGGCGGCGCAGCTCACCTAGCCGGCGCCGGTGCAGGGTGGCGCCCAGCGCGGCGCCCTCGGTGCCGATGCGCTCGGTGTTGAGCCGGCGGGTCCGGCGCAGCAGGCGGCGGTCGTCGATCCGGCCCCCCACCATCACGACGGGACCGAGCAGGGCGAACAGTGCCATCCGCGGATCGATGGCGATCGCCATCACGATGCCGAACAGCACGGGGGCGGCGAGAGCGACCCAGCCCATCCTCCGCGGCGCCGGCTGCCCGGCGGGCGGATCGGGCAGGATGATCGCCGGGTCGGGCGCCGGTAACGCAGGCCGGGGCCGTCGATTGAACGGAATCGTGGGTCTGGCGGTGGTGGCCGCACACCGGGCCGGTTCCGGGGCGGGGGCGACGCACGCAAGGGTCTGGCCGATCACCAGAACCGTGTCGGCATCGAGCGAGCGGCCGCGACCGGGAGCCGCCAGGCGGGCACCCGCTCCGACCTCGAGAACGAGATGGCGGGGGGCGACTCCCCCGGTGCGGAGACGAACATCGGCCCCATCGCCGCTTCCCACGACGTGGCGTCCTGCGGTGAGCTCCACCGCCATCCCGGCTCCGGGTCCGGCGAGGATCTGGAACTGGAAGCGGGGCGGTTCCCCCGAGGCGGGCGGGATCGACCCGGTGGCGAGGACCGCCCCCGCCTTCAGACCGGTCTCGAGGAGCTGCCCCGGGGGCACCACCCTCCCGTCGACGGCGGCTGGTTCGACCGTCCCCAATGAGGCGAGCAGGTCGCCCATCGTCGCCGTTGGAGCGCCCGCAACCTCGCAGTCGACGGGCTCGCCCTCACCGGTGTCGACGACGATCGGGATCACACCGGGCCGGTGCCGCCTACCGGGACCGGCGCCGGGGAGACGCCGGACCCCGACCCGACCGGGCTCGGGCCAGAGGACACCACCCCGGCCACGGCCTGCTCGTCGGCGAGGAGTTGGGCGACGGCGGCCGCATCGAGCTCGGCCGCCGTTGCTCGCAGCCCGGCCGCCACCGATCCGAGCTGCGCCGACTGGGAGCGCAGCTCGGCCTCGAAGGCGGCGGCGGCCGGGCAGTCCCAGGCCTCGGCCGACATCGGCGCCAGACCGTCGATGGCCGACTCCAGATCGTCTGCGCACCGGCGCAGCGCCGCCGCCGTCGCCTGCTGCTCCGCCGGGCTGGTCATCGTCGGTGGCCTGCTCAGGCCGTGCCGTGGAAGACCAGGTCGTACTGGGCGGCCTTGTCGTTCATTGCCTTGCTGGTGGCGTCCATGTCGACCCCGAGCTGGTCGAGCATCGGCTTGTAGCGACCGTTGAAGTCGTCTCGGAACTGCTCGGCGATGCCGCCGGTCCAGATCAGGGCCCCCACCGAGGAGGAGACGGTGGCGATCAGCGACTCGACATCCGCCGAAGCCGCCATGAAGGCCGAGCCCGTGTCCCTGAGGGTCTGCGAATCGACCTGCTGGGTGCCGGACATCCTGACTCCTTTCCATCTCGGTCGCCCCGATGGCGATGCGCTGTTAGAAATGTATAACATTGTTTGACGATCATCAAGAGGTCGACAGAGCGGCGCCACGGGATGAGGATGGGAGACACCCCCCTCGTCACAGGAACGCCGGGACGAGCAAGACGATGCGACCTCAGCCACCCGACCCGCCGCCGCTGGAGCTGACCGTGGTGGTGGAGCCGATCGACGAGCGACCGCGAGCGGTACCTTTGGTGGCGGGGAAGGCGGACGTCGCTCTTCTCGTCGCCGTGGCGGTGGCGGTGGCCGCACTGGTCTTCGCCGGTCTCACCTGGTGGGCGCTGGGCACCGGATGACCGCGGTGGATCTGTGCTCTGTGCATCCGGTCTGCCATCCTGGGCCGATGAAGACAACGCATGGCAATCGGGGACCGACCCCCTGGTGGCACGGTGCCGTCGGCTACCAGGTCTACGTCCGGTCGTTTGCCGACGCCAACGGCGACGGCGTCGGGGACCTCGCCGGGATCAGCTCCCGGCTCCCCTACCTGGCGCACCTCGGGGTCGATCTGGTGTGGATCACCCCGTTCTACCCGTCACCGGGTTTTGACCATGGTTACGACGTTGCCGACTACTGCGATGTCGACCCCTCCCACGGTACCCTCGCCGACTTCGACCATCTGGTCGCCGAGGCCCACCGCCTCGGGCTCCGGGTGATGGTCGACATCGTCCCCAACCACACATCGTCGCACCACCCGTGGTTCCGGGCAGCCCTGGCCGATCCCACCGGACCGTACCGCGGGTACTACCACTGGCGTGATCCGGCCCCGGACGGCGGTCCCCCCAACAACTGGGTCGCCCACTTCGGCGGATCGGCGTGGACCCTCGACCAGGCCTCCGGCCAGTACTACCTGCACCTGTTCCTCCCCGAGCAGCCGGACCTCAACTGGACCAACCCGGCCGTGCTCGACGAGTTCGACGCCATCCTCCGCTTCTGGTGTGACCGGGGGGTGGACGGGTTCCGCATCGACGTTGCCCATGCCCTCAGCAAGGACCCGTGGCTGCGGGACAACCCCGTGCTCTACCCGGTCACGGCAGGGATGGAACCCGCCCGCGCCTTCGCCGCCTTCGAGCACCGCCACGACCTGGACCAGAACCCCACCGTGGGGATATTCCGGCGATGGCGGACGGTGGTCGACCCGTACGGGGCCATCCTGCTGGGCGAGACGGGTCCCCCCGACCCGGTGAGGCTCGCCCGCTACCACGACCACGGCGCCGCCCTGCACCACACGTTCTTCCTCAGACCGGCATGGATGTCGTGGGACCCGATGTTGCTGCGCGACGGGCTGCGTGGGGTCCACCTCGCCTCCCCCGACTCGGTGGCGTGGGTGATCGAGAACCACGACACCAACCGGGCCGCAACCCGCTTCGGGGGTGGCGACCGGGGCAGAAGGCGGGCGCTGGCGCTGACCACCCTGCTCATGGGTCTCGGGGGGATGCCGTTTCTCTACCAGGGGCAGGAGCTCGGCAACGAGAACGGTGAGGTGGCGCTCGAGGCGCTGGCCGACCCGGTCTCGACCAGAAACCCCGGAGCCACCAGCGGTCGGGACGGCGCCCGAACCGCCATGGGCTGGGACGACGGCCCCGGCAACGGCTTCACCGAGGCGGCGGCGGCGTGGCTGGTGTCGACCCAGCGGCCACTCGCAGACACCGTGGCCGGTCAGGTCGACGACCCCGGGTCGTGGCTCAACACCCACCGCCGGCTGATTTCCTTCCGCAGGCAGCACGGCGACCTGGTCGACGCCCCGGTGCGGTGGCTCGACACCGACAGCGGGCTGCTGGTGGCGCTGCGGCGGGGAACGGTGCTGGTCGCCTGCAACCTCGACGAGCACCCGGCCGACCTCACCCTTCCCGAGGGCGGTTGGGTGCTCGGTTTCTCCAGCAGACCGGACACCCCGGTGACCGTCGCCGCCACCATCACCGTGCCCACCGAGACCTCGCTGATCCTGGTCGGTGGATGACCGGCGAGCCAGGGCCGACGAGAGCCCCCGGTCCGTACGGAGCCGGGGACTCTGTGAGGGCGGAAGCGGCCGGGTTCAGTCCCTGATCGCCAGCCCGGTCTCCGGGTCGAAGAAGTGGGTGTCGGCCACGGTGACCGCCACCTCGATGTCGTCGCCGATCTGGGTGGCGCTGCTCCCCTCGAAGCGGGCGGCCGCCCTGGTGGTCTGCGAGGCCATCACGTCCTCCGCCCCCTCCTCCATGTCGAGGGCGTCCGACGAGAACACCGGCTTGGCGTCGAGGTCGAAGTAGACGATCTTCTCGAAACCGAGGGCCTCGACGGTCAGCGCCTTGGAGCGGAGCCGCTGATCGTGCGGGTGGTCGGTCATCAGGGCGGCGTCTCCGATGTCCTCGGGGCGGATGCCGGCGGTGACGCCGCGCCCGACGTAGTTACGCAGGGCGGGCCGGTTGGCAAACACCTGATCGGGGAGCGTCACCTGCTGCGATCCGACGTGCATCACCACCCGGCCGTTGTCCTGCGCCAGTCGTGCCTCGAACAGGTTCATCGAAGGCGAGCCGATGAAGGCGGCGACGAACAGGTTGTTCGGGTTGTCATAGAGCACCTGGGGCGGGTTGACCTGCTGCAAGATTCCCCGGTTGATGACCGCGACCCTGTCGGCCATCGTCATCGCCTCGACCTGGTCGTGGGTGACGTAGAACGTGGTCACCCCCACGTCGCGCTGCAACCCCGTGATCTGTGCCCGCATCTGGACGCGGAGCTTGGCGTCGAGGTTGGAGAGGGGCTCGTCGAGCAGGAACACCTGGGGGCTGCGCACGATGGCTCGTCCCATCGCCACCCGTTGCCGCTGGCCGCCGGAGAGCTGGGCGGGCTTGCGGTCGAGGATCTCGTGGAGCTCGAGCATCCGAGCGGCGTGGTCGACCTTCTGCTTGAGCTCGGCCTTCGGGGTCTTGGCCAGCTTGAGGGCGAACCCGATGTTGTCGGCCACCGTCATGTGGGGATAGAGGGCGTAGTTCTGGAACACCATGGCGATGTCCCGATCCTTGGGGGGAACGTCGTTGACGACCCGGCCCCCGATGCTCAGCTCACCGCTGGTGATCTCTTCGAGACCAGCGATCATGCGGAGCGTTGTCGACTTCCCGCAACCGGAGGGGCCGACCATCACGAGGAACTCGCCCTCCTCGATCTTCAGGTTGAGATCGGAGACCGCCTTGTACCCGTTGGGATATGCCTTGTCGACGTGGTCAAAAGTCACCTCGGCCACCGGTGATCCTCGCTTTCACTCGATCGCCTCACGGTAGTCCACGGCGACACCGCGTTTCCACCGAACCCGGTCAGACCACGGTGCCCGCGTAGGTGGTGAACCGGTCGTCCCTAGCGAATCCGACCAGGGTCACCCCGAGCCGGTCGGCGGCATCGATGGCGAGCGACGAAGGCGCCGACACCGCAACCACGGTGGCGATGCCCGCCACCGCGGCCTTCTGCACGATCTCGAAGCCCGCCCGACCGGAGACGACCAGTATCCGGTTGTCGGCGGGGAGAACCTTCCCCATGGCCGCCCACCCGACCACCTTGTCGACGGCGTTGTGTCTGCCGACGTCCTCGCGCACCACCAGGAGGGTGCCGGTGAGGTCGAACAGGGCGGCGGCGTGGAGCCCTCCGGTGGAGGCGAACCACCGCTGTCCCTCCCCGAGCCGCTCGGTGAGCGTCTCGATGACCGACGCCGCCACGGGGTCGCCGACCGGGCGTTGCCGGCACACCACTTCGATGGCGTCGATCGAAGCCTTGCCGCAGATCCCGCAGCTCGATGTCATGAACTGGTTGCGGCGGTGGCGATCGAGATCGGGGACCTCGGCCAACCGCACCGTGACCACGTTGAACTCCTGCTGCTCCTCGGGAAGCCCGCAGTAGGCGACCGAGCGGATCATCGCCGCCGCGCTGGCGATCCCCTCGGTGATGACGAACCCGGTGGCGAGCTCGAAGTCGTTCCCCGGGGTTCGCATGGTCACCGCCAACGGCACCAGATCGTCGTCGGGGGCACCCACGGCGCCGACCCTGATCTCCATCGGCTCCTCGACCACCACCGCCTCCCGACCCGACGACTCCCCGGCGACCGTATGGCGGCGCACCCCCACCCGAACGGTCGGCGTCTTCGGCCTGTGGTGGATCGCCATGGCCGGAG
>JBPCMS010000116.1:0-10462 GCA_051002015.1 Acidimicrobiia bacterium
TGACACGACCCTGCGGGGCGTCACCGTCGATGACGGGGTGGCCACGGTCGACCTGTCCGGCGAGTTCGAGGCCGACGACGACTCGGCGGCGGTGGCGATGCGGATCGCCCAGGTGGTCTTCACCGTGACCCGATTCCCCAGCGTGACGGAAGTTCTGTTCGAGCAGGACGGGGTGCCGGTGGCGGTGCAAACCGGCGACGGCGATCTGGTCACCCGCCCGGTCACCCGCGACGACTACGTGGCCTTCCAGGCGGCGGTGTCCGTGGAGACCCCGACCTACGGCGGCCCGGCCGGTAACCCACTCCGGGTCACCGGTGTCGGGGCCGCCTTCGAGGCCACCTTCGAGTACGCCCTCACCGACAACGAGGGGCTGATCATCGCCGAGGGCTTCGCCATGACCGACAACGGCGTCGGATGGGGCAGCTTCGACTTCACCATCGGCTACGAGGTGGACACCCCGCAGCTCGGCCACCTGATCGTCTGGATCAACTCGGCCCAAGACGGCAGCCGGATCGACATCCGGGAGTACCCGGTGCACCTGGTCCCGTAGCCGACCCATCGAGCCCGACGTGCCTCCGTCCCGGATCCGCTCCCGGGGCGGAGGCGCGTCAGCCGCAGCGGCGGCGCGGTCCGAAAAGCGACCGGTGAGCCGTAGACCGACCAAGCCGTCGTTCTGCGGCTCACCGGTCGGTTGGCTTGGGCACAGTCCCGGAAGATCCCGGACCCCCGCCGGTCCGTGAGCCGGCCGGCGCCGGTAGCCTGGGCGGGTGGAACTGCTCGACACGTTGGGGCGGCCGGTCCGGGATCTTCGGATCTCGGTGACCGACCGCTGCAACTTCCGCTGCACCTACTGCATGCCCAAGGAGATCTTCAACCGGGAGTACCGGTTCCTCGAGCGCTCGCTGCTGCTCGATTTCGAGGAGATCGAGCGGGTCGCCCGGCTCTTCGCCGGTCACGGGGTGCGCAAGCTGCGGCTCACCGGGGGGGAACCGCTGCTGCGGCGCGACCTCGACGTCCTGGTCGCCTCTCTGGCCGCCATCGACGGGATCGAGGACCTGACCCTGACCACCAATGGGTCGCTGCTCGCCCGCAAGGCGCCGGCGCTGGCCGCCGCCGGGCTCAACCGGGTGACGGTGAGCCTCGACTCGATGGACGACGCCGTGTTCACCGCCATGAACGACGTCGGCTTCCCGGTCCAACAGGTTCTCCAAGGGATCGCCGCCGCCGCCGCCGCCGGGCTCACCCCGGTGAAGGTCAACGCCGTCATCCAGCGCGGGGTCAACGACGACGGGATCGTGGCGATGGCGGAGCACTTCCGCGGCACCGGCCACATCCTGCGCTTCATCGAGTACATGGACGTCGGACACAGCAACGGGTGGCGGCTCGACGACGTGGTCCCGGCCCGGGAGATCAGGGAGCGCATCCACGCCAGGTACCCGGTGGAGCCGGTCGACCCCGACTACCACGGCGAGGTGGCGCAGCGGTGGCGGTACCTCGACGGGGCCGGGGAGATCGGGATCATCTCGTCGGTGAGCCAGCCCTTCTGCAGCACCTGCACCAGGGCCCGGCTGTCGGCCGAGGGCATGCTGTACACCTGTCTGTTCGCCACGTCGGGGACCGATCTGCGGCAACTGCTCCGCTCCGGGGCCCCCGACGATGAGCTGGCGGCGGCGATCGCCGGGGTGTGGCGGCGCCGCACCGATCGTTACTCCGAGATCCGTTCCGAGGCGACGGTGCCCCTGCCCAAGGTGGAGATGTCTTACATCGGGGGCTGAACGTTCAGTTCGAAGCCCTCCATCAACAGCCTTGAACATCGCCTCACAACGCCATACGTTGCCGATATGACCAGGCGGCATCCCGACGGCCAGCACGACGAGTACGAGACGATGCCATGGGCGATGCTCGCCGACGAGCTCGACCGAGGCAAGAACCGCACGATGGCCCTCACCGTTCTCGCCGCCATCGCCGTCGGCATCCTCGCCTTCATGGTCGTGCGCAGCATCCGCCAGGCACCGGGGACCGTGGTGGAGATCCCGGCGGCAGCGGAGCAAGCCGAGACGGTCGCCACGACCCATGCCCCGGTGATGGCCGCCACCGCCACCACGCTGCTCCCCGCCCCGTCGGTGACGCCGGTTGCCCCGGTGGACCCGGTGCTCTACACCGAGGAGGATCTCCGGGCGGGGGTGCCCGATGTCGACATGCGGCTGGCGGTGGTGCGGGCGGAGTGGTTCGTGTCGGAGTACTTCTCCACCGGACAGGTCAGCGACGGGCTGATCCCGGAAGGGGCCACGGAGCGCAGCCTGCCCGATGGCGCATACTCGTGGGTGGAGTGGGCCAGGGCGATCGCCGTCGATGCCGTCGGCGGTGGACGCTACGACGTCACTGTCGTCTTCAGGACGATGGCGGGTGACGGCGAGCATCCGATCGCGGCGACGGCGCCCCGGACGGTGCTGGTCCCGGTGCTGGTCGACGACGACGGCGCATCGGCGGTGATCGATCTACCCGCTCCGGTGCCGCTGCCGGACGAGGCGGGCGTCGACCCGCTGCCCGAGCCCGCCGCCGATGTCCCCCAACCGGTGGCCGCCGCCGCGTTGGAGGAGGCCGCCGCCTTCGGAGACGCCACGGTGGTGGGCGGTACCCGGCTCGCCGTCGGGTGGCGGGTGGTGGTGACGGTGACGGACGTGTCGGGGGCGGCATTCCCGTTGGCCGTCCTCGTCACCGGCTGACGGTCAACCGAGCAGGCGGGCAACCGAGTAGATCACCAGACCGGCGATACCACCGACCACGGTGCCGTTGATCCTGATGAACTGCAGGTCCCTGCCCAGCAGCATCTCGAGTTGCTCGCCGGTCTCGGAGGCGTCCCAGCGTTCGACCGTGGTCTTCACCAGCTCGGAGAACTCGTCCTGGAATCGGTCGACCAGCTCGCCGACGATCCGCTCGATCCACTCCTCGATTCGCACCCGCAGCATCGGGTCGGCCCGCAGCGACCGCCCGAGCCCGGCGATGGACGACTCGACCCGCAGCCGCAACGGGCTCTCCGGGTCGTCGGCCTGCGAGATGATCGAACGCTTGGTCCCGTCCCACAACCCGGTGAGGTAGGTCTCCACCCCCTCGTGGGCGAGGATCTCCTTCTTGACCTCCTCGCCCCGGGCGAGCAGGACCGGATCCTGCCGGAGCCGCACCACCATCTCGGCTGCTACCCGGTCGACGTGGTCGCGCAGCGGGTGGTCGCGGCGCCGGCCCACATCGGCGATGAACCGGTGCGCCACCGAGATGGCGCGATCGAGCACCGCCTCGTCCACCGCCTTGGGCACCCACCACGGCGACGATTGGGTCACCGCCTCCAGCAGCTCGGCACGGTTCTGCTCGATCGCCGAGGAGATCTCGGGCATGAAGGCGTCGACCAGATCCTGATGCCGGCCCTCGGCGGTCGCCGCCGCCAGCGCCCGTGAAGCCATAGGGGCGAACTCGATGGCCCCCAGACGGTCCCTCACGGTGTCGGCGATCGCCCTGCCCAGCTCGTCGTCGTCGAGGCTGGTGACGATGGCGGCCAGCCCCTCGGTCACCTGGTGTCCCACCTGGGAGACGTGACCGGGGTCCTCGAGCCATGCGCCCATCCGATCGGTCAGCCCGGCAGCCCTGACCCGCTCCACCACGTTCTGGCGGGTGAGGAAGCTCTCCTGGACGAAGCTTCCGAGCGCCCGTCCAATCTGGTCCTTGCGTTTCGGGATGATGGCGGTGTGGGGGATGGGGAGCCCGAGGGGGTGCCGGAACAGGGCCACCACGGCGAACCAGTCGGCCAGTGCGCCCACCATCGAAGCCTCGGCGGTCACCCTCAACCAGGTCGCCCAGGCGTGGTCACGCTCGAGGATGGTGGCGACGATGAACACCATCGACATCACCACCAGAAGACCGGTGGCGACCCGGCGCATCCTGGTCATGTCGGCGAGCCGGTCGGTCCGTGATGAGATGGTCACGACTGGATGTAACCACGTGGCGATCCGTTTGCTCTCCCCGCCCGTGCCGTCGACCCCGAGCGCTCCCGAGGCCCCGGGGACGGTCGAGGTGGTGGAACCCGAGCGACCGGACCCTGGTTCAGCCGTCTATCCGGGACAGGAAGTCGAGGACCCGAGACCACATCAGCTCGGCCTCCTCCGGCTGGTACTCGTCGGGCTTGCTCGCATCGGCAAACAGGTGGCCGGCTCCCGGGTAGTCGAACACCTCGATCGCCCCGCCCGCCGCCGCCACGGCCGCCGCCGCCGCTTCGATGGCATCCTGCTCGCGCCACGGATCATCGACCGTGGTGTGGATCTGGGCGGGGATGCCTTGGGGCCAGGTGATCTCCAGGTACCCCGGGTCGATGGCGCCACCGCTCATCACCGCTCCGGCAACGGCGGGGACCTTGGCGGCCACGTACTGCGCCATCCCGGCGCCGTTGGAGAAACCCAAGGTGACGAAGCCCGGGGGCAGCTCCCCGCCGGCAGCCAGCGCCGAAGCCATCAGGGCGCCGAACCCGATGCCCTCCATGTGCTCCATGGCCGGGTCGTAGTCGTCGAAGACGCGACCGTTGTACTGGTCGATGACGTGAACGGTGTGCCGGTGCGAGCGCAGCATGTCGGCAGCCTCGAGCAAACCCGGCTTTACACCGAGCACGGAGTGGAACACCGCGATCGTCGCCATGGCGTTGGAGGTTAGCCGGCCTCGGGCAAGCGAACTCGGCCCCGGCTTCGCCGATGGGTCAGATCTCGATGACGGCGACGACCTCCCCGAGACCCACGAAGTCCGCGGCGTTGCGGGTGTACAGGGGCAGGCCGGCGGCGGCGGCGGTGGAGGCGATCAGAAGGTCGGCGAACCGGGCCCGGCCGGAGCGTCCCCTTGCCCTGGTGGCGGCGAAGACCCTGGCGTACACCCGGGCGGCGTCGGTGTCGAAGGGTATCGGGTCCCACGTGGCCGACGCCCACTGGAGCCGGTCCTGACGTCGGGCCCGCTCGTCCTCGTCGTCCGTGGCATGGGGCCCGGCTGCCAGCTCGGCCATGGTGACCGCCGAGATCGCCGACTCGTCGGGCAGGGTGGCCGGGTCCAGCAGGTCGTGGCCGATCAGGACCGACGTGTCCAGGAGACCCTGGGTCGGTTCAGCCATCGACCGACTGATCGGCGACTGCGTCGAGATCGGTCCGGAACCGCGTCAGCTCAACTCGGGGGGCGTGGCGGGCGGCGTCGGCGATGGTGGCGCGAGGCACGAACCGCCGCCGGCCAACCGGTCGCAGCTCGGCCACCGGGGTCCCGTTGCGGGTGATCACCATTGTCTGTCCGGCCTGCACCTGACGCAGGACGGCGGCCGAATCGTTGCGCAGTTCTCGCTGAGTGATGAAACGGGTCATACCTTGCAGTGTAGCGGATGTAGCAGTCTGTAGCAGGAGGTGGGTGCGTTGTGGCGGATCCGCTCGGGCTAGCCTCACCGGCCATGCCAGTCCGGGTCGGTCAGGTCGGGGCGAAGTGCTCCTCGAGCAGCAGCCGGGCGGGCTCGGCGATCTCGCTCCAGTCGGCGTCCGGCATCTTCGACAGGGTGACGAAATCGGAGGTCATGAACACGCTGGCCACCCCGGGGAGACCCAACAGGGCAACGGCAAGCGGATCGTCGGTGGGTGTTGCGGGGACGAACGTCTTGGGCCCGCCCACATCGACTCCGACGGCGAACTTGAGGGCGTTGGGGTTCGGGGTTGCTTCGATGCTGACCGGCATCGGGCGATCGTAGCGGCGATGGCTCCCGTCCTCGGAGTCGACGTCGGCGGCACCTTCACCGACCTGGTCCGCTGGGACGGGGCGGCGATCACCACCTGGAAGGAGTCGTCGACCCCCGAGGACCAGAGCATCGGGGTGGTGGGCGGGGCCGGGCGGTTGGGTCGGGCGAAGCGATTCCTCCATGGCACCACCGTCGCCACCAACGCCCTGCTCGAACACCGGGGAGCGACCACCGCCTTGGTCACCAGCGCCGGATTCGAGGACGTCATCGAGATCGGGCGCCAGGACCGGCCGTCCCTGTACGACCCGTTTGGCGACCGCCCCGAGCCGCTGGTACCCCGCCGGCTCCGCTTCGGCGTCCCCACGCAGGTGGCGGGATGGGAGCCCCCCGAGGAACTGGCCGGGGCAGGGGCGGTCGCCATCTCGCTGCTGTATGGCTACCTCCGAGCCGAGGACGAGGACACCGTTGCCGCCGCCGTCGAGCGCGCCCTCCCTGGGGTGCCGGTGTCGCGGTCGAGCCGGGTGGTGGCCGAGTTCCGCGAGTACGAGCGCACCGCCACCACCGTGCTCAACGCCTACCTTGCCCCCGAGACCGGCAGTTACCTGGACCGCCTGGCCCGGCGCAGCGTCGCCGCCGGGCTGCCCGGCGACATCCTGGTGATGCGGTCGTCCGGCGGGCTGCTCCCCATCGCCGAGGCCGCCGCCCTGCCGGCAGCGGTGGTCCTGTCCGGCCCGGCCGGTGGCGTCGTCGCCGCATCCGCCGTTGCCGGGGTCCTCGGCCACCGCCGGGTGATCTCGTTCGACATGGGCGGCACCTCGACCGACGTGTGCCGGATCGAGGACGGCCGTCCCGAGCTGTCGTACGAGCGGGTCCCGGGCGGATACCCGTGCCGGATGCCGTCGGTCGCCATCCACACCGTCGGGGCCGGCGGGGGCAGCATCGCCTGGCGCGACCAAGGGGGATCGCTGCGGGTCGGACCGCACAGCGCCGGGGCCGTTCCCGGGCCCGCCGGCTACGGGCGCGGCGGAACCTCGCCGACCGTGACCGACGCCAACCTGGTGGCCGGGCGGATCGATCCCGGGGGGGTGCTGGCGGGGACCCTGCGGCTCCGCCCCGAGCTGGCGTCGGCCGCCGTCGACCAGCTGGGTGAGACCCTGGGTCTCGACCGGTCGGCGGCGGCGCGAGGCATCCTGACCGTGGTCGAGGAGGTGATGGCCGCCGCGGTGCGCAAGGTGTCGGTGGAGGAGGGCGCCGACCCGCACGGGGCACACCTCATCGCCTTCGGGGGGGCGGGCGGACTCCACGCCACCGCCCTTGCCCGCAGCCTGGGGATGGCCGGGGTGATCGTCCCGCTCCATGCCGGGGTGTTCTCGGCGCTCGGGCTCCTGCTCAGCCCGCCCCGGATCGATCTGGCTCGGAGCCATCTCCGCACCGGGGCCGACGCCGACGCGCTGTCCGGGGACATCGCCGCCGTCCGCACCGCCGCCATGGACCGGTTCGCGGCGTCGACCGGCGAGACCGCAGACGCCGTCGACATCCGGCTCGACGTGCGCTACCTGGGCCAATCCCACGAGCTCTCGATCCCCTGGGCCGACGGCGACGGATGGGACCGGGTCGCCGCCGCCTTCCACAACACCCACCGCAGACGCAACGGGTTCGCCAGACCGGACGACCCGATCGAGGTGGTGACGGTACGGGCCGAGGTCACCGGCACCCCCGCTCTCGACATCGGCTCCGTGGTCCCGCCGCCTCCCTACGGCGAGGGGGTCACCGGGGCCAGGCCGGTGCTGACCGCAGGCGGCACCGTCGAGGCGACGGTGGTACGCCGGGCCGGTCTGGCCACCGGTGACGAGGTGGTGGGGCCGGCGGTGATCGAGGAGACCGAGGCGACGACGTACCTCGGTCCGGGGGAGCGGGCCATCGTCCACCAGTCCGGCGCCCTCGAGCTGACCTGGTGAGCGTCGACCCGGTTGTCCTCGAGGTGGCCCGCAACCGTCTGGCGTCGATCGCCGACGAGATGGGTGTCGTGCTGCGCCGCACCGCCTATTCACCGAACATCAAGGAGCGGGCCGACTGCTCCGCCGCCGTGTTTGTCGCCGGCGGTGAGATGCTGGCCCAGGCCGAGCACATCCCGGTTCATCTCGGGTCGATGCCGGCGTCGGTGGCTGCGGTGTTCGGGCGGTTCGGGATGGACCTGCCGCCGGGGACCCAGTATGCGGTCAACGACCCCTATCACGGGGGCACCCACCTCAACGACCTCACCCTGGTGCGGCCGGTGCACGTCGAGGGGACGCTGATCGGATGGGTGGCCAACCGGGCGCATCACGCCGACGTCGGGGGCGAGGCGCCCGGGTCGATGCCTGCTGACGCGGTCACCATCGACCAGGAGGGAATCGTGGTGGCGCCGATGGTCGCCGTGGTCGACGGGGCGTGGGTGCCCGAGTTCGTCGAGCCCTTCCTCGCCGCAACCCGAACGCCGGCCGAACGGGTCGGCGACCTGTCCGCCCAGCTCGGTGCCAACGAGGCGGGGGCGGAGCGGGTCACCGCCATGGCCGCCGCCGCCGGCATCGGCCGGTACCGGGAGCTGACCGGCGCGCTGCTCGACTACGGGGAGCGGAGGATGCGGGCGGCGATCACCGCCCTGCCCGACGGGGTCTTCCGGTTCGAGGACGTGATGGAGTGGCACGGTGGGCTGGTCCCGGTCCGGGCGGCGGTCACGGTCGACGGCGACGGCATCACCGCCGATTTCACCGGCACCGCTCCTCAGGTGGAGGGCAACATCAACGCCGTCGAGGCGGTCACCCGGTCGTGTCTCTACTACGCAGTGCGGGTGGCCACCGATCCCACCATCCCCGCCAACGGCGGCTGCTACCGGCCGCTGCGGCTGGTCACCGAGCCGGGCTCGCTCGTCGACGCCCTGGCGCCGGCGGCGGTGGCGGCGGGCAACGTCGAGACCAGCCAGCGGATCGCCGACGTGCTGCTCGGTGCCCTTGCCCAGGTCGTCCCCGACCGGGTTCCGGCCGCATCGCAGGGCACGATGAACAACATCCTGATCGGCAACGACGACTTCGCCTACTACGAGACCATCGCCGGGGGCCAGGGCGGCCGCCCCGGGTCGGCCGGCCAGTCGGGCATCCACACCGGGATGACCAACACCAAGAACACCCCGATCGAGGCACTGGAGACGCACTACCCGTTCCGGGTCCTCACCTACCGGCTGCGGCGGGGTAGCGGCGGCGCCGGTCGCTATCCCGGTGGCGAGGGGATCGAGCGGGAGATCGCCTTTCACGTGGCGGCGACGGTGTCGCTGATGGGGGAGCGGAGGGTGGTCCCGCCGTGGGGCCTGGCCGGTGGCGGACCGGGGGCCTGCGGTGAGGACTGGTTGATCGCCGCCGACGGCACCAGGGAGCGTCTCCCCGGCAAGACCACGGTCGAGGTGGGCCCGGGGGACCGCCTCCTCGTTCTCACCCCGGGCGGAGGCGGATGGGGTCGGCCGCCCGGGGAACCCGACGACTGGGCGGGGAAGGCCCCAACTATCGACGCCGATCGTCTTCGCTGAGCTGTGCTGCGTGGTGGCTCTGGTCATCACTACTGACGGCACCAAGGTTGCCGGTCGGGCACCGCGACGTCATGACCCGCCGCTGTCAACATCTCGATCACCCAGCGCCACACCGTCGGCCCGACGAGTGGACTATGACCAGCATGTACTGACCGTCACAGCCTGCTTCACGCATCACATGCCCGCGTAGGCGACACCTACGATTACATATGGTCTACCATATGGCATGGGACGAAGAGAGGTTCTCGTGCAGCTCGACGATCAGCTGGTCGAAAGGCTGGACCGCCTTGCCGCGGCCGAAGGCACAAGCCGATCAGAGCTTCTCCGGCGTGGCGCCGCTGCCGTGCTCGATGCGTCCGAGGACCTGAAAGCGGATCGGCTGCTCCAGGATGCGTACCGACGCGTTCCGCAGGATCCGGCCCTCGCCGCCGCCGCTCGACGTCTCGCCGCACAGACCGCTCCGGAGTGGTAGCCCGCGGCGACATCATCTGGGCCGACCTCGGTCCGCCCGCAGGTCGAAGGCCGGTGTGCGTGCTCACACGTGATGCTGCGATCGAGGTGCTCAACACGGTCACCTGCGCACCGATCACCCGCACGGTCCGGGGCATCCGGTCGGAGGTGGAGGTCGGCGTCGCCCAGGGCCTGCCCAACCCGAGCGTCATCAGCTGCGACAACGTCATCACGATCCCCACCGAGGTGCTCGACGGCGCTCCCGTCGGCCATCTCGGCGTCGACGCCCGAATCCGACTGGACCAGTCGCTCCGCTATGCCCTCGACATCGAGTACTGACGTCCAGCCGGCGTTTGGGATCGCCGAGAAGCAACGGCGCGTCTTCGCGCGAACTGTTCGTCGTCTGGAACCAATAGCTCCTCCAAGCCGAAGAGGCTCACGAGCGAATACTCCTGGGGAGTCGCGTGTAAACAATGGGGAACGCTTTCTGTTCACATGCGCGCAGCGTGGCTCAACTCAGACCGCGGATCGACTTCACCGATCATGGTGAAGACGGTCCGGCTCACCGACGTCTTGGCGTTCCAGGCCCGCCGGCACCAACGGCGTGAGGACGCCGAAGGGTCGCCGCCGAGGTCGAGACCGCGGGACTGCCGTATTGATCCGCGCCAGTGGCTCGGATCTTCGTCGACACCAACGCCCGGTCCCGACCC
>JBPCMS010000117.1:0-40105 GCA_051002015.1 Acidimicrobiia bacterium
GGCGCTGCACGGCGTCATCGAGACCGGGATCGAGGTGGGCGGCTATTTCGTGTGGTCGCTGCTCGACAACTTCGAGTGGGCCTCGGGGTACTCGAAGCGGTTCGGGATCGTCCGGGTCGATTACGACACCCTGGTCCGCACCCCCCGCAACAGCGCCGCCTGGTACGCCGGGGTGATCGCCGCCAACGGCCTCGATCAGAAGGGAGCCGGGCCATGATCACCGCCCCCCGGGGCAGCACCATCACCTGCAAGGGATGGCCGCAGGAGGCGGCGATGCGGATGCTGATGAACAACCTCGATCCCGAGGTCGCCGAGCATCCCGACGAGCTGGTGGTGTACGGGGGCACCGGCAAAGCCGCCCGTTCGTGGGACGCCTACCACGCCATCGTCGCCACGCTGCGCGACCTGGAGGGGGACGAGACCCTGCTGGTGCAGTCGGGCAAGCCGGTGGGGGTGTTCCGCACCCACGAATGGGCGCCGCGGGTCCTCATCGCCAACTCGCTGCTGGTACCGGAGTGGGCCACCTGGGACGAGTTCCGCCGTCTCGAGGCCGCCGGGCTGACCATGTACGGTCAGATGACGGCCGGGTCATGGATCTACATCGGTACCCAGGGGATCCTCCAGGGCACCTACGAGTGCTTTGCCGAGATCGCCCGGAAGCGGTTCGGGGGCACCCTGGCCGGGACCATCACCCTCACCGCCGGTCTCGGCGGGATGGGCGGGGCCCAACCGCTGGCGGTGACCATGAACGGCGGGGTCGCCCTGTGCATCGATGTCGACCCCACCCGGATCGCGCGGCGGTTGGAGACCCGTTACCTCGACCAGCGGGCGGACGATCTCGCCGACGCCGTCGCCCGCTGCGAGCGAGCCAAGAGCGAACGGCGGGCACTGTCCGTCGGGGTGGTGGGCAACGCCGCCGACATGGTTTCCCGTCTCCTCGACCTCGGGCTGTCCGCCGACATCGTCACCGACCAGACCTCGGCCCACGACCCGCTCAGCTACATCCCGCCGGATGTCACGTTGGAGGCGGCGGAGCGGCTCCGCGCCGAGAACCCCGACGAGTTCATCAGGCGGGCCCGGTTGGGCATGGCCCAGCACTGCCAGGCGATGGTCGGGTTCCAGAAGCGGGGCGCCGAGGTGTTCGACTACGGCAACAGCCTGCGGGCCGAGGCGCTGCTCGGCGGCTTCGCCGACGCCTTCGCCTACCCGGGGTTCCTCCCCGCATACATCCGCCCGCTGTTCTGCGAGGGGAAGGGCCCCTTCCGCTGGGTGGCGCTGTCGGGGGATGCCGCCGACATCGCCGCCACCGACCGGGCGGTGCTGGAGACCTTCCCCGAGGATCAGGCTCTGGCCCGCTGGATCGCCATGGCGGGCGAGCGGATCGCCTTCCAGGGGCTCCCTGCCCGCATCTGCTGGCTGGGCTATGGGGAGCGGGCCCGGCTCGGGCTCCGCTTCAACGAGATGGTCCGACGTCGCGAGGTGTCGGCACCGATCGTGATCGGGCGTGACCACCTCGACTCGGGCAGCGTCGCCTCCCCCTATCGGGAGACCGAGGCGATGGCCGACGGCAGCGACGCCATCGCCGACTGGCCCATCCTCAACGCATTGCTCAACACGGCGTCGGGGGCGTCGTGGGTGAGCGTCCACCACGGCGGCGGGGTGGGTATCGGGCGCTCGATCCACGCCGGGATGGTGGTGGTGGCGGACGGCTCCGAGCTAGCCGCCGAACGGCTGGAGCGGGTCCTCACCAGCGATCCCGGTACCGGGGTGATGCGCCACGCCGACGCCGGCTACCGGCGTGCCATCGAGGTGGCCAACGAGCAAGGGGTGCGGATCCCGATGCTGCGGTTTCCGTGACCGCCTATCACGCCGCCTGGGCCTGGCTGGGCGGTGACGACCTGGTGGCGGAGGTGACCGTGGTCGAGCGGGACGGGATCATCACCGAGGTGGCGGTCGGAGGTCCGGTACCCCACGACGCCGTGATGCTCGAAGGCGTGGTCATCCCCGGGCTGGTCAACGCCCATTCCCACGTGTTCCACCGGGTGCTGCGCCACCGCACCCACGGCTTCGGGGGCGATTTCTGGCGGTGGCGGCAGGCCATGCTCGAGGTGGCCGCTCGGCTCGATCCCGACAAGCTGGCCGATCTGGCCACCGGCGTATTCGCCGAGATGGCGCTGGCCGGCATCACCACCGTGGGCGAGTTCCACTACCTCCACCACGACCCCGACGGCATCGCATACGGCGACCCGAACGCCATGGGCCACGCCCTGGTCCATGCCGCCCACGAGGTGGGGATCCGGCTGGTACTGCTCGACACCTGCTACCTGCGGGGCGGCTTCGACACACCGCTGGAGGGTCCGCTCCGCCGTTTCGGCGACGGCGACGCCGAGACCTGGGCATCGCGGGTGGACCTGATCCGCCGTTTCTACCGGGACAACACCATGGTCAGGTTGGGGACCGCCGCCCACTCGGTGCGGGCGGTGCCGTCGGGCGCCATGTCGTTGGTGGCCGGGTACGCCGCCGAGCATCGCATGCCCTTCCACGTCCACCTCTCCGAGCAGACCGCCGAGAACGACGCCGCCCGCTCCGCCACCGGGCTCACCCCCACCGGGCTGCTCGCCGAGGCCGGGGCATTGGGCCCGGCCACCTCGGTGGTCCATGCCACCCATCTCGATGTCGACGACCTCGACCGGCTTGGTGCCGCCGCCGTGGGCGTGGTCGCCTGCCCCACCACCGAGGCCGACCTTGGCGACGGGCTGGGACCGTTCGCCGAGCTGGCCGAGGCCGGGGCCACGCTTGCGGTCGGCTCGGACCAGCAGGTCGGCATCGACCTGTTCGCCGAGGCCCGGGGGGTGGAGCTCCACGACCGGCTCCGGCTGCGGCGGCGCGGAATCCACTCACCCGCCCGTCTGCTCGAGGCCGCCACCAGCGGCGGTGCCCGGTCTCTGGGGACCGCCGGCTCGGGCCTCACCGTGGGCGCACCGGCCGACCTGGTCGCCATCGCCACCGACGGTGTCGCCCTGGGGGGATGGTCCCCCGAGCACGGGATCGCCGGAGTGGTGTTCGGGGCCTCCGCATCCGAAGTCACCGATGTGGTGGTGGCGGGACGCCGCATCGTCTCGGTCGGGGTCCACCGCGAGATCGACCGGGTGCCCGAGCTGATCGACCGGGCGGTGCGGGCGGTTCTGGAGTGAGCCCCACCGGCGCCGCAACCGTCCTTGTCGACCTCACGGCCGCCACCATGGTCCCAGGTGGCGCGCCCTATGGGTTGATCGAGGATGCTGCCGTCGTCATCGCCGGGGGGACCGTCGCCGCCATCGGCCCCCGCCGCGGCGTGGAGGTGCCCACCGGGGCCGAGGTCCGTTCGCTGCAGGGACGCCTGGTCACCCCCGGGCTGATCGACTGCCACACCCACCTGGTGTTCGGCGGGGAGCGCTCGGCCGAGTTCGAGCGGCGGCTGGACGGGGCGAGCTACGCCGACATCGCCGCCGCCGGCGGTGGGATCCGGTCGACGGTGCGAGCCACCAGGGAGGCGTCGGACCAGGAGCTGCTCGGCTCGGCCCGCCGCCGACTCGACCGTCTCCACCACGGCGGCGCCACCACGGTCGAGATCAAGTCCGGGTACGGACTCGACCTCGCGAACGAGCTGCGCATGCTCGAGGTGGCCCGCCGTCTGGGCGCCGAGTCTCCGGTCGAGGTGGTGACCACGCTGCTCGCCGCCCATGTTGTCCCCGACGAGTACCAGCACGACCCGGACGGTTACGTGGCGCTGATCGTCGACGAGATCCTGCCGGCCGTGGCCGCGCGGGGTCTGGCCGACGCCGTCGACGCCTTCTGCGAGCACCTCGCCTTCTCTCCCGCCCAGGTCGACACGGTGTTCACCGCGGCGGGGCGGCTGGGGATACCGGTCAAGCTCCATGCCGCCCAGCTCTCCGCCGACGAGGGGATCGATATCGCCGTCGCCCATCGGGCGCTGTCGGTCGACCACCTGGAGCACGCCACCGAGACCCAGGTGGCGGCGATGGCCGGGGCGGGGACGGTGGCGGTGCTGCTCCCCGGCGCCACCCACACGCTGGGCGAGGTGGCGCGACCGCCGGTGGAGGCGATGCGCCGCCACGGGGTACCGATGGCGCTGGCCACCGACTGCAACCCGGGCACGTCCCCGGTCGCCGACCTGGCGTTGATCGTCAACCTGGGGGCGCTGCTGCTGGGGCTCACCCTGGAGGAGGCGATGGCCGGGGTGACCCGCAATGCCGCCGCCACCCTCGGGCTGGCCGCCGATCGGGGCACGCTGGAGCCGGGCAAACGGGCCGACCTGGCGGTCTGGGACGTCGGCCGCCCCGCCGAGATCGGTTACTGGGTGGGGATGGACCTGTGCTCGGCGGTGTGGGTCGCCGGCGAGGTCGGCTTCGATCGAACCGGCGGAGGGCGGCCGTGACCGTTCTTCCCATCACCCACATCGGCGACCCGGTGCTCCGCACCCCGACCCGGCCCATCACCCGGGAGGAGCTGGCCGACCCGGAGACGCAGCGGTTCATCGACCACCTGATCGAGACCATGCGCCACGCCGCCGGGGCCGGGATCGCCGCCAACCAGGTGAGCCGGTCGATCCGGGTGTGCGCCATCGAGGTCACCTCGAACCGGCGCTACCCCTACAAGCCGCCGATCCCGCTTACCGTGCTGGTCAACCCCACCCTGGAGTACCTGGGTGACGAGACCTACGAGAACAATGAGGGCTGCCTGTCGGTGCCCGACCTGCGGGGCAACCTGCGCCGCCACGTCCGGGTACGGGCCACCGCCTGGGATCGCCACGGCAACGACATCGTCAGCGAGGTGGCCGGGCTCACCGCCGGCACCTACCAGCACGAGGTCGACCACCTCGATGGCATGATCTACGTCGATCGGGTCGACGACCCTCGTACCTTCTCCACCTGGGCCCAGTTCGACCGCCACCACCGCGACCAGTTCGTGGAGCGGATCACCAGGTTCGTCGACGAGGTCGGGAGCTGAGGATGGCCATCCCCTCCTCAAACCTTAGGTTCCTGGGTGTCGCCACGACACGCGATCCGCTGATGTTGAGGCGGATCGCCGAACCTAAGGTTCTGCGTACCGCTGGCGAGTACCAATCCGCTGAAGTTCAACCTGGCCGGGTGTCAGCCGGGTTCGGGGATCGGTGACGCCGCCGGCACCGGGGCGGCGGTGGCGGATCGGCGAGCGGCAGGGGATACGGCCCCGAACCACACCCCGGCGCACACCGCGGCGGCTCCGATAGCTCCGTGAACCGTCACCGACTCGTCGGCCAGCCAAGCGCCGAGCACCATCGTCACCACCGGGAACAGGACGAACATGTACGAGGTGGCCGAGGCGGTCCAGCGGCGCACCACCAGCAGGACGAGGACGAACAGCCCGACCGAACCGAGGGTCACCAGGTAGACCAGCGACCACACCACCTCGGTCTGGCGAGGAAGCGCCCACTGCTCCCGGGCCACCACCGACATCAGCAGGAGTGCGGTGGCTCCGGTCACCAGCGCCACCGCATTCGTCATCGCCGGGTGGTTGCCCGAGACCCGCTTGCCGATGATCACGCTCTGTCCGACACAGATGGCGGCGGCCAGCATCGCCAGCAGGGGGGTCAGCGGCAACACCACCTCCGTCGACCCCAGCGCCATCCATACCAGCCCGGTGAGCGCCAGCAGGGAACCGGCCACGGCCCTCCCGCTGAGACGCTCCAACCGTTGCCCCGCGGCCAGCAGCAGGGTCACCAGTGGAACCACGGCCATAACCACGGTGGCCACCCCGGCGGTCACCCGCACCAGCGCCCAGTACATGAGGGCGTAGAAAAGGGCGAAGGCGAGCAGCCCGTAGATGACGGTGAGGACCAGCTCCCGACCCCGCGGCCAGACAAGCCGCAGAGACAGGGCGATGACCACGAACAGCACCGCCGCCAGGCTGAAGCGCAGACCGGCTCCCCACAGCGGAGGCAGCTCACGATTGCTGAAGCGGACGGCGAGGAAGTTTGCCCCGCCAAGGATCACCGCCACCGTGAACGCCGCCAGCACGAAGGTCCCTTCCGGCCCGGTCGACCTGTCCATCAGCCCCCATCCTCCGCCTCGGATCGACCCGGCAGGCCGGGCCAGGAGAGGTCCTCGAGCAGGGTGAGGGTGTGGCTGAGGCT
Organism: Acidimicrobiia bacterium; assembly: GCA_051002015.1. Lineage (GTDB taxonomy): Bacteria > Actinomycetota > Acidimicrobiia > Spongiisociales > UBA5794 > JACDBE01. Next base: position 6,176 of record JBPCMS010000117.1, read on the forward strand.
GGCCGCCAGCAGCGCCCGACTCCTCGCTCTGAGCATGAGCGTCAGCAGCCGACCCTTGAAGCCGATCCCGACACGGTCTGCGACCCACTCCACTCGAGCCCCGCCCGGCACCGGTACCACCGTGAGCTGCCAGCTACTTTCCTGCCTGAAGACGTTCGACTCCTGCACCTCGGCCCGCACCGTGCCCGAATCGGACCAGTCGTACCGTTCCCGCGCCCAGATCCCCCCGAGCACCGCGCTGCCCTCGGTGACATCGGCGTCGGTTTCGCCAACCGCATGGACCTGGTAGAGGTCAGGGGCCAGCGCCTTCCACAGCTCGGGTCGTCGCTCCGAGAAGTCGGTGGCCGCGGCCAGCACCACCGCCGGTGGAACCGAAGCGATCTGCTCGAACCTGATCCGGACCATGGCCCTCCTTGCGTCGGCTGACGACAATATGCCGGATCGGGCGCGCCCCCGCATCGGGTGTTCACCCCAATCGTGGTGAAAACGTCTCGGATCTCTTCGGTCAGGATCGTGGCGAACCGGTGTCCCGGCATCGATCTGCGGATCGAGCCGTGTCACCGCTGGTCGTAGTCGACCACGATCCGGTCGCTGGTGGGGTGGGATTGGCAGGTGAGCACGTAGCCGGCCTTCAAATCGGCGTCGACCAGGGCGTAGTTCTTGGCCATCTCCACGGTGCCCTCGACCAACCTCGCCTTGCAGCTGGCGCACATCCCGCCCTTGCACGAGAAGGGCAGCTCGTTGCGCACCGACAGCGCCGCATCGAGCACCGACGTCTCGGGGAGCATCCGCACCGTCGACCGGCGTCCCTCCAGGATGAAACCCAGCTCGACGCTGCCCTCCACGTCATCGGGGGGTGGGGGCAGTAGCGTCGGGTCGACCGGGCCGGCGAAGAACAGCTCGTCGCGGATGACATCGCCCGGCACCCCCCTGGCCACGAGGACCATGCGGGCGGTGGTCACCATCTCGAAGGGCCCACACAGGAACCACTGGTCGATGGTGTCGACCTCGATCAGCAGGTCGAACAACGCCTCGAGCTTGGGGGCGTCGATGCGGCCGGTGAGCAGCGGGACGATCCCGGTCTCCCGGCTGAGCACATGGATCAGGTGGAGCCGGCCCGGATGCCGGTTCTTCAACCCTTCCAGCTCGTCGAGGAACATGATCGACTGCGCTCTCCGGTTGCCGAACACCACGGTGAAGCGGCTCTCCGGCTCGGTGTCGAGCACGGTCGACACCAACGAGAGCACCGGGGTGATCCCGCTCCCCGCTACGATCGCTCCGTAGTGGCGTGCCCGGGTGGGGTCGGGAGAGATGGTGAACTCGCCGATGGGCGGCATCACCTCCAGGGTGACGCCCGGTTCCAGAGCGGTGGTCGCCCAAGTGGAGAAGGCGCCGCCGGGCAGCGCCTTGATCCCCACCCGGAGCGTCCCGGTGTTGGCGTTGGCACAGATCGAATAGCTGCGGCGGACGTCCTCACCGTCGATGACCGCCCGCACCGTGACGTGCTGTCCCGGCAGGTAGGAGAGTTCCGCTGCCAGGTCCGGAGGCACGGCGAAGGTGACCGCCACCGACTCGTCGGTCTCGGCGGTGACGTCGCTGACCGTCAGGGTGTGGAACACCGGGGCCGCCATCCGGTGGCTCACAGCTCCTTGAACCGGTCGAATGGCTCGCCGCACGAGTCGCACACCACCAGCGCCTTGCAGGCGGTGGACCCGAACTCGCTGACGGTGTGGGTGGCGTCGGATCGGCAGCGGGGGCACAGCACCGGCCCCACTCCCAGGGCCCGGGGTGGGGCGATGCCGAAGTCGAGCAATTTGCGCTTCGCCCCCTCCGACATCCAGTCGGTGGTCCACGCCGGGGCGAGCACGGTGCGGACCTCGCCGTCGACGCACCCGGCCCGTACCATCGCCTCGGCCACGTCGCCGCGGATGGCATCCATGGCGGGGCAGCCCGAGTAGGTGGGGGTGATCGTGACCGTGACCCGGTCGCCGTCGACCATGACGTCGCGCAGGATGCCGATATCGGCGATGGTGAGGACGGGGATCTCGGGGTCGACCACCTTGCCCACCTCCTCACGAACCCGGTCGAGCAGGGTGGTGGTCACCAGGTCATCCCCGGATAGGTGCGCTGCATCCACTGCAGCTCGCCGAGAAGATGGCCGAGATGCTCGGTATGGATGCCGGACCGGCCGCCGAGCCGGGCGTAGTCGTCGGTGGGCACCTGCAACGTCGCCTGGTCGAGAACCGCGGTCACCCGCTCCGTCCATGGGCGGCGAAAGGCGGCGATGTCGGGGCCGACCCCGATCGCAGCCATCTGCTCGTCGACGGCGTTCGGGGTGAGCAGCTCGCCGGTGAACCGCCACAGGTCGTCCACCGCCCGCTGCATGCGGTGGTGGCTCTCCTCGGTGCCGTCGCCGAGACGAATCACCCAGGTCGAGCTGTGACGGAGGTGATACGACGCCTCCTTTATCGCCTTACCCGACACCCCGGCCAGGGTGGGGTCGGCCGAACCGGTGAGGGCGTCCCACAGCTCCACCTGGTAGGCGTCGATGAACAGCTGGCGGGCCATTGTGGTGGCGAAGTCGCCGTTGGGCTGCTCCACCAGCAACAGGTTGGTGTACTGGCGCTCGGTCCGGCCCATGGCCAGGGCGTCCTCGTCGCGGCCGTCGCCCTCGAGCTCGCCTGCGTAGGTGAGCAGCATCCGAGCCACCCCGAGATGGTCGACGGCGATGTTGGCCAGGGCGATGTCGGACTCGAGCTCGGGCCCCTGCGAGATCCACTCCCCCAGCCGCTGCGCCAGGATCAGATTGTCGTCGCCGTGGCGGAGCACGTACGGGAACGACGCGGTGGCCACGCCGGCCGCGGTGGGGGAACGGACGGTCACATGTGCCCCACTTCGTCGGGGATCTCGTAGAAGGTGGCGTGGCGGTACGGCTGCTCGCCGAACGGCTCGAACAGCTCGGCGGCGTCGTCGGGGTCGGATGCGGTGACGTCGTCCGACCGGACCACCCACAGGCTGACCCCTTCCACCCTGCGGGTGTAGACGTCGCGGGCGTTCTGCAGCGCCGTCTCGGCGTCCGGGGCGTGCAGGCTCCCGGCGTGGATGTGGCTCAGCCCGCGCCGCTGCCTGACGAACACCTCCCACAGCGGCCATCCTGCGGCCGCGATGGTTCGGTCGGGTAGGTCGGGCAGCTTCTCACCCGGGGCGAGAGGGACCTCGTAGCTCAACGGAGCCTCCTCATGCGGATCGACGCTGGTGGGCAGGGTGTTTGGCGGCATGGGCCGAGGCCGCCTCCCGCACCCAGGCGCCCTCGTCCCATGCCCGGTTCTTGGCTTCGAGCCGCTCCCGGTTCATGGGGCCGTCGCCCTTGACCACGGTCCAGAACTCGTCCCAGTCGATCTCGCCGTAGGCGTAGTGCCCGGTGGCGTCGTCCCGTCGCAGCTCGGGATCGGGCATTATCAGTCCGAGGTAATCGGCCTGGGGCACGGTCATGTCGACGAACTGCTGGCGCAGCTCGTCATTGCTGATCCGCTTGATCTTCCATGCCATCGACTGCTCGGTGTGGGTCGAGTCGGCGTCGTGGGGGCCGAACATCATCAGCGACGGCCACCACCAGCGGTCGAGGGCGTCCTGGGCCATCGCCTTCTGCTCGTCGGTACCCCGACACAGGGTGAGCATGATCTCGTAGCCCTGCCGCTGGTGGAACGACTCCTCCTTGCAGATCCGCACCATCGCTCGGGAGTAGGGCCCGTAGGAGCTGCGGGTGAGCATCACCTGGTTGGTGATGGCGGCGCCGTCGACCAGCCAGCCGATGGCGCCCATGTCGGCCCAGGTCAGCGTCGGATAGTTGAAGATCGACGAGTACTTGTGGCGTCCGGTGTGGAGCAGCCGCATCATCTCGTCGCGGGTGATCCCCAGGGTCTCGGCCGCCGAGTACAGATAGAGCCCGTGCCCCGCCTCGTCCTGGACCTTGGCCATCAGGATCGCCTTGCGCTTCAGTGTCGGGGCCCGGGTGATCCAGTTGCGCTCTGGCTGCATCCCGATGATCTCGGAGTGGGCGTGCTGGGCGATCTGGCGGATGAGCGTCTTGCGGTACTCCTCCGGCATCCAGTCGGTCGGCTCGATCTTTTCCTCGGCGTCGACGATCGCCTGGAACCGCTCGGCCTGTTCCATGCCCGCTCCTCTCGATTGCTCTCCATCCTAGCAACGAACGAACGTTCGTTTGCGTCACCCGGTGGTCATCCGGCGATGGTCAATCGGATGCGGCGGAACCCCTTCCCCTTGGATTCGATCTTGGCAACCGTCACCGTCTCCACCTCCCCGGTTGAGGCGACGTGGGTGCCCCCGTCGGCCTGCCGGTCGAGCCCGACGATGTCGATCACCCGCACCGAGCGCAGCGCGGCGGGGAGCAGGCTGACCTTGGTGCGGATCAGGCTGGGGTCCCGATCGGCCTCTTCGCGGGGCAGGAACGAAACCTCGACCGGTCTCGCCTTGGCAACCTGCTCGTTGAGCTCGCCTTCCAGCGGGGACTTGTCCTCCGGGTCCCACTCGGGCAGGTCGAAGTCGAGCCTCCCCTCCCCCGGCTTCATGTCACCCCCGGTTACCGGGCTGTGGTACCGGTTCCACACCACCCCGCACAGGGCGTGCATGGCGGTGTGGGTCTGCATCAGCCGGTAGCGGCGCTCCCAGTCGAGCCGACCGGTGATGGCGGTGCCAACGGCGGGCAGGGCACCTCCGACCCAGTGCCACACCCCGTCGGCGTCTTCGGCCACCCTGGTCACCTCGAGTCGGTCGTGGTCGATCCACAGCTCGCCGATGTCGTGGGGCTGCCCGCCGCCTCCCGGGTAGAAGACGGTGCTGTCGAGCAGGATCCGGCCGTCATCGGCGTCGACCCCGGTGACGGTGGCCTGCATCTCCCTGGCGTAGGCGTCGGTCGAGTAGATCTTGACGGTCATGGCGTCAACCTACCGGAGTCCCGCTCCCCGGCCGACGGCCGGCCGCCCTGGTGGGCGGTGCGGCGGAGCAGGATCGGGTAGCCGACCAGTACCACCCCGGCGAAGGCGAACCACTGCACGGCGTAGGCGAGGTGGGGCGGCCCCCCGCCAGGCTCCGGGGCGGGTAGCGCGATCGGGAAACCCACGGCCTGGGCGGGCCGCTGGTCCGAGAGCACCAGGTACACCGGAGCCAGGTCGAGGTCGATCTGCTGCTGGAGCCGGTCGAGATCGACCCGGATCACCCGATCGAGGTGGCCGGCGGAGGGGTCGACCGGGCCGAAACCGCCTCGAACCTGGGTAGGTCGGAGGTAACCGGTGACGGTGACCGTCCCCGGCGGAGGCTCGGCGCCCTCCACCGGCGGGCCGACGACGTCGAGCGGCACCCAGCCCCGGTCGACGACGACTCCGGTGCCGTCTCCGAGGTCGAGCGGGGTGAGCACCTCATTCCCGGAGCGCCCGCCGAGGGTCCTCGCCTGGAGGATGACCTCGTCGTCGAGGAGATAGGTGCCGGTGGCGGTGGCCGGGCGCAAGTCGAGCTCGTCGCCGTCAAGCCCGAGCTCGGCGAAGAGGTCGGCCAGAGGACGGGGCTGGGCGGCGACCCGCACGGTGATGCGCTGGTCGATCTCCTGCCGTTCCTGGTTGCGGCGGAGCTGCCACTGGCCGAGGAGCACGAACCCGACGATGGCGGCAACGGCCACCAGGTGGCCCAGGATCCAGATTGGTCTGGTGAGCGGCCGCCGGTCAGTCGGCGTCGTCATCGCCGTCGCCGGGTGAGGGCAGCACGGTGAGGTGGCGCCCGCCGGTGCGCCAGTACACCCCGTCGGCGCGGGTGAGAAATCCCTCGTCGACCAGGTAGCGGCGCAGGCTGGCGTAATCGGCGTGGAACATCTGCATGGTGAAGTTGACCTCGGCCTCGCCGTAGCGCAGCCCCGGGGCGAACTCCTGGGCGAGCCGCTCCAGCACGATCGTCCGCTTGGCGTGGGTCTGCGGGATCGAGGTGAGCCGCCCCCCGGAGAAGAACCGGCCCAGCACCTCGGCCTCCTCCGGTGTCCAGCCCTCTCCGACCAGGGCCGGGTCGATCGGTGGCTGGCGCGGGAGCGACGCCGCCACCCGGCGCAGCACGGCGAGGTCGATGCGGAGGTCATCTCCGATGAGACCGGCGGCACGGAGCCTGCCAAGCGCCGTCACCGCATCCCGCTGGGGGACCCCCAGTTCGACGGCGGTGGCGGCGGCATCGACGGGGCCGGCCACCGACCGTCCCAGCAGGGAGAGGCGGACCGGGTCGACAGCGAGCCTGAGGAACTGGCCGGGGTCCATGGCGTCATCGTACCGACGACCCGGGTCACCACTCGCAACCTCGTTCATGTGCGTGTCGACGGCCAATGCCTTCATCGCCGCCAGCACCTCGCCGGTGAGCTCAGGGTCGAGCGCCGAGTTCGGTTCGTCGAACAGCATCACGTCCGGGTCCGTCGCCAGCGCGGGGCGATCGCCACCCGTTCTGCTGGCCGCCGGAGAGCCGGATGGGGTGGACATCGGCCTTGTCCACCAACCTGAGCACCGCCATCAACACCAGCCATCGCTTCGTCACGTGAGGTCCTCCCGACCGCCCGGTCTCATCGTTGTCTGTGGATGGGAGCGGTTCCAGCCCCTCCCGCGGTTTGTTGATCGTAACCGCCGGGTCCGATCGGTCAGGTGAACAGCACCGCCAGGATCGCCAGTGCGGCGGGGACCGCCTGCACCACCAGGATCCGCCGGTTGACGGTGATGCCGCCGTAGACACCGGCGACGACGATGCAGCCCAGGAAGAACAGCACCACATCGCGCTGGTCGGTGACCAGGCCCCAAACCAGACCGGCGGCAAGGAAGCCGTTGTACAGGCCCTGGTTGGCGGCGAGCACCCGGGTTGCCTCTGCCTGCTCCCTGGTCTGGCCGAACACCTGGAGCCCCACCGGCTTGGTCCACAGCACCATCTCGAGCAGCAGGAAGTACCCGTGGAGCAGGGCGACGACGATGGTGAGGATCCAGGCGATGGTCGACATGGGGCTCCTTCAGGCTCGTTGCGACCCGAGCCTACGACGTCCGACCACGGCGGCCGTGTCATCCCGCCGAACCGTGCCGGTTTCTGCGGTGCGCCCGGCGGGGACCCGGCGTCGATCGCCCGGTGCCCAAGCCACCGGCTCGACTCGTCATCTCTTGGTCCGGTTGGCGGCCAGCAGCCGTCCCGGCCGCTGAGCGGGGACGCCTGCGCTCCGGGAGGCGCCGCCCCTAGGCTCGGACGCGATGCGACTCATCCTGGTGCGCCACGCCCTCACCGCCGAGACCGGTAGGAAGCTGTCGGGCCGGCTCGGAGGCGTCCCGCTGTCTGCGGTGGGTATCGAGGCGGCGGAGGCGGCGGCCAGGGCCCTGGCGGTGATCGATCCGGTCGAGATCCTGACCTCTCCCGTGGAGCGGTGCCGGCAGACGGCGGCGGCGATCGGGCGTCCCCACCGGCTCACCCCCAAGATGCAGCGGGCCTTCGCCGAGGTCGACTACGGAGCCTGGTCGGGTCGGCGGTTGAGCGAGTTGAGACGGTTGGCGGCGTGGCGGGAACTGATGGCGGCCCCCGCCCGGTTCCGATTCCCGTCAGGGGAGAGCCTGGAGGAGGTGCGCCAGCGGACGGTTGCCGCCACCGAGGCGCTGGCCGCCCGACATCCCGATGACACGGTGATCCTGGTGACCCACGCCGACGTCATCCGGTGCCTGGTGTGCCACTATCTCGGTATGCCGCTCGACCTGATCCACCGGCTCCACGTCGGCCCCGCCAGCCTCACCGAGATCCATCTCGGCCAGGGATCGGTGCTGGTGCCCGCCGTCAACCAACGGATCGTGAGCCCATGAGCGGGCGTCGCCTGGTCGACACGTTCATCCCCGGGTTCGTCGGGGAGCCGGGCGACCGCACCTTCTATCTGCTGGTAGACGACGCCGGTGCCCGGTCCTGGTACCTCCTCGAGAAGGGCCAGGTCGCCGCCTTTGCCATGGAGAGCGGCCAGCTTCTCGCCGATCACGAACTGGTGACGGCCGGGGACGAGCTCGAGCTGGGCGACATGGCGGCCCCGGACGAGGTGGCCTTCCGGGTCGCCGACATCAGCCTCGCCTACGAGGAGGACGGCACCGTTGCCGTCACCGTGGTGTCGACGGACGACGCCGCCGTCACCGTCATCCACCACCTGACCATCACCCAGCTCGGGGCTGCGGCTCGGGTGGCGGTAACCGCGGTGATGGCGGGACGTCCCCGCTGCCCCCGCTGCGGGCTCGCCATGTACGCCGAGGGCCATCACTGCCCGCTGACCAACGGCGACCTGCGGGGACACCGCCCCTGACCCCGAACTGGTGGCGATGGCGTCCCGTGGTGACCGAGGTCGAGGGCCGCTACGTCGTCGCCTCCAACGCCACGCTGCTGGGGACGACCGGAGCCGGCGATCGGGTGGTCTACAAGCCGACCACCGGGGTGCGACCCCTGTGGGACTTCCCCGCCGACACGCTGGGGCTGCGCGAGGTGTGGACCTACCGGGTCTCCACCGTGGTGGCGCCCGGATCCGTTCCCGAGACCGTGATCGGTGACGGGGTGTACGGGCCGGGGGCGGTGCAGCGCTGGATCGAGACCGACGAACGCTTCGACCCGTTGCTCCTCGTCCGGCGGGCCGACCCCACGCTGTGGCCGCTCGCCGTGCTCGACGTGGTGTGCAACAACGCCGACCGCAAGCTGGGCCACATCCTGCGGTTGGCGCAACGGGGTGCCCTGATCGGTATCGACCATGGGCTGACCTTCCATCCCGAGGACAAGCTGCGCACCGTGCTGTGGTCCTTCGCCGGGCTGGAGGTGCCCGCCCGGATCCTCGCCCGGGTGGCGGAGATGGCCACCGTCCTCGAAGGCGAGGCGGGAGAGACCCTGGCCAACGAGCTGGGTGGGGAGGCTCTCGCCGCCGTGCAGACCCGGGTCGCCGATCTCTTGCTGGGGCGACGTCACCCGGACCCACCGCACGGCCGACCCGCCCTCCCCTGGCCGCTCCAGTGACCCGACGACCGGTCGGGCGAAACAGATCCCGCCAGGCCCGCCTCCCGGGCCAGCCCCCGCGGTCGGGTCGACCCCGTCCCATCCCCGATGCGACCGCGTCGCTCCGGCACGGCACCTGTCCCTCGGCACCCGCTCGATGGGGCATGATGGCGTGGCCGCCGTGCCCGTGAGCCCTGGTCCGCGGCTACGAGCCGGGGTTCCGGGCGCGGCGGCTCACCCGCCGGTGGCGACGCCTCCGTTGCGGCGGGGATCGGCCACCCCGAGCAGGCCGCCTTCTCCATCGGTGAAGGCCGCCTGGGCACCGCCGAAGTACATCGAATGCGGGGCGAAGGGCCGTGTGCCCAGACCGTCGATCGGCTCGACCGGAATGTCGGGTTCGTGGGCGATCAGCTCGGTCCCTTCGAACACCTCGACATGGATCCGGGGATGGCTCACCGCCCGCTCCAGCGGCATCTCCAGCACCATGGTGTTGAGGAGGATGGCGCTGAGCGTGGTGGTGATACGGTCGGCCCCGGCGGAGCCGATGGCGAGGCCGGCACCCTCCCGGCGGGCCGTGGTGGGCGCCATGTTGGAGATCAGCCGGGTGCCCGGCGCCAACCCGTGGTAGCCGGTGGGGTGGAGCTCGAGCTCGCCGAGGGAGTTGTTGAGCCAGAACCCGGTGCCCGGCGGCATCGCCCCCGAGCCGTAACCGGCGGAGACGGTGACGCCGCAGACGTTGCCCTCGGTGTCTGCGGTCGAGCAGTGCGAGGTCGATGGTGACGAGAGCAGCCGGCCCACCTCGCCGAGACGGGCGGCGTCGAGCAGCTCGGCGATGTTCTCGGCGATGGCGTCGGGTGCGGTGAGCCGACGCCGTCGGTAGTCGAGCACCGCCCGCTGCACCCGCACCAGGGTGGCGACGTCTTCGGCGCGCCAACCGGACCACCCGGCGGCGACGGCCAACAGCGCCACCGCGGCCATGGTCGAGCCCCCGACGGCCGGGGCCGGATTGGTGTCGACCGCCCATCCTCCCAGTCCGATGTGGACCGGCCGTCGCAGCGTGGCGCGGTATGCGGCCAGGTCGTCCCTCCCCAGCAGCCCCCCATCGGCGGTGACGGCAGCGGCGATCGCCGTTCCCAGATCCCCCTGGTAGAGCCCGGCTGCTCCCTCGGCGCCGAGGTATTCCAACGTGTCCGCCAGGTGGGGAACGGTCACGATGTCTCCGGCCCGGTATGGGGTCCCGTCGGCGTGATGGAGCACCGACCAGGACTCCGCCTGCCACCCGAACACCGCCTCGTGGGCGAAGGCCAGGTACTCGGCCGCCGGCACGGTCAGGGGGAAGCCCCCCCGCACCGCGCTGATGGCGGGTTCGAACAGATATCTCCAGGGAAGCCTGCCGTGCCGGCGCCACGCCTCCTCGAGGGCGGCGTAGATGCCGGGGACCGCCACCGAGCCGTAGCCGACGATGGTGTCGATACCGCCCCCGTAGTCGAGCCGGACGGCTCTCCCCGAGCCGAATGACTCGGGAGGTGCGCTGCGCCCGGGCATCTCGGCGTAGCCGTCGATGAGGACGGCCTCTCCCTCGGCGGGGTGGAGCGCCACAAACCCGCATGCGCCCGGAGCGACGATGCCCGGCTCGATGCACAGGGTGGTGAGGACGGCCGCCACCGCGGCGTCGATGGCGTTCCCTCCCGCATCGGCGATGGCGGCCCCGGCATCGGCGGCGAGTTGCGAACCGGCGGCAACGGTCACCCTGCCCACGGAGGGAATCTAGCGGGGCATGGGCGCCTCCTCGGTCGGTGTGGTTGGGCCGGTCGCGACGGGCGAGCCGTCGACGGGACGGTTCGGGTGGTCGGAGGTACCCCCGCGCTGGAACTGGTGGGCGACCACTTCGAGACGGCTGCGCCGCCCATCGGGGGCCTCCCAGAACCGGCGTTGGAGGTTTCCGGTGAACCAGACCCTCTCACCCCGGTTGGGCGGGTCGGAGGTGAGCGCGTCGTCCGGCTCCCAGATGGTCACCGGGATGACGTCGACCCGCCGTCTGGGCTCGTTGAGCCGCACGGTCACCAGGAACCGGGCTGCGGTGGCCCCCGACTCGTAGGTCCTGATCTCGGGCTCGGCGGACAGGTGCCCGCTCAACACCACCAGGTTGACGTCGATCGGCTCGGAGGTGTCGGGCGGGGTGGCGACGGGCCGATCCCCGGTCTCGGGGGGCGGCGCGGCGGCCCGGCGTCGAGCCGGTTCGGACTTCTTGACTGCGGACTTGGTCTCGGTGGTGGCCGCCCCGCCGTCGACGGCCGTCTTCGTGGTCGGTCTGGGTCTTGTGCGAGGCATGACGCATCTCCCTGGTCGTGGGGAGTGCGGGACGACTCTCAAGGTATCCGGGGGGTGTGACAAGAAGCCGTCAGCCCTTTGCGATGAGCCTCTCCAGCTCGTCGACGCCGGGGAAGGCGGCGTCGTTGGTGAGGATGGCGGAGCGGATGGCGCTCGCCCTCTCGGTGTCGCCCCGGAGGGCGGCGACACGGGCGGCGACGTACCACACCCGCAAGTCCTCCTCGAACGGCTTGCCCCCGAGCGAGCGGGGCTCGACCAGAATCCATGCCCCGTCGAGATCGCCGCGGTCGATCAGGTGGGAGGCGTACACCACCCGGCCCTCCTTCATCACCGCCGGCTTGCCGCCTCGCTGCTGCAACGTCTCCCACGCCGCCTCGACGTCGCGGTGGCGACCGAGGGCCCTGAGGGCGTCCATCTCAACCGGCAGGTGGGTCGTCTCGCCGGCCAGACGTCGGTAGCTGCGCAGCTCGGTGAGCGCCGTCTGCCAGTCACCGGACCGGTAGGCGGCGATCCCCAGCGTCTCCCGCACGGTCGCATCCCGGGGAGCCAGATCCTTTGCCCGGATTGCATGACGGGCCGCCCGTCGGTAGGCGCCGTCCGCCAGGGCCTCGGACGCCTCGCCCAATGCCTCGAGGGCCGCCGCCACCTTCTGTGGAGCCGTGACCCTTGCCAGGTCCTCGATCACCCAGTTGGGGAGGTTGGCGGCCGCCCCGGTCAGATCTCGCCTGCGCCTGACCTCGGCGGGGGCGCCGGCTGTTGCCCCGGGGGCGCTGGTCCGCCCCGAGGCCCGTCCCGAGCCTCGCCCGGATCGGTCGCCCGAGCCTCGCCCGCTGCCACCGGTGACGCCGCCCGTGCCGCTGCCCGAACGGGTCCCGCCCGTTCCCTTGGGCTCACGGTCGCTGGCCTTGTCCCGACGAGCCCGATCCGACGAGCTGCTCGACCGGTCGCCCCCTCCCCCGGACCCCCTGGGTCCACCGGATCGGTCGCGGCTGCCACCATCGCCGCCTGCCGGCTTGCCCCGCCGGCGACCGCCCCCATCGTCCGACCGGCGCTTGGGTTGCTCTGACACGTTGTTCCTCTTCGACTCGTGACCGGTCGACCGGGTGCGATGACGGTCGGACGCGGCAAGGGGCCACTCCGATGAATGGCCCCTTGTCTGAATATGTTCGGCGGCGACCTACTCTCCCGGGGCCCTGCGGCCCAAGTACCATCGGCGCTGGCAGGCTTAACTTCTGTGTTCGGAATGGGAACAGGTGGGTCCCTGCCGCCATGGCCACCGAAACGCTCTGAGAGCCCTTGAGCCCTCCATAGCGAGCACGAGAAAGTCGTAGGTATTCAAATCCAAGCCCTCGACGTATTAGTACCAGTCAGCTCCACACATTGCTGTGCTTCCACTTCTGGCCTATCAACCTGGTGTTCTAACCAGGGGTCTTACCCGGTTGATCCGGTGGGAGATCTCATCTTGGAGACGGCTTCGCGCTTAGATGCCTTCAGCGCTTATCCGTTCCGGACGTAGCAAATCAGCCGTGCTCTTGGCAAAACAACTGACACACCAGAGGTCCGTCCATCCCGGTCCTCTCGTACTAGGGACGGATCTCCTCAAATCTCCTGCGCCCGCGACGGATAGGGACCGAACTGTCTCACGACGTTCTAAACCCAGCTCGCGTGCCTCTTTAACGGGCGAACAGCCCGACCCTTGGGACCTGCTTCAGCCCCAGGATGAGACGAGCCGACATCGAGGTGCCAACCCCCGCCGTCGATATGGACTCTTGGGCGGGATTAGCCTGTTATCCCCGGGGTACCTTTTAGCCGTTGGCCTTGGCGCATCCACATGCCGCCAAGGGATCATTAGGCCCTACTTTCGTACCTGCTCCACTCGTGTGTGTCGCAGTCAAGCTCCCTTGTGTCCTTACACTCAACGCCTGATTGCCGACCAGGCTGAGGGAACCTTTGGGCGCCTCCGTTACACTTTAGGAGGCCACCACCCCAGTGAAACTGCCCACCAGACACTGTCCCTGATCCGGATAACGGATCGAGGTTAGAAGACCATCATGAGAAGGGTGGTATTTCAACGTTGGCTCCACAGCAGCTAGCGCCGCAGCTTCGTAGCCTCCCACCTATCCTACACATCACATGACGAGCTCCAATGTCAAGCTGCAGTAAAGGTCCCGGGGTCTTTCCGTCCTGTCGCGGGTAGTGAGCATCTTTACTCACATTGCAATTTCGCCGAGTCTCTGGTTGAGACAGTGCCCAAATCGTTGCGCCATTCGTGCAGGTCGGAACTTACCCGACAAGGAATTTCGCTACCTTAGGACGGTTATAGTTACCGCCGCCGTTTACTGGGGCTTAAATTCAAAGCTTTGCCGAAGCTAACCTCTCCTCTTAACCTTCCAGCACCGGGCAGGCGTCAGAGCGTATACGGCGTCTTGCGACTTTGCACGCTCCTGTGTTTTTAGTAAACAGTCGCTTGGGCCTGGTTTCTGCGGCCCCCTCGAGCTCCGGACGTGCGTCCTTCACTCTACCGGGGCGCTCCTTCTCCCGAAGTTACGGAGCCATCTTGCCGAATTCCTTAACCAGAGTTTTCTCGCTCGCCTTAGTATTCTCTACTTGTCCACCTGTGTCGGTTTAGGGTACGGGCACCATGTGAGCTCGCTAGAGGCTTTTCTTGGCGGTATAGGTTAGGTGGCTTCACCTGAATCGGCTCGGCATCGCACCTCGAGCTTGATGAGGTCCGGATTTGCCTGGACCTCGCTCCACATGCTTACCCCGGGTACAACCAACGCCCGGGTCCACTTACCTTTCCGCGTCACCCCATCGCTGACCTAGTACCGGCTGGGTCGGTAGGCCCCGAAGGGCTTTCCTTAGCAAGTCGGATTCGGTCTGGGCGCGCACATGGTGGTACGGGAATATCAACCCGTTATCCATCGACTACGCCTCTCGGCCTCGCCTTAGGTCCCGACTAACCCTGGGCGGACGAGCCTTCCCCAGGAACCCTTGGACATTCGGCGGAGGAGATTCTCACTCCTCATTCGCTACTCATGCCGACATTCTCACTCGAACGGCCTCCACGGCTGGCTTCCGCCGCCGCTTCCCTGGCCGTTCGACGCTCCTCTACCGATCTCTCCCCCTGGACGTGGGTCCCATAGGAGTCCATGCCTGGGTTGACGGAGAGATCCCGCAGCTTCGGTGTAGTGCTTGAGCCCCGTTACATCATCCGCGCGGAACCACTCGACCAGTGAGCTGTTACGCACTCTTTAAAGGGTGGCTGCTTCTAAGCCAACCTCCTGGCTGTTTGGGCAACTCCACATCGTTCCCCACTTAGCACTAACTTTGGGACCTTAGCTGGCGATCTGGGCTGTTTCCCTTTCGACCATGAGGCTTATCCCACAAGGTCTGACTGCCATGCTTGGCGCCATGGGATTCGGAGTTTGACTGGGATCGGTAAGCTTGTTGGCCCCCTAACCCAATCAGTGCTCTACCCCCAAGGCGGAACACATGACGCTAGCCCGAAAGCTATTTCGAGGAGAACCAGCTATCGCCGAGTTTGATTGGCCTTTCACCCCTATCCACAGGTCATCCCCCCAGTTTTCACCTAGGTGGGTTCGGGCCTCCACGAGGTCTTACCCTCGCTTCACCCTGCCCATGGATAGATCACTCGGCTTCGGGTCTATGACACGCGACTTGACGCCCTATTCAGACTCGCTTTCGCTGCGGCTCCACCTCTCGGCTTAACCTTGCCACGTATCGATAACTCGTCGGCTCATTCTTCAAAAGGCAGGCAGTCAGGATCCGAAGACCCCTCCTACTGCTTGTAAGTTGTCGGTTTCAGGTACTATTTCACTCCCCTCATCGGGGTGCTTTTCACCTTTCCCTCACGGTACTTGTCCGCTATCGGTCGCTAGGAAGTACTTAGCCTTACGAGGTGGTCCTCGCAGATTCACACGGGATTTCACGGGCCCCGTGCTACTTGGGAACACCATCGAGAGATCCGAGAGATTTCGTCTACGGGTCTGTTACCCTCTATGGCGCCGCTTTCCAGACGGCTTCGACTATCTCCAGACTTGGTAACTCTCTGACGGTTCCGATGCCCCGTCTGATGGGTCCCACGACCCCCACATGGCAACGCCATCGGGCTATCACACCATGTGGGTTTAGGCTCTTCCCGTTTCGCTCGCCGCTACTCAGGGAGTCGCTGTTGCTTTCCTCTCCTCGGGGTACTGAGATGTTTCAATTCCCCCGGTTACTTCAACTGGCCCTATGTGTTCAGACCAGAGTGACTGGGCATTACCCCAGCCGGGTTTCCCCATTCGGACATCCCCGGGTCAATGCTTGCTTGACAGCTCACCGAGGCTTTTCGCAGCCTGCCACGTCCTTCTTCAGCTCCTAGCGCCAAGGCATCCACCGGCAACCCTTTGTAGCTTGGATTGCAAAGAATACTTTGACTTCTCGTGCTCGCTATGCAGTTCTCAAGGGGCTGTGAGGTCAGCGACACGGTCCAGGACGGGCCCGGACCGTGTCGGACTCCCTCACGACTGAACAGCGTGTCCGGCGCCGCATCGGTTACCGCCGGCGGCTGCTCGACCGAACCCACTCCCCCTGATGACAGGGGATGCGAGCTCGGGAGCTGCCTCCGAAGGTGCCGGCGTGACGCCGAGTAACCAGCATATCCACTAGGTGCTTCTGAGCCGACCTTTCGGTGGCTCAAGAATGCTCCTTAGAAAGGAGGTGATCCAGCCGCACGTTCCCGTACGGCTACCTTGTTACGACTTCATCCCAGTCACCGATCCCACCTTCGGCAGCTCCCTCCACAAGGGTTAGGCCACTGACTTCGGGTGTTACCGACTTCCGTGATGTGACGGGCGGTGTGTACAAGCCCCGAGAACGTATTCACCGCGGCTTTGCTGATCCGCGATTACTAGCGACTCCGGCTTCATGGAGTCGAGTTGCAGACTCCAATCCGAACTGAGGACGGCTTTAAGGGATTCGCTCACGCTCGCGCGATCGCTGCCCGTTGTACCGCCCATTGTAGCATGCGTGCAGCCCTGGACATAAGGGGCATGATGACTTGACGTCGTCCCCGCCTTCCTCCGAGTTGTCCCCGGCAGTCTTCTATGAGTCCCCGGCATTATCCGCTGGCAACATAGAACAGGGGTTGCGCTCGTTGCGGGACTTAACCCAACATCTCACGACACGAGCTGACGACAGCCATGCACCACCTGTCATGGGCGCAAAGCACCCTGTGTTTCCACAGGTAGACCCATGATGTCAAGCCCAGGTAAGGTTCTTCGGGTTGCATCGAATTAAGCCGCATGCTCCGCCGCTTGTGCGGGGCCCCGTCAATTCCTTTGAGTTTTAGCCTTGCGGCCGTACTCCCCAGGCGGAACACTTAATGCGTTAGCTGCGGCACGGCAGACGTGGATAAGTCCGCCACACCTAGTGTTCAACGTTTACGGCGTGGACTACCAGGGTATCTAATCCTGTTTGCTCCCCACGCTTTCGCTCCTCAGTGTCGGTACCGGCCCAGTGAGCCGCCTTCGCTACTGGTGTTCCTCTCGATATCTGCGCATTTCACCGCTACACCGAGAATTCCACTCACCTCTACCGGACCCTAGTCACAGCAGTTTCGACTGGCCTCCCGGGGTTGAGCCCCGGACTTTCACAGTTGACTTGCTGAACCACCTACGAGCCCTTTACGCCCAATAAATCCGGACAACGCTCGCCCCCTACGTATTACCGCGGCTGCTGGCACGTAGTTGGCCGGGGCTTCTTCTGGAGGTACCGTCAGTTTCGTCCCTCCTGAAAGCGGTTTACAACCCGAAGGCCGTCATCCCGCACGCGGCGTCGCTGCATCAGGCTTTCGCCCATTGTGCAATATTCCCTGCTGCTGCCTCCCGTAGGAGTCTGGGCCGTGTCTCAGTCCCAGTGTGGCTGATCGTCCTCTCAGACCAGCTACCCGTCGTAGCCTTGGTAGGCCGTTACCCCACCAACGAGCTGATAGGCCGCGAGGCCATCCTGAAGCAGCGGACTGTTTGCTCATCGGGCCATGTGGTCCGGTGAGATCATCCGGTATTAATCCGGGTTTCCCCGGGCTATCCCGGTCTTCAGGGCAGGTTCCTCACGTGTTACGCACCCGTTCGCCGGTTTCCCCGCCCGCACCTTACGGATTGGACGGATCTCCCTCGACTTGCATGCATTAGGCACGCCGCCAGCGTTCGTCCTGAGCCAGGATCAAACTCTCCATCGAGAGTTGTTTGAACCTGATTCCGATGTCGCCGAAGCGACGATGGAGTCAGACTCAAAGGTCGCCTGCACCAGGGGACGGAAACCCCTTCTCCTCGGCGAACCGAGGGATGCAGACTTTGGCTTGTTGCTGTACCAACCAGACGGCTACCCGCACAAAGGCGGACCGGCCGGAGGGCACATGCTGGCTTTTGACACGCTGTTCAGTTGTCAAGGAGCCCGAGGCCCGGGGAGACGCGTCGAGCGCCGGTCCTGGGCCCTGATCCTTATCCGCCCGGAAACGGGCGTGCAGAGCGGCCGGCTCGAGAGTCGGTCGCAACAAGATTGTGCCACAGCGGGGTCCGTCGTGCAAGTCGGTGCCCGAGCGGCGTCAGGTCGGCCCACCGCCACCCTTCCGGATCCTCCCGGAGAGTGCCAGCAGACCCACCACCACGGCTGCGAGCACAACCAGCCCGAGCAGCGCCCCGACGAATCCGACCACCCGACGCAGCAGCCAGAGCCCCAGCAGCACCAGCGCCAACACAACAAGGACATCGGCGACGACATTCCGCACCCGGCCGTTCACGGTGCCTTTACCCTGACAAACCGGCGCTTGCCCACCTGAACCACCTTGCCCGCCACCGCATCGGCGGGGAGACGCTCGGTGTCGACCGGGACCCCTTCGATCCGGACGGCGCCCTGGCCGAGCAGCCGGCGCGCCTCCGATCTCGACCGTACCAGTCCTGCCCGCTCCAGCAGCTCGGGGAGCGACACCTCGCTCTCGTCTGGCGGCAGCGCCACCGTTTCGATGTCTTCGGGGATGTGGTGACCAACGAACAACCGGTCGAAACCGGCCTCGGCCTCGGCTGCTGCCTCCTCACCCCAGTACCGAGCGGCGACCAGGCGGGCGAGCAGCCGCTTGGTCTCGCCCGGATGGCGGGTGCCGGCGGCCACCTCGGTCATGATGGCCTCCGCCTCGGGTCGGCGCAGACCGGCGGCGAGCACTAGCCACTCCCCCATCACCTCGTCGGGGATGCTCATCGTCCTGCCGAACATCTCGCCCGCTGGATGGCGCACCGAGATGTAGTTGCCGAGGCTCTGCGACATCTTCTTGACCCCATCGGTGCCCATCAGCAGGGGAACGGTCACCACCGTCTGCGGGGGCTGGCCGTACCGCTCCTGGATGACCCGACCAATGGTGAGGTTCCACAGTTGATCGGCCCCGCCGAGTTCGATGTCGGCCTCGACGGCCACCGAGTCGTACCCCTGGAGCAACGGATACACGAACTCGACCAGCGAGATGGGTCGCTGCGACGACCACCGATCCCGGAAATACCCGCGCTCGAGGAGCTGGGCGACGGTGAGGGTCGAGGTGAGCTCGAGGATGCCCTCCATGGTCATCGGGGCCAGCCATTCGGCGTTACGCCTGATCTCGAGCGGCTCGGGGAGCAGCAGGTCGCCGATCATGTCGAGGCAGCGGGCGGCGTAGGCGTCGACCTCACCGGCGTCGAGCCGCCTGCGGGTTTCGTTCCTGCCGCTGGGATCGCCGACGCGGGCGGTGAAGTCGCCGACGATCAGCACCGCCAGGTGCCCCAGCTCCTGGAACCGCCTGAGCAGCCGGAGCACCACCGCCCAACCGAGGGTGACGTCGGGGGCGGTCGGGTCGACCCCCAACTTGACCCGGAGCGGCCGGCCCTCACCCAGCAGCTTGCGCAGCCCGTCGGCGGGGAGGACGGTGTCCAGCCCGTGCACCAGATGATCGAGCTGATCGTCGACGGGGAGCATCGCAACCTCCGGGGCGGCGAGGTTAGTGGGGCCGCACCGCCACGAACCGCCAGGGCCGGTCGACCGCCCTCGAGATCCCGATGCGGGGCGTCGCCGTGTAGGGCGGTGCCGGTTCGGTGCGGTCGAGCAGCCGGACCGGGCCGGTGAGCACCGACGTTGCGTTGTGCACACCGGTGACCCCGAGCGCCGCACACAGCTTGCCGGGACCGTCGGCGAGATGGTCGGAGCGCCCCCGCCGCCTGGCCATCTCGGCGAATCCCCGCACCGGTACCCCGCCCCGGAGCAGCACGGCCCCCGGTTCTCCGGCGGCGAGGGTGACCACGTTCATGCACCAATGCAGCCCGTACGAGCGATAGACGTACAGCGTGCCGGGGGGCCCGTACATCGGCCGGTTGCGCATGGTCGGGCCGGGGGCGGTGTGGCTGGCGGGGTCGGACTCGCCGGCGTACGCCTCCACCTCGTCGAGGACCACCTCGGTGACCACACCGCTGAACCGGGAGCGGAGCCGCATCCCCAGCAGCCGCGGGGCGACGGCGACCGGGTCGCCCTCGAGGAGCTGGGCGAGGGTGGTTACAGTCAACCGGTGAGGTGGAGAAGCAGGGCCTTGAAGGCGTGGAGCCGGTTCTCGGCCTGGTCGAACACCCGCGACCGGGGATGCTCCAGCACCCCGTGGGTGACCTCCTCACCCCGGTGAGCGGGCAGGCAGTGGAGGAAGATGGCGTCCGGCGCCGCCAGGGCGAACACCTTCTCGTCGATCTGATAGCGGGCGAACCGCGCCCGCCGCTCGGCCGCCTCGGACTCCTGTCCCATCGATGCCCAGACATCGGTGTAAACCACATCGGTGCCGGTGACGGCCTCGGCCAGGTCGGTGGTGACGGTGACCGACCCGCCGGAGGCGGTGGCGAGCCCTTCCGCCTCGGCGGTGATTGCCGCATCGGGCTCGAACCCCGCCGGTCCTACGACCCGGAGGTGAAGGCCCGCCATGGCACCGGCCAGCATCAGCGAGTGGCATATGTTGTTGCCGTCCCCGACGTAGGTGAGGGAGGTCCCCGCCAGCGGGCGGTTCTCGGCGATGGTCTGCAGGTCGGCGAGCGCCTGGCAGGGATGGCTCCGGTCGGAGAGCAGGTTGATCACCGGAGCGGCGGCGTTGGCGGCGAGCGCATCGAGATTGGCGTGGTCGAAGACCCGGAAGGCGAGCACGTCGAGGTAGCGGTCGAGGGTCCTGGCCACATCCTCGACGGCCTCCCGCTTGCCCAGACCGACCTCGTCCGCCTTGAGCACCACCGGGTGGGCCCCGAGGTCCACCGTTGCCACCTCGCACGAGACCCTGGTCCTCGTCGACGGCTTCTCGAAGAACAGCCCGACCGCCTTTCCGGACAGCCGGCCCCGGTGGGCATCGCGGTCCTCCTTCACCTTCCCCGCCAGATCGAGCACGGCGGACAGACCGTCGATGCCGAGGTCGGTGGTCATCAGGAAGTCGCTCATCTCACACCTCTCCCCGGAGATCGGCTCCGGTTGCCGCCATCACGGTGTCGACGATGGCCCTTCGTACCGGGATCAGCTCCTGATCGGTCAACGTATGATCGGCGGCCCGCAGCGTCAGCCGCACCGCCACGCTGGTGCGCCCCTCGGCGACGGGGCCGCCGGAGAACACATCGAACACCCGGTGCGACTCGTACAGGTTGCCCGCCCCCGAGCGAATGGCGCCGAGCAGCTCACCGACCGGGGTCCCGGCTTCGATCTCGAAGGCGAGATCGAAGATGTTGGGTGGGTACTGGCTGGGTGGGTGGAACTGCCACGGGGGACGTTCCGCCACCAGCGGGGCCACATCGAGCTCGCCGACCACGACCCGGCCGGGGAGCCCCGCCCGGGCGGCTACCGACGGATGCAGCTCGCCGACCACCCCGATGGGAACGCCGTCGACCGACACCTGGGCGCACCGACCGGGGTGCAGCTCGGGGGCGGTTCCCTGGTGGATCGATGCCCCGGTGACGCCCATGGCGGCCACCAACTCCTCCCACAGCCCGGTGGCGTCGGCCACGTCGACGGGCCGGCCCGGCGTACCGATGCCGGCTCCGACCCGACCCACCAGGATGAATCCGAGGTGCTCGGGCTGGTCGGGGATCGTGGCGGGCCCGGGGAGGAACACGGTCCCGGTCTCGAACAGGGCGACGTCGTCGATGCGGTGGGTGACGTTGCGGGCGGCGGCGGCGATCAGCCCGGGGAGCAGGGTGGTTCGCATCACCCCGTTCGCCTCATGCAGCGGGTTCTGCACCGGGATCCCGTGGCGCCGGGGGTCGTCATCGGGCAGGTCGAGGGCGTCGAGGTCGGTGTCGCCGATGAACGAGAACGACAGCGTCTCGGCGTAGCCGGCGCCCGCCATGAAGCCGCGCAGCCGGCGTCGGTTCCGCTCCACCGGGGGCAGCCCTCCACCGAACCCGGTGCGGATCCGGTCGGGGATCCGGTCGAAGCCGTTGAGCCTGGCGATCTCCTCCACCAGGTCGATGGGGCGCTCTATGTCCCGCCGCCTGGTCGGCGCCGCCACCACCAGTGGGTCGCCCCCGGTGACGGCGAAGCCGAGCCGCTCCAGCAGCGCCCCCGCCTCGTCGAGCCCGATGGTGATACCGAGATGCCGCTGGATCTGGTCGCCGCTCAGGGTGACGACGGTGGACTCGATCGGGGCCGGGTACTCGTCGATCAGGCCGGCCACCACGGTGGCGCCGGCGATCTGCTGGAGCAGCTGGGCGACGCGGTCGGCGGCAAGGTGGCAGAAGTTCGGGTCCATGCCCCGCTCGAACCGGGCGGACGCCTCGGAGTGAAGCCCGAGCCGCCTCGAGGTGACCAGGATGGCGGGCGGATCCCAGAACGCCGCCTCGACCAGGATCCGGGTCGAGGCGTCGTCGATCTCGGTGGCGGCGCCCCCCATCACCCCGGCGATCGCCACCGGGCGTTCGCCGTCGGCGACCACGATGTCGGCGGGCACCAGCGCCCGTTGCTGGTCGTCGAGGGTGGTGATCCGCTCCCCTACCACCGCCCGGCGCACCACCACGGTATCGCCGAGGCGGTCCCGGTCGAAGGCGTGGGTGGGATGGCCCAGCTCGACCATGGCGTAGTTGCTGGCATCAACCACATTGGTGATGGGCCGGATGCCGGCCGCCCGCAGCCGGAGCCGCAGCCAGTGCGGTGAAGGGGCGACGGCGACGTTGCGCAGCTCCCGCCCCACGAAACGGGGGCAGCCGACCGGGTCGGCGATGGTCACCGTCGTGGTCGAAGCGGGCGCTTCCTCGACGACGGAGATCACCGGTTCCCTGACCGGGATCTGGTAGAAGGCGCCGAGCTCGCGAGCCAGCCCGAGCACCGACATGCAGTCGGGCCGGTTGGGGGTGATGGAGAGGTCGAACACCACGTCGGGGAGCTCGAGCACGGAGGAGAAGTCTTCACCGATCCGGCCGGCGGCATCGGGGTAGTCACCATCGAGCACCATGATCCCGGCGCCGTCGTCGCCCAGTCCCAGCTCGCGCTCCGAGCAGATCATCCCGTTCGACACCACCGACCGGATGCGGCGCCGCTCGATGACGAGGTCGCCCACCCTGGCCCCGGGCAGGGCGACCGGCACCACGGCACCCGCCTCGAAGTTCCAGGCCCCGCATACGATCTCGGTGTCGCCGTCGGCGGCGTCGACGTCGACCGTGCACACCCGCACCTTGTCGGCGTCGGGGTGGGCGGCGATGCCGGTGACCCTCCCGATGACGACGCCCTCGAACTCGGGGATGAGTCGTTGGTACGACTCGACCTCATGCCCCATGGCCTCGAAGGCGGCGGCGATCTCCTCGGGGTCGGCGGTGGGTAGGTCGATGAAGTCGGCCAGCCACGCCAGCGTCAGCTTCATCGGAACTGACTCAGGACGCGCCGGTCGGGATCGAACAGGTGGCGGATGTCGGTGACCCCGTGGCGCACCATGGCCATCCGGTCCGCCCCCAACCCGAAGGCGAACCCGGTGACCTGTTCCGGGTCGTAGCCGACGTGCTCGAACACGGCGGGGTGGACCATCCCGCAGCCGAGCAGCTCCAGCCACGAGCCCCGGTACAGGACGTGCATCTCGGCGGACGGCTCGGTGAACGGGAAGTAATGGGGTAGGAACTTGATGGTGATGTCGGGGCCGAGGAACTCGCGGGCGAAATGGGCCAGGGTGCCCTTGAGATCGGCAAAGGTGATGTCGGTGTCGACCGCCAGCCCCTCCACCTGGTGGAACACCGGCGAGTGGGTGGGATCGAGCGGGTCGCGCCGGAAGACCCGGCCGGGGACCACGACGTGTATCGGGGGCGTGTGCTGCTCCATATACCGGGCCTGCATCGGCGAGGTGTGGGTGCGCAGCAGCACCCCTTCGGCAGCCTCGCCGTAGTCGAGGTACATGGTGTCGGTCTCGGCCCGGGCGGGATGGTCCGGCTTGAAGTTGAGCGCGGTGAAGTTGTACCAGTCGGTCTCGGCCTCGGGACCGGTGGCCACGGTGTACCCGAGCGCCACGAAGATGTCGACGATCTCTTCCATCACCTGCCGGATGACGTGGAGCGTCCCCTGCTCGGCCGATCGTCCCGGCATGGTGACGTCGACGGCATCACCGGCCAGCGCAGCCGCGGTCTCGATCCGCTCCAGCTCGGCGCGGCGGGCCAGGATGGCGGGGCCGATCAGGGTGTTGGCCTCGTTGATCAGCCGACCCAAGGCGCGCCGCCGCGCGGGGTCGATGCCTCCCAGGCTTCGCTTGACCTCGGCGATCACCGAGCTCCGCCCGAGCAACTCGGTTTCGAGTCGATGCAGCTGGTCGAGCGAGGCGGCGGCGGCGATCCGGTGGGGGGCGTCGGCGACGATCCGGTCGAGCGTGGCGGCTGGTTCCATGGGGTGGGGAGCTTATCGGCCGGGAGACGACGCCCCGCCCACGGTCGAGGATGCCGGGTGACGGCGTTTGCGTAGCTGGTACATCAAGACCCCGGCGGCAACGGCGGCGTTGAGGCTCTCCACGCCCCCGTCCAAGGCCAGCGACACCGGCTTCGAGCGGGAGGTGACCGCCTCGGGGAGCCCGTGCGGCTCGCCGCCGATGATCAGGGCCACCGGATCGGTGGAGGCGATGTCCTCCACCTCACCTCCGCCGGCGACGACCGCCGCCAGCGGGGTCAGGCCCGCCCCCGTCAGGGCCGCCAAGGGATCGTCCCCCAGCTCGACCACCGCGGTGCGGAACTGGGCGCCGGCGGCGGCCCGCAGCGCCTTTGGCGACCAGACATCGGTGGACCCTGCCGTCGCCGCCACGTCGAAACCGAAAGCGGCCGCCGAGCGCACCACGGCGCCGGCGTTTCCAGGGTCGGACACGTCCCACAGCACCACGGTGTCGACCGGGCGCAGCGTCGCCGACGCCGGGATGGCAACGACGGCGACCGGACCGCGCGGATGCCGGGTCCCTGCCATCCGACCGAGGACCGCCTCGGAGACGGTGGTCACCACCGCGGTCGACCCCTCCGGGACATCGGCGGGGTCGAGGCCGTACAGGTCGACCAGGTCCGCACCGGCCGCCACCGCGTCTGCGATCTGCGCCGGACCCTCGATCAGGGTGAGTCCCGCCGAGCGCCGGGGACGCCGATCGTGGAGGGCGGCGACGGCGATCACCCGTGGGTTGCGGACCGAGGTCAGCTGGGGCGGGTCGATGACCGGGGCCGTCAGTCGGCGGTTGCCGCCATGGCCACCTCGACCAGGGCGGCGAAGGCGTCCGGATCGTTGACCGCCATCTCGGCCAGCATCTTACGGTCGACCTCGACCTCGGCGGTCTTGAGACCGGCCATCAGCTGCGAATAGGTGCTGCCGTGAAGACGGGCCCCGGCGTTGATCCGGGTGATCCACAGCCGCCGGAACTCACCCTTGCGGGCCCGACGATCACGGTAGGCGTACTGGAGCGAGTTCAGGTTCTGCTCCCGTGCGGCGCGATAGCGCCGGCTGCGCGCCCCGGTGTTCCCGGCGGCGCCCGCCATCACCTTGCGGCGCTTCTTGGCGGCGTTGACCGCCCTCTTCACTCTCGCCATGACGTTCCTACCTCCCGAGCAACCGCGCCGCGCGACGGGCGTCGCCGCCGGTCAGCACGCTCTCGCCCTGCACCCGGCGCCACCGTCTCCCGCTCTTCTTGTGCCGGTTGTGACCGCGCCAGGCGTTGCGCCTGCTGATCTTCCCGGTCCCGGTGACCTGCAGCCGCTTGGCTGCGCCCCGGTGTGTCTTCTGCTTGGGCACGTCCTCACACTCTCTGCTTGTGCGGTGACCGCGGTCACCCGGCCGTCTCGTCCGCCGTCTCCGCCGTCTCCACGGTCTCCGCCGTCTGCGTCTCGCCCCCGTCGATCTTCGCATCACCCGCCGGTTCGAGGTCGGGCTCGGTCGAGGCCTCGGCGGGCACGATCGTCTCATCGGCGTCCGGCTCCACCACCGTCTCGTTGGTGCGCTCCGGTACCACGGCCGCCCGCTTCAGGGGTGCCAGCACCATGGTCATCTGCCGGTTGTCCATGATCGGGGCGGTCTCGACCGTCCCCTGGCCCTCGATGGCGGCGGCGAGCCGGTCGAGGACCTCTCGGCCCAGCTCGGGATGGGTGATCTCCCTACCCCGGAACCGCATCGATACCTTGACCTTGTCGCCCTCGCCGAGGAAGCGCTCGACCCGCTTGCGCTTGACATCGAAGTCGTTCGACGAGATCTTGGGTCGGAACTGAACCTCCTTGATCACGGTTCTGGTCTGCTTCTTGCGGGCCTCCCTCGCCCGGACCGACTGCTCGTACTTGAACTTGCCGTAGTCCATCATCCTGACCACGGGCGGCTTGGCGTCCGGGGCGACCTCGACGAGGTCCAGACCGAGCTGGTCGGCCAGCCAGCGGGCTTCTTCGATGGTCTTGAGCCCGATCTGGCCCCCGTCGGGGTCTACCAACCGGACTTCGCGGGCGCGGATGCGCTCGTTGACCCTCGGTTCTCTGGTGGTGATCTGGTACCTCCTGGAAGGCGTGGTGTCGTGTCGCCGCCGACCCCCGGCCCCCGTCGATGCGGATGCAACGCGAAGGGGGCAACGCATACGGCGCTGCCCCCTGTCGGGTTGTCGACCGCGGCGCACCTGTTGCTCCCGTTGCGGGACCGGTCGGTGGCCGGGTGGGAGGCAGCGCCCCCGCTTGCGGTGTCGGTTGTGGCCCGGAGTATAC
Organism: Acidimicrobiia bacterium; assembly: GCA_051002015.1. Classification (GTDB taxonomy): domain Bacteria; phylum Actinomycetota; class Acidimicrobiia; order Spongiisociales; family UBA5794; genus JACDBE01. The sequence continues at coordinate 32,752 of JBPCMS010000117.1, forward strand.
GGATCCGCCGGCCGGGATCAAACGTCGCCGGCAACCTCGGCGCTCCGGGCGGCGCCGGTCAGTCCTTCGGTATCGCCGTAGGGCGCAGCTCGGCGAGGTCGCCCAGCAGCGCCGCCGTGGTCGCCGCCGCCGACGCCGCCTCGGCCCCCTTGTTCTCGGCACCCGGCGCCGCCCGGGCCACGGCCTGCTCCGCCCGGCGCACGGTGAGCAGCCCCAGCCCGACCGGCACCCCGGTGTCCAGCATCACCCGCATCAGCCCGTCGCACGCCGTTCTGGCCACGTGCTGGTAGTGGTCGGTCTCACCTTCGATGACGGCGCCGATGGCGACCACGGCATCGTGGTCGGCACACAGGGCCTTGGCCGCCACCGGGAGCTCGAACGCCCCCGGGACGTCGACCACGGTGACCGACGCCACCCCTGCCCCTTCCAGCCAGCCGAGGGCGCCCTCGAGCAGCCCGTCGGTGATGGAGGCGTTGAATCGGGACCTCACCACCCCGATACGAAGGTCGGAGACATCGACCTCCACCTCCCCGGGGTCGCTGTCGATCCTCACTGTGCATCGCTCCCGCCTTCGATGATGTGCCCCAGCTTGCTGCGCTTGGTGGCGAGATAGCCGGCGTTGTGGGGACCGGCCCCCACCACCAGGGGCACCCGGCGGGACACGGTGATCCCGTAGCGCTCCAGCTGGCGCCCCTTCTCCGGATTGTTCGTCATCAGCGCAACGCTCGACACCTTGAGGGCCGCCAGCACCTGGGCGTCGAGGGCGAAGTCCCGCTGGTCGGGCTCGAAACCGAGGGCGGTGTTGGCCTCCACCGTGTCATGGCCCTGGTCCTGGAGCCGGTAGGCGGCCAGCTTGTTGAGCAGCCCGATCCCCCTGCCTTCGTGCGACCGGTTGTACACGATGATGCCGGTGCCCTCGGCGGCGACCCGCAGCATCGCCTCCTCGAGCTGGGCCCTGCAGTCGCACCGCTGCGACCCGAGGACGTCCCCGGTGAAGCAGGCGGAGTGGACCCTGGTGAGGACGTCCTCGGCACCGGCCACCTCCCCCATCACCAGGGTGATGTGCTCGGACCCGTCCAGCGCCGAGCGGAACCCGAGGGCCCTGAACTCGCCATGCACCGTGGGGAGCCTCGCCTCCCCCTCGGCGACCACCAGCGACTCGGTGCGGTAGCGGTGCTCGATCAGCCGGGCGATCGACAGCATCGGGATGTCGTGGTCGGCGGCGAACTCGTCGAGCCTGCTCCCCCGCATCATCGTGCCGTCGTCGTCGACCAGCTCGCACAGCACCCCCACCTCGCTCATCCCGGAGAGTCGGAGCAGGTCGATGGTGGCCTCGGTGTGGCCGGGCCGGACCAGCACCCCGCCGGGCGCATACCGGAGCGGGAAGACGTGGCCGGGTCTGGCAAAGGCTGTCGGTCCCACGCCAGGGTCGGCGAGTGCCCTGATGGTTGCGGAACGGTCCGCCGCCGAGATCCCGGTGGTGGTGCCCTCGATTAGGTCGACCGACACCGTGAATGCGGTGCGGTACGACTCGGTGTTGTGTCCCACCATCGGGGGCAGGGCGAGGGCGTCGACCCGATCGCCGGTCATCGGGACGCAGATCAGCCCGCTGGTGTGGCGGATCATGAAGGCGAGCCGTGGTGCGGTGGCGATCTCGGCGGCGAGGATCAGGTCACCCTCGTTCTCCCGCTTCTCGTCGTCGACCACCAGCACGAACCCGCCCGAGGCGAGCGCGTTCGTCGCCCTCTGGATGGCGTCCACGGTGTCGGTCATGGTCTCGTCGCCATCATGCGCTCCACGTACTTGGCGATCACATCCACCTCGAGGTTCACGGTGTCTCCATGCCCCCTGTGGCCGAGCACGGTCACCGCCAGGGTGTGCGGGATGAGGGCGACCTCGAACCAGGGGTCGCCCCGGTCGGATACGGCGGTGACGGTGAGGCTGACCCCGTCGACGGTGATCGATCCCTTCTCGGCGATGTAGCGGGCCAGCGAGGGGTCGACCCCGATGCGCAACCTTCGCCCCGGACCGTCGGCGGCGATGTGAGCGATCCGCCCGGTCCCGTCGACGTGACCCTGGACCATGTGCCCGTCGAACCTGCCGTCGGCGGGCATGGGCCGCTCCAGGTCGACGATGTCGCCCGGGGCGAGCCCGCCCAGGTTGGTGCGGGCCAGGGTCTCGGCGACCAGCTCCACCGTGATGTGGGAGCCGTCGAGCCCGACCGCGGTGAGGCAGACGCCGTTGACGGCGACCGAGTCACCGATGGCCATACCCGGGGCGGTGTCGGGAGCGGCCAGCGCGATCCGAGCGCCGCCGTCCATCGGTGCCACCGCCACGATCGATCCCAGCTCGGTGACGATCCCGGTGAACATCAGCGGGGCGTCCCCGTGATGCGGATGTCGTTCCCCACCGGCACCACCTCGTCGATGGTCAGCTCGGTGACGTCGGTGAGGGTGGCGAACGGCCCGTCGAACAGTGGGCGGCCCACCCCCCCGGCGAGTCGTCCTGCCAGGTAGAGGACGATCCGATCGACCAGCCCGGCGACCAGCAGCGACCGGGCCAGCGTGGCGCCGCCCTCCACCAGGACGTCGATCACCATGCGGGCACCGAGGTCCTTCACCGCGGCGGGCAGGTCGGCGGCGTCAACCACCTCGAGCCCGGCAGGCATCGGGGCGGCGCCCCCCAACCGGTACACCAGTGGCTCCCGCCGGTAGAGCCTGGCGGTGGCGGGGAGCGGCCTTGCCCCGGCGATCACGACCGGCCGGGGCTGGAGACCGGTGTGACCGGGGATGCGGACGTCGAGCGAAGGATCATCGTGGCGCAGCGTCTCCGCCCCGATGAGCACCGCATCGGAGGCGGCGCGCAGCCTGTGGGCGTCGAGCCGGGCTTCCTCCCCGGTGATCCACTGCGAGGTGCCGTCGGCCGCCGCCGTCTGACCGTCGAGGGTGGCCGCCATCTTGAGCGTCATCCGGGGCCGCCCGGTGCGGCGATGGTGGAAGTACCCGGGATCGAGCCGCTCGGCGTCGACACCGGGCACACCCACCTCGACCTCGATCCCGGCGGCGCGGAGGGCGGCGACCCCCGAACCGGAGACCCGGGGATCCGGATCGGCGGCACCGATCACCACCCTGGCGACGCCGGACTCGACGATGGCGTCGACACAAGGCGGGGTGCGGCCCTGGTGCGAGCACGGCTCGAGGGTGACCACCAGGGTCCCGCCCGGTGCCTGGGCTCCTGCCATGGCCAATGCGGTGGTCTCGGCATGGGGCTTTCCGCTCGCCTCGTGGGCGGCGGTGGCGACCACCCGGCCCGCCGGGGACACCACCACGGCGCCGACCCGCGGGTTGGGGTGGGGACGATGGGCGGAGGCGGCCTCGATGGCGCGCTCCAAGGCCCACAGCCAAGGCTGCGGCCAACCGACTCGGTTGCCCGTCGTGCCACGCGGCACAACGCCCTCCTTCTCCCATCCGGACTCTCACCGTCGGTCCCGGAGTTCCACCGGGTCCACCCCGTAGCGGGGGTCGCGGGCTTTCACCGCCGGTCGGGAATTTCACCCTGCCCTGAAGGGGGCTCTTCTGATGGCGACATCGTAGCGACGCCGCCGACACCGTTGAGCGGCGTCTCGACCCTGCGGTCGACCTGGACGTTTGAGCCGGGGTGGCGCTTGGCGTGCTCCTTCATCTCGGCGGCGATGGCGGATGCCTCCCACTGCGAGGTGAGCCGCCGCCGGGTGTTGGTCGCCACCCCGATGGAGAGCGATGCGATGGGATGGAGCCGCTCCTCTCCCCGCCGGTCGATGACCGTGATCCCGCCCCGGGAGATGTCGGCGGCGCCGTAGAAGGCGGTGATCCCCTCATCCCAGGTGGCGATCACCGCGGCGAAGAAGTCGTCGACGTCGGAGGGACGGAGCACGACGACGAAGTCGTCACCGCCGACGTGACCCACGAACACCTCGGCGGTCTCCGCCGCCGGGATCCGGAGGCAGCGGGCGCAGAAGGTGATGACCCCGTCCCCCCGCAGGAACCCGTAGGCGTCGTTGATCGCCTTGAAGTCGTCGATGTCGACGTGGGCCACCGCCAGCGGCTCGCCGGTGGCCAGCCGACGCTCCAGGTCCACCGAGATAGCCCGGTTGCCGGGGAGACCGGTGAGCGGCGACAGGTCACGCATCTGCCCGGTGCGGCGGAGGACGGTGTGCACCCTTGCCTCCAGCTCGTCGGTGTCGAACGGCTTGACCACGTAGTCGTCGGCGCCGAAGCGGAGCGCCCGTATCAGGTCGGCCCCCCGCCGCTGGGCGGTGAGCACGATCACCGGCACCGGGGTTCGGCGGCGGTCGCCGACGATGCGGCGGAGAAGCTCGAACCCGTCACCGTGGGGCAGCATCACGTCGAGGATGATGAGGTCGTAGGCCCGCTCCCCCATCGCCGCCAGCGCAGCCGGCTCGTCGGGCACGACGTCGACCACGAACCCACCGGCGCCGAGATGCCGACCGAGATGGCTGGTGAGGTCGACGTCGTCGTCGATCACGAGAATCCGCTGACGCATGCCGGGTCGATCAGCCGGGCCGATTCAGCGGACGGAGCCCTCCGTGATGATCCCGGTTCATCCCTCGTTCACCCCTCTGCGGCTCGACGCAACGCTTCCACGGCGGCGACCGGGTCGGCGGCGCCAAAGATGGCGCTGCCGGCAACGAAGACATCGGCCCCCGCCTTCCGAGCGGCACCGATGGTCTCCGGTCCGATCCCTCCGTCGATCTCTATATCGACCGACAGCGAGCGACGATCAAGGGCTTCTCGAAGCGACCGCACCGTCTCCAGCGCACCCGGGATGAACGTCTGGCCGCCGAAGCCAGGGTTGACGGACATCACCAGCACCAGGTCGCACAGCTCGAGGAAGGGGTCGACCGCGGCGTACGGGGTGGGCGGGTTGAGCACCAGCCCGAAGCCGAGCCCGAGCGACCGGGCCTGCTCCGCCGCCCTGGTGGGGTCCGGGTACGCCTCGATGTGGATGGTGACCAGATCGGCGCCGACCTGCTTGAGCGGCTCGAAGTAGGCGTCGGCGTTGGTCATCATCAGGTGGCAGTCGAACGGCAGGTCGGTGACCGGTCTGATCGACCGGATCACCGGGATCCCCAGCGACACGTTGGGGACGAAATGACCATCCATCACGTCGATGTGGAGCATCTCGACATGAGGGGCGACGGTGGCGATCTCCTCGCCGAGCCGCGCGAAGTCGGCGGCGAGGATCGAAGGGGCGATCCGGACGGAGCCACGGCGGTCGGTCACGGGCCGCAGGGTACCCGGCGCCACCGCTCGACCAATGGCCGCACAGCCATGGCCGTCCTACCATCTGCGCCATGACAGACCCGGTGACGCCGGCGAGAGAGCTCGTCGAGCTCCTCGAGCGCGGAGAAGCGGCTGCGGTGAGCGACCGGCTCTCGCAACGAGTCCGGGGCTTCGTCGCCGACGGCGATTGGTCGGTGGACACGTACCTCCGTGATGAGTGGGGACCAGGCCTCGATGACCTGGCCGGGTCGCCGCGGCGTATCACCGACGAGGTGCAGGTCTCAGAGAAAATGGCGCGCTTCACTCTCGAGGGCGAGCGCGGGCAGGCCTTTGTCACGGTCCGTTTCGTCGATGACGGCCGCCTCGATGGCCTCGCCCTGAACGGACAGGTCTTCGAGGGCATCTCCACCATCGTGATCGCCTGCCCCGAAGAGCGCCGGGAGGAGGTTGCCGGCTTCTACGCCGAGCTCCTTGGAGAAGATCGCCGGCGCCTGCCGCGGTTGTGGTTCGATGAGGCGCCGGAATACCACGCACCTCGCTGGCCGGATCCGAACCACCCCCAGCAACTTCACCTCGACATCCTCGTCCCCGACCTGGAAGCGGCCGATGAGATGGTCCTGGGGAGAGGCGCCACACTCCTGCAGGACAAGGGCAACTTTCGCTCGTACGCCGATCCGATTGGGCATCCGTTCTGCCTCTACCCCGACGCATCGCCCAAGGACGACGCTCACGGGTCGCCGGGGGTCCTCGGGCGCATCGTGATCGACTGCTTCAGCCCCCGGGCGCTCGCCGCCTTCTATCAGGCACTGCTCGGTATGCCCAACCGTATCGAGGACTCGCCGGAGCGGGTGGTGATCGCCCGGGAGGACGCCAGCCTGCCGATGCTGGCGTTTCAGCATGCGCCGCAGTTCGTCGCCCCCCGCTGGCCCGACCCGGCGTTTCCCCAGCAGATGCACTTCGACCTCAAATTCGACGATCGGGAGGCCGCGCAGAAGCTGGCCGAGCGACTTGGCGCCATCCGGTTGCCCGACCACGGCGGGAGCTGCCCGGTGTACGCCGACCCGGCCGGTCATCCGTTCTGTCTCTGCATGCCGGGCGAGTAGTCCATGTCTGAGAAGGGAACCATGGACCACCACCGGGTCCGACCCGGCACCGAGGTGGACCTGGCCGCCTCCGATCCCGACGACAGCTCGGGCTTCGACGGCGGCAAGAAGGAGGGCCGGGCCCACCTCGAGGTGTTGCGGGAGCGCCTCGACGCCGCCCAGGAGCTGTTCTGGGCCGATGGAAGCAAACGGCTGCTGGTGGTGCTCCAGGCGATGGACTCGGGTGGCAAGGACGGCGCCATCGAGAAGGTCTTCTCGGGGATCAACCCCCAGGGTGTGAAGGTCCACGCCTTCGGGGTCCCCACCGCGCAGGAGCTGGCTCACGACTACCTGTGGAGGGTGCACGCCCGGATGCCGGGCGACGGCGAGATCGCCGTGTTCAACCGGAGCCACTACGAGGACGTCCTCGTGGTCAGGGTGATGGAGCTGGCCGCCGAGGAGGTGTGGAGCAGGCGGTACGACCACATCGTCGCCTTCGAGCAGATGCTGGTCGAGGAGGGCACCACCATCGTCAAGTTCATGATCAACATCTCCCAGGAGGAGCAGGCCGCCCGGCTCCAGGTACGCATCGACGACCCGGACAAGCGGTGGAAGTTCAACTCGGGCGATCTGGAGCACAGGGCCCGGTGGGACGACTACATGGCGGCGTTCGCCGAGGCGATCGGGCGGACCTCGACCGAGACCGCCCCGTGGTACATCGTCCCCGGGAACCGCAAGTGGTACCGCGACCTGGTCATCGCCACCACCATCGTCGAGACGCTGGAGGGGTTGGACCTGCGCTTCCCCGAGCCCGAGGAGGGCATCGCCGACATCGTGGTCACCTGAGGGGATCCGTCATCCGTCATCCGTCATCCACCGAGCAGGGTGATGAACATGCCGTCGCTTGCGGTGAGATGCGGTGCCAGCAACAGCCCGCCTCCCCATACCCGCCCGGGGAGCCCGTGCGGCGGCCGCCCCCCGAACTCGGTG